>NZ_JAJNIF010000001.1:0-398177 GCF_022386595.1 Mammaliicoccus sp. G-M28
ATAAAGATGGCAATAAGATTGGTGAGGGCATCGTCAATGATCAAGGTGTCGCTGAAATTACGCCAACTATGCCATTACCTGAAGGTAATATCACAGCCAAAGCAACGGATAATGCTGAAACACCGAATACGTCTGATGCTTCTGACCCAGTTAAATCGAAAGATACAACACCACCAACTAAACCAGTAATCCAAACTGATTTATCTGGCAAAGGTGGTACGAAAGATCCTATTATAGTAAACGCTGAACCAGGTTCTACAGTCGAATTATTTGATAAAGATGGAAACAAAATTGGTGAGGGCATCGCCAATGATCAAGGTGTCGCTGAAATCACACCAACTATGCCATTACCTGAAGGTAATATCACGGCGAAAGCAACGGATAATGCAGAATCACCGAACACGTCGGACGCTTCTGACCCAATCAAGGCGACAGATACAACGGCACCGGTTAAACCTGTTATCACAACTGATTTAACAGGCCAAGCTCATATGACACCAATCATTTCAGTAAACGCTGAACCAGGTTCTAAAGTAGAAATCTTCGATAAAGATGGCAATAAGATTGGTGAAGGTGTTGCTAATGATCAAGGTGTGGCTGAAATCACGCCAACAACACCATTACCTGAAGGTAATATCACAGCGAAAGCGACGGATAATGCGGAAACGCCAAATACGTCTGATGCTTCGGATCCAGTTAAATCGAAAGATACAACACCACCAACTAAACCAGTAATCCAAACTGATTTATCTGGCAAAGGTGGTACGAAAGATCCTATTATAGTAAACGCTGAACCAGGTTCTACAGTCGAATTATTTGATAAAGATGGAAACAAAATTGGTGAGGGCATCGCCAATGATCAAGGTGTCGCTGAAATCACACCAACTATGCCATTACCTGAAGGTAATATCACGGCGAAAGCGACGGATAATGCAGAAACACCGAATACGTCTGACGCTTCTGACCCAATCAAGGTGACAGATACAACAGCGCCGGCTAAACCTGTCATCACAACTGATTTAACTGGTAAAGCTCATATGACACCAATCATTTCAGTAAACGCTGACCCTGGAACTAAAGTTGAAATCTTCGATAAAGATGGCAATAAGATTGGTGAAGGTATCGCAAATGATCAAGGCGTAGCTGAAATCACACCAACAAAACCATTACCTGAAGGTAATATCACAGCCAAAGCAACGGATAATGCGGAAACGCCAAATACGTCTGATGCTTCTGAACCTGTCAAAGCGAAAGATACAACACCACCAACTAAGCCTGTGATTCAAACAGATTTAACTGATAAAGGTGGTACGAAAGATCCAATCGTTGTAAAAGCTGACCCTGGATCTAAAGTTGAAATCTTCGATAAAGATGGTAATAAGATTGGTAAAGGCATCGCTAATGATCGAGGTGTTGCTGAAATCACACCAACTATTCCATTACCTGAGGGTAATATCACAGCGAAAGCGACGGATAATGCGGAAACGCCAAATACGTCTGACGCTTCTGAACCAGTCAAATCGAAAGATACAACGCCGCCTACTAAACCTGTGATTCAAACAGATTTAACTGGTAAAGGTGGCACGATAGATCCAATTGTTGTAAAAGCTGACCCTGGATCTAAAGTTGAAATCTTCGATAAAGATGGTAATAAGATTGGTGAAGGTATCGCAAATGATCAAGGCGTAGCTGAAATCACACCAACAAAACCATTACCTGAAGGTAATATCACTGCTAAAGCGACAGATAATGCTGAAACGCCGAATACATCTGATGCTTCTGAACCTGTCAAATCGAAAGATACAACACCGCCAACTAAACCTGTGATTCAAACAGACTTAACAGGTAAAGGTGGTATGAAAGATCCAATCGTTGTAAAAGCTGACCCTGGAACTAAAGTTGAAATCTTCGATAAAGACGGAAACAAAATTGGTGAAGGTATCGCAAATGATCAAGGTGTCGCTGAAATCACGCCAACAAAACCATTACCTGAAGGTAATATTACAGCGAAAGCAACGGATAATGCGGAAACACCGAATACATCTGATGCTTCTGAACCTGTCAAATCAAAAGATACAACACCGCCAACTAAACCTGTGATTCAAACAGACTTATCAGGTAAAGGTGGTACGAAAGATCCAATTTCAGTGACTACTGACCCTGAAACTAAAGTTGAAATCTTCGATAAAGATGGCAATAAGATTGGTGAAGGTATCGCAAATGATCAAGGCGTAGCTGAAATCACACCAACAAAACCATTACCTGAAGGTAATATCACTGCTAAAGCGACAGATAATGCTGAAACGCCGAATACATCTGATGCTTCTGAACCTGTCAAATCGAAAGATACAACGCCGCCTACTAAACCTGTGATTCAAACAGACTTATCAGGTAAAGGTGGTACGAAAGATCCAATCGTTGTAAAAGCTGACCCTGGAACTAAAGTTGAAATCTTCGATAAAGATGGCAACAAGATTGGTGAAGGCGTCGCTAATAATCAAGGTATCGCTAAAATTACACCGACAAAACCATTACCTGAAGGTAATATCACGGCTAAAGCGACAGATAATGCGGAAACGCCAAATACGTCTGACGCTTCTGAACCAGTCAAATCGAAAGATACAACGCCGCCTACTAAACCTGTGATTCAAACAGATTTAACTGGTAAAGGTGGCACGAAAGATCCAATCGTTGTAAAAGCTGACTCTGGAACTAAAGTTGAAATCTTCGATAAAGATGGCAATAAGATTGGTGAAGGTATCGCAAATGATCAAGGCGTAGCTGAAATTACACCAACAAAACCATTACCTGAAGGTAATATCACGGCTAAAGCGACAGATAATGCTGAAACGCCGAATACATCTGATGCTTCTGAACCAGTCAAATCGAAAGATACAACGCCGCCTACTAAACCTGTGATTCAAACAGATTTAACTGGTAAAGGTGGCACGAAAGATCCAATCGTTGTAAAAGCTGATCCAGGATCTAAAATAGGATTATTCGATAAAGATGGTAATAAGATTGGTGAAGGCATCGCTAATGATCAAGGCGTAGCTGAAATTACACCAACAAAACCATTACCTGAAGGTAATATCACAGCCAAAGCAACGGATAACGCGGAAACACCAAATACGTCTGATGCTTCTGAACCTGTCAAATCGAAAGATACAACACAATCAACTAAACCTGATACTCAAACAGACTTAACTGGTAAAGCTAGTACAAAAGATCCAATTATAATAATATCTAAACCAGGCTATAAAGTAGAAATTTTCGATAAAGATGGTAACAAGGTTGGAGAAGGGATCGCAAATGATCAAGGTATTGTTGAAATTATACCAACAGCACCATTACCTGAAAACAAATATACAGCGAAAGTAACGGGTAAAGCAGAATCACCGATTGCTTCAGATAATTCAAAACTTAAGTTACAATCAAATCCTACTGATATGATTAATAACAAAGCTAAAGATGTAGATAAAAACATGCCTGGCTATGGTGATAATCCGATAAATATTTCACCTGATAAAAGTATTACCATTCCACAAATTGGTGATGGAAAACTGCCTAAAAACACAAAATTCGAAATACCTGGAGCAACAGTACAAAGTAAGTGGGATATAAAAATAAATTCTAAAACTGGTGCGTTATCAGTTACACCTCCAGCAAATGTAATTTCAGGTACTAAGCAAACTATTCCTGTTAAAGTTACTTATCCAGATGGTTCTACAGAAATAGTAAATGTTAAAATAATTGTTAATTCAAAAGAAAGTGGACATGACATGTCAAATTCTAGAAAGACAGAAAATAAAGATTCTGTTCAAACAATTAAATCTCATGAACTTATAGAACCTCATAATCAAAACAAATTGTCTAATAACAAACTAGAAAGTGCTTTAAAAGACACTTCAATAGGCAATGAACAAAATAAAATCACTAAAAATAAAGAAATGAATAATGAAAATGTTTCAAAAACAGAAGTTCTACCTAATACTGGTGAACAACCAATTGAAAACACAACTTTATTCGGTACTTTATTTGCAAGTGTCGGCGCATTATTCTTATTTGGTCGTCGTAAAGATAAAAAAGAAGAGAATTAATAATATATAATGTGTTAAAAAAATCTCCCATTCCTAAAATAATTTTAAGGATTGGGAGATTTTTTCAGTATTAAAAGTTATAATACTTATCTGTTTTAATCATTAATTTTGCCTTTTCTATACATTGACTTTGCAATGTAACCGAATGGTACATTTGATATTGTTGTAAGTAGTTTTAAGAAATATGTTGTAATAAAGATTTCAAATACTACACTATTTGGTAGGTTGCCATAAAATGCAATTAACACAAATATTGCTGTATCAATTATAGAACTGACAATAGTACTACCATATGCTCTTATATAGAATGTTTTATCTGATGAGAACTTATTCTTAATTAAATTAAATAAAAGTACATCTAAATGTTGTCCAATAACATAAGCGATTATTGAACCTAATGCAATTCTAGGTACAATATTAAAAATAGTTTCCAGCGCTTTTTGTGAAACATCATCTTGAGCTGGTATGAATGTTAGCGAACATTGAAGTAAAATAACCATGACGATAACTGATGAAAATCCAAGCCAAACTGCTTTTTTAGCTTGTTTTCTACCATATATATCATTTAATATATCTGTTGCAAGATAAATTGATGCGAACATTACATTTCCAAGTGTTGCACTAACTGAAAATAGTTCTACTGTTTTAATAACCTGTATATTTGCTATAATAGTACCTATAGCAACCCAAACAAACAGGCCAGTTTTTCCAAAGAAACGGTATAGGACTAACATCAATATAAATGTGATGAAGAATGTACCGATTCCTATTAATTCATTATACATAACTTTGTTCCTCCTAAATTTTGATATTGCGGGTGTTTAGAAACCGCGATAATCGAACTTATTTATTATACGGCTCAAAGTTATAAAAATCAACAAGCTTTATCGTAAACAATTCGTATTATGAATGGTATAATAACGGTCTAGTAAGGGAGTGACACTTATTTTAGCTCAAGAAGAAAAAGTAGCAATCAAACAAATAGATCATTTAATGGAAACATACTGCAAAGGGTGTTTACTTAAAACGCATTATAGAGAAACTCAAGGAAAACACCAAGCACATCAATATTGTATATCTGAATGTTCTGTAGGTATACGAATTAAACAACTAGGCAACAAATTGCAATAAGGAGGATATTATGGAAATTGTTAGAGTTGAACCAACACCAAGTCCTAACACTATGAAAATCGTTTTATCATTTAAAAAGGAAGACAGATCTTCAAACACTTATACAGAAGTTAATGATCATAATCCTGAATTCATTAACCGTATATTAAATTTAGAAGGGATTAAATCTGTATTCCATGTAATGGATTTTATTGCCGTGGATAAACGTCCTAAAGAAAATTGGGATACTTTACTAAAAGATGTAACAACTGCAATATCTGGATCAGATCAGGATTCAGACTCAAATAACAATCAAGTAAATGAACATTTTGGTGAAGTAAAAGCAGAAGTCTTAAAATTTAAAGGAATTCCTTACCAAATTAAATTAACAACTCAAGAACAAGAAAAGAGAAAACAATTACCAGAGATTTATATCGATAGTATGTTGAAAGCTACTAAAGACACTGATAATGTTGTATTTTTGAGAAAATGGGAAGATTTAGGCGTTCGTTATGGAGAAGTTGAAGAAGTTCTTGAAACAGTACAAGAAGAATTACTAGCATTATATCCTAAAGCAATTTTAGATGAGCTAGTTGAAGAAGCTTTAACAAGTGATATTACAATTCCTGAAAAACAATTTGTTCATGTCGATAAAGAAACTTTTGAACAAGAGCAAGATTGGAAAGTAAAATTAAGAATGTTAAACGATTTTCCAACTCCTACAGAAGAGGATTATCCATTATTGGAAGTAGCATTACATGATGAGAAACCTCAAGTACGAAGAATGGCGATCGTTTTATTAGGAATGATAGAGCAAAAAGAAACATTACCTTATCTATATGAAGGTATGAAAGATAAAGTTGTTTCTGTAAGAAGAACTGCTGGAGATTGTTTAAGTGACTTAGGTTATAAAGAAGCTTTACCCGTTATGATCGAAGCACTTGAAGATCCTCAAAAAATTGTAAGATGGCGTGCAGCTATGTTTATTTTTGATGAAGGCGATGAAACAGCTTTAGAAGCTTTAAAAAACAGACAAGATGATCCAGCATTTGACGTTAAACTACAAGTTCAAATGGCAATTGAAAGAATTGAAAATGGTGAAGCTGCTTTAGGATCTGTGTGGAAACAAATGGCGAATAGAAAGAGAGAGGAATAATATTATGAATGCATACGAACAATATATGAAAGAATTAGCTCAACCGATGAGAACAGAATTAACAGGACAAGGTTTCGAAAGTTTAGAAACACCTGATGCAGTTAAAGATTTTATGGATAATGTAGATCAAAATGAAACAACGTTTATTGTAGTTAACTCAGTATGTGGTTGTGCGGCAGGTTTAGCTCGTCCGGCAGCTGTCACAGTAGCTCAGCAAAATGATAAGAAACCTGCTAGAACAGCTACTGTATTTGCTGGTCAAGATAAAGAAGCAACAGAAACGATGAGAGCATATATTGCTCAAGTACCATCAAGTCCATCTATGGCTTTATTTAAAGGTAAAGAGCTTAAATACTTTATGCCACGTGAACATATTGAAGGAAGAGATATCCAAGAGATTTGCATGGATATTAAAGACGCTTTTGATGAATACTGTGACTAACGTTAGATTAACAACTGCAGTTAAAGTTAATGCACCTCTCTACAATCAAGTAGAAGATGCATTTGCTATATTATCTAAATTAGAATTTGTGAATGAAGTTAAAACTATCAAACGAAATAAACTAACAATTAAGCAATTATTTCAAAATGATACTACACCGGTCATAGTTTTTGAAAGTAATGGGCCAAAATTATATTTTTCACCGGATACTCCTATTTATTTTCATTTAGATACTGTAAAAGTTAAATTACACATGTTGAAACAAAATAAACAACCTATACTTATAGAAATGCTGAATGATATAACAAGTAATTTATCAACTTTTAATTTCATAGATGGAACAATGGGGTTAGGAAGAGATAGTTACATGACATTGAAGATTTTTAAGCAAGCAAATATATATGCAATAGAGCAAAATCCTCTTATATATTTCGTTATTTCAGAAGGCATGAAAAATTATCTAGAACCAGAAGAATATGAACGCATTCATTTTATAAATGATGATTACAACAATTGGGTTAAGCAAAACACTAAATTAGTAGATGTACTTTATTTAGATCACATGTTTGAACAAACGTTAGTCGAAAACGATAGAATGGGTGAATTGTCTCGAATGACAGATGTAATTCAAAATATAAAACCTATTGAAGATTATAAATATTTAATAGTAAAGGCACATTATAAAAGTCATATCTTTAAAAAATTAAAAGTCACACAATGTTTACGAAAAAGTTCTAAAACACATTATGGACTAAGTACAAAATCAAAATAAAAAATAAAAATTCACCCAATCCGAAAATAAGTCTAACGGATTGGGTGATTTTAGTTAAGAAAGGGATTTAAGTCCCAAGTTCTTTTGCCCCTTTTAAGTACTATTCAGTAATGCACATACTAATCATATAGCTTAATAATAAGAATAACCCTATAACAGCGAATATTTCATTCATTGAAATAGCCTCCTTTGAATTGTGATCTCTTCGTTAATTTAATTCTATTATACATAATTTCAGTGAAAGATTCTATCTTTTATCGATATCATTTTCTATTATATCAGTAGTAAAATATAACGTTTTTCGTTAATATAGATAAGGAAGAATAAAGAAAAAGAGGTGCTCAAATGAATAACTTTGATAAAGCGTATCATGATTTATGTAACAAAGTATTAAACGAAGGTAAAAGTAAAGACGATAGAACTGGTACGGGTACTATTTCTATATTTGGCCACCAAATGAGATTTGACTTGTCTGAAGGATTCCCTCTATTAACAACAAAGAAGGTATCTTTTAAATTAATCGCTACCGAACTTTTATGGTTTATTAAAGGTGATACTAATATAAGATACTTATTGCAATATAAAAATAACATTTGGAATGAATGGGCTTTCAAAAAATGGATTGAAAGTGAAGAATATAATGGCCCTGATATGAATGATTTTGGTCGTCGTGCTTTAGTTGATGACAAGTTTAACGATCAATATAAAGAACAATTAGCTATTTTTAAAAATAAAATACTTAACGACGATGATTTTATGCAAAAATATGGTAACTTAGGTAACGTTTACGGTAAACAATGGAGAGATTGGAAAGATCAAGATGGTCAACGCTTTGATCAACTTAAGACATTAATTGAAAATATTAAGCAAAATCCAAATTCTCGTAGACATATTATTTCTGCATGGAATCCAACTGAAATTGATACAATGGCTTTACCACCGTGTCACACGTTATTCCAATTTTATGTTAAAGATGGAAAATTAAGCTGTCAGTTATATCAAAGAAGTGCGGATATCTTTTTAGGAGTACCATTCAATATTGCTAGCTATAGTTTATTAACACATTTAATTGCTAAAGAATGTAACCTAGAAGTAGGGGAGTTTGTTCATACTTTTGGAGATGCTCACATCTATAAAAATCATATCGAAGCAATTGAAGAGCAACTTTCTAGAGATTCATATTCTGCACCTAAACTTAAAATTAATACTGATAAGTCATTATTCGATATTGAATATGAAGATTTAGAAATAGTAGATTATCAATCACATCCAAGTATTAAAGCACCAATTGCAGTTTAAGAAGGAGTAAATACAATGAAATCAATTATAGTATGTCATGATCAAAACAGAGTAATAGGTTTAGATAATAAAATGCCATGGCATTTACCAAATGATTTAAAAAGAGTAAAGGCATTAACAACGGGTAATACTATTGTGATGGGAAGAAAAACATTTGAATCATTAGCTAGACCACTACCAAATAGAAGAAATGTCGTATTAACTTCAAATCGATCTTTTGAACATGAAGGCGTAGATGTCATTCATTCCTTAGATGAAATTGATCATTTAGATGGACATATATTTATATTTGGAGGACAAGGTCTATACGAGCAAATGATGGATCGCGTCGACGATATGTATATAACTGTTATTGAAGATAAATTCCAAGGTGATGCCTTTTTCCCACCATACGAATTTAAAGATTGGACAGTTATTTCATCTGAAGCAGGTACATTAGATGAAAAAAACACATTACCTCACACATATATGCATTTGGAAAGGAAATAATAGTATGTTAAGAACAGCTAAAACATTTGGCTATATCATTGGATATGCAGCGCTAGTTACGTCACAGTTAAATAAAGTTAAGAAGAAAAAAGTGCTAGTTGATGATATACAAACTCAAGATGAAATGGTTTATTTATATGCTAGAAAATGGGCAACAAGAATTTTGAAATCAGCAGGCGTTCAAACTCATATTACTGGTAACACAAATTCACTAGACGAACCCGTGTTATATATTTCAAATCACGAAGGAAACTTTGATATTCCAGTATTAATTAATCATTTACCACAACCATTTGGTTTTATTTCAAAAAAAGAAGTAGAAAATATTCCATTTTTAAAACCATGGATGGAAGAGATGAATTGTATTTATTTAGATCGCTCAAATAGAAGAGCAAGTTTACAAATGATTAAAGATGGTATAAATAAATTAAAAGAACAACATTCACTGCTAATTTTTCCAGAAGGAAGTCGAAGTAAAGGTGGAGAAATGCAAGAATTTAAAGCAGGATCATTTAAATTGGCGAAATCTGCAAAAGTTAAAATTGTGCCAATCGCAATATATGGAACATCTAATATAATGGAAGCACAAGACTCAAAGAAAATCGTTCCCGGAGATGTTTACGTGCATATTTTAGACCCGATTGATCCTTCAATCTTTGAAGACAAAACAATGCAAGAAGTCAGCCAATATGTTCAAGGGGAAATTAGTAATACTGTTCAATCATTAAAGGAGAATCATTATGTCAAAAATTAAAATCGTCGTTGATTCAACAACTGACTTATCAGCAGATTATCTTAAGGAAAACAATATAACAGTTGTGCCATTAAATATACTTATCGATGGCGTTACTTATGAAGATCAAACTGAAATGAGTTCAACAGAATTCCTTGAAAAAATGAGAGAAGCTAAAAAACTACCGAAAACGAGTCAACCTGCAATTGGTAAAATAGTAGAGACATATGACGAATTAGGTAAAGATGGTTCGGACATTATTAGTATTCATATGACTTCAGAGTTATCTGGAACATTCAGTGCAGCACAGCAAGCAGCACAAATGACTGATAGCAAAGTTACAGTTATTGATAGTAAATTCATTTCTTTAGCTTATGGCTTCCAAATTGAAGAAGTAGTTAAAATGATTAATGAAGGAAAAAATATTGAAGAAATTGTTGAACAACTTGAAGTTATTAAAAATAATTTAAGGTTATTTGTTGTTATAGGTAATATTGACAACCTAATTAAAGGTGGCAGAATTGGGAAAGCTAAAGGGCTTATTGGTTCACTTATGAATATTAAACCAATTGGTGAAGTAATTAACGGAAAAATAGAAATGATGCATAATGCTAGAACTCAAAATGCTGTCATTAAATACCTTATGAAAGAACTTGATGTATTTTTAGAAAAGAAAGAAATCATTAAAATAGGTATAGCAGATGCAAATGCAGAACAACTAGTGAATAAACTTATGAAATCAATTAAAGAAAAGAAAAATATTCAAAAGTTTGATACTGCAGTAACAACACCTGTCGTTTCAACACATACAGGTGAAGGCGCTATAGGCGTGTTCTTTTATGGAAAATAAAAATTGGATGAATCATCGGGCATGGTTTTTTGCTTTTGTTATTCTTATTATTTTAATACTTACAGCCACGGTATATATATTCGTATCTATATCAGATGATAGTAACCATCCAAATAATAATTCTGAAAAAATCGACAAAGATTTCACGATTTCTTTTAGTAATTCTGAACTTGAATCATTAATGAATGCTTCAATTAAAAAGTATAATATTCAATCGAAAATCACAAAAAAATCTTTGTCATTTGATACAAGTACTAAAATATTGGGAAAAGACATTGATATCACCCTTAAAACAAAACCAGTAAAGTTAAATAATGAAACGATAAAATTTGAAATAAAAGCTATTGATATAGGTAAACTGAACATTTCAAACCCATTTGTACTATCACAAATAAAAAAACATAGCGATCTTCCACCATATATTCAAGTAAATCCTAAAGATGAGTCTGTCTATCTCTCTTTAGATCAATTAGATATTGATAACGTTGAATCTATACAAATTCAAACATTAGATATTTCAGCTAAAAAATGGTATTTTGATATTAAGCTAAAGTAATTAATCATCAAAGGAGGTACAACTATGGCATATGCAACATTAGCTGGGGGATGTTTTTGGTGTTTAGTGAAACCATTCAATGAATTTCCTGGCATTATAGAAGTTACTTCTGGTTATAGTGGGGGACATACCGAGAATCCTACTTATGAAGAAGTTTGTACAAATCAAACTGGACATGTAGAAGCAGTTCAAATTGAATATGATGAAGAAGACACAGATTTTGAATCTATTCTTAATATATACTTTAAAACATTTGATCCAACTGATAATAGAGGGCAGTTTTTCGATAGAGGAGAAAGCTACGAACCAGTTATTTTCTATCATGATGAAGATCAAAAAGAAACTGCAATAAATAAAATCAATCAATTAAATGAACAACAAATTTTTGATAAACCCGTCATTACACCAGTTAAACCTTATAAGAATTTTTATCCGGCGGAAGAGCACCATCAAGATTATTATTTAAAAAATCCTGCACATTACCAAGGATATCAACAAGGTTCTGGACGTAAAGCATTTATAGAAAAATATTGGGGGCGCTAAAATGCTAAAAAAAAATAAAGATGACTTAAATGAAATGGAATTTTTAGTTACACAACAAAATGGAACTGAACCACCATTTCAAAATGAATATTGGAACCACTTTGATAAAGGGATTTATATTGATAAATTATCAGGTAAACCTTTATTTACTTCAGAAGAGAAATTTGAATCTGATTGCGGTTGGCCAAGTTTCTCAAAAGCATTAGATGATCAAGAAGTTATAGAACTTGTAGATAAAACTCATGGTATGATAAGAACTGAAGTACGCTCTGAAGATTCTGATAGCCATTTAGGGCATGTCTTTAATGATGGTCCAAAAGAAACAGGTGGTTTGAGATATTGTATTAATTCAGCTGCTGTGCAATTTATACCATACGATAAGTTAGAAGAATTAGGGTATGGAGAATTAGTAAATCATTTTAATAACTAGAGGAGAAGATACTTATGTTTAAAAAATTATTTGGCGGTAACAAATCTAAAGATACAAATGTTGAAGTATATGCACCAATCACAGGAGAATATGTAGCTATTGAAGACATTCCAGATCCTGTTTTTGCTCAAAAAATGATGGGTGAAGGTTTTGGTATTAAACCTTCAGAAGGTGTTGTAGTAGCACCTTTCGACGGCGAAATTGTTAATGTATTTAAACCTTCAAATCATGCAGTAGGTATTAAAGCTTCTAATGGTTTAGAAGTTCTCATACACGTTGGTCTAGAAACTGTACAATTAGGTGGAGAAGGCTTCGAAGCACTTGTAAACACTGGCGACGTAGTAAGTAAAGGTGATGAATTGTTGAAATTTGACATCGAAACGATTGAAGCTAAAGTTAAATCTGTTATTAGTCCTGTTATCATTACAAATACTGATGATGCAGAAAATATTAACATTGAATCATTAGAAAGTTTAGTTAAAGGTGAAACTAAAGCTATTGATGTGAAAATGAAATAAATGAAACAATATTCATTCTATCAATATGCTCTAACGAAACGTAATGAAAATAGTGAAATCGGAAAATTAGCTGATTTAATTTTCCAAGATTTATCATTCCCAAAGTTTACAAATGATTATCATACACTTTCTGACTATTTAGAAACAGAAGCTATGTTTACTCAGCCAATGAGTGTTTTCGATGATTTATTTGATTCATATGAAGAATGGTTGAAATTTTAAATGTTTAACACTTTGGTGTCGAGTGCACCAAAGTGTTTTTCTTTGTATGAATTAACTGTTAAAATAAATTATATTTGACAAGAAAGTTGTGAGTAAATGAAACCATTTAAAAATAAGCAAAAGCAAGAAATTACAATGCCACTATATAAATTACTAATTATATTATTTGTTACTGTACTATTAACATCTGTAGTGACATTCGCCTCTTATAAATTCGGATTAAATTTTGGTAATGACAAACAAAAAAGTCTTAATAAAATTGAAGAAGCATATGAACAAATCGATGAAGACTATTATAAAGACGTTGATGATGATAAATTAACACAAGGTGCCATCGATGGTATGATTAAATCGCTTGATGATCCTTATAGTGAATACATATCTGCTAAAGAAACGACATCTTACAACGAAGAAATCTCAGGTGATTTTGTTGGTATAGGAGCAGAAATGGAAGTACATAAAGGTTTTGTAAGAATTACAAGTCCAATGAAAGGTTCACCTGCAGAAAAAGCAGGTGTACAACCACTAGATATCGTTACAAAAGTTGACCATAAATCTATCAAAAATAAATCATTAAATGAAATTGTTGAAAAAGTACGTGGTAAAAAAGGCACAACTGTCACATTAACTATTAAAAGAGAAGGAAAAGAACCTTTTGATGTAGATATTAAACGAGATAAAATTCATGTTACTAGTGTTGACTATACTAAAAAGAAAGATACTGGCGTAATTGCCATTTCTAAGTTCCAAAATAAAACAACTAAAGAATTAAAATCAGCCCTAAAACAAGCTAAAAAAGATAACGTAAAACACATTGTACTAGATTTAAGAAATAATCCAGGCGGGTTATTAGATGAAGTTGTTACAAGTGTTAATTTATTTGTAGATAAAGGTAAACCAGTTATTTATTTAGAAACTAAAGGTGACAAACCTCAAGCAGTGGAAACTGAAAATAAAAAAATGTCAGGAATTGACGATATGGATTACTCTGTATTAGTGAATAAAGGATCCGCAAGCGCTGCAGAAATATTCGCAGGAGCTTTACAAGATTACAAAATTGCAGACGTCCTAGGCACTACAACTTTTGGTAAAGGGATTGGACAAGTCCATAAGGAATTTAACGATTCAAGTATACTTAAATATACGAACATGAGATGGTTAACACCTAATAAATCATATATCCATAAAAAAGGGATTAAACCTGATAAAAAAATCTCTGCACCAAAATATGAAGAGATAGAAATCATCGATCCAAGTAAAACTTATCAAAAAGGTGATAATTCAAAAGAGATTAAATCAATTAAGATTGGTTTGAAAGCATTAGGGTATAATATTAGCAATGAAAATGGAAAATTCGATAATGAACTAGAAAGTAACGTAAAAGCATTCCAAAATGATCATAAATTAGAATCAAATGGTATCTTTACAGACGACACTACTAAGAAATTCATAGAATTATTACGTAAAAAAATACGTAGTGAAGATAAACAATTAGATGAAGCTATTCAATACATTCATAAGTAGATGGAGGTAAGTAAAAATGAGAACAGCAACACGAGCAGATATACTTCACATAAATAAACTTACAGAGATGGCTAAATCTATTATGTTAGCTGATCAAAATCCACAATGGGATCATCGATATCCTATAGAAAAAGATTTCTATGACGATATTGATAAAGGGCATCTTTATTTACATGAAGTGAATGATGAAATAGTAGGTTACATTTGCATTAATCAAGTACAAGCAGAATGGTATCAACAATTTGATTGGCCAGTAAGCACTGAAAATGCACTTGTTATACACAGAATGGCAACGAATCCTGAGTATAAAGGAATTGCACAAATAATGATGCAATTCGCTCTTGATTATGCTTCAAAAAATGAGCTATCAATCGTGTTAACGGACACTTTTTCACTAAATAAAAGAGCACAAAAATTGTTTCATAAATTTGATTTTATAAAAATGGGTGAATATGAAACAGATGAATTTCCATTTGATAAAAATGCACCATTTTATGCTTATTATAAATTGATAGAAAATGAGGAGAAATAAATAATGAAGAAAATAGCTTTTACCGGTGGCGGTACGATTGGACATGTAGCTGTAAACTTAGCACTTATACCTGAAGCAAAAAAACGTAACATTGAAACGATCTATATAGGTTCCAAAAATGGTATAGAAAGAGAAATGATTACGAATTCTGCAAAACACACTAAATATATTGCTATATCAAGTGGTAAACTTCGAAGATATTTATCTTTTGAAAATTTAAAAGATGTTTTTAAAGTTATGAAAGGTGTATTAGATGCTCGAAAGGTTTTAAAAAAAGAAAAACCTGATCTCGTTTTTTCAAAAGGTGGTTTCGTAAGTGTACCAGTCATTATGGCTGCAAAATCATTGAAAATACCAACAATTATTCATGAATCTGATGTTACACCAGGCTTAGCTAATAAAATTGCTATGAAATTTGCAACAAGAATGTATACAACATTTGAAGAAACATTAAAATATGTCCCTTCTGATAAATCTGATTATATCGGTGCCATTATTAGAGAAGATTTAAGAGATGGCTCTACAGAAGAAGGCTATAAATTAACAGGATTTGATTCGAAACTTCCCGTTCTCTTAATTATGGGTGGTAGTTTAGGTTCAAAAGCACTTAATAAAGCAATTAGAGAAAATCTTGAATATTTAACTAAAAAATATCAAATTATACATTTAACAGGTAAAGGTCATCTTGATGAAACAATCAATAATGAAAATTATGTTCAATATGAATTTGTTTCCAATGAACTGATGCACTTTTATGCTATTACAGATACTGTTATTAGTAGAGCAGGAGCAAATGCAATTTATGAATTCGCAACCTTAAAATTACCAATGTTATTAATACCCCTTGGATTAGATCAATCTCGAGGTGACCAAATTGATAACGCTAAGATTTTCGAGAAAAAAGGCTATGCTAAAGTATTACAAGAAAAAGATGTTAATCAATCAAATTTAGTAAGGCAATTAGACAAATTAGAAAACGAAAGAGATGACATTATTGACAAAATGTCTCATTTCAAAGAAAGTTATACTAAAGAAACATTATTTAATAAAATAGAAGAAGACTTAAAGTAAGGGGGATATCGAATGAGCCAAGCTAATCGTACATTATTAATACTTATTTTCAGTTTGATTTTTGGTGTTATAGCTTTCTTTCATGAATCAAGACTAGGTAAGTGGATTGATAATGAAGTTTATAATTTTATATATTCAACAGAAAGTTTTATCACAACTTCTATTATGCTTGGTTTTACAAAATTAGGGGAAGTTTGGGCAATGATAGCTCTATCCTTGATAGTAATTTGCTACTTGAAATTAAAAAAATATAACATAGAGACATTATTTTTTGCAATTACAATGATATTATCAGGTACTTTAAATCCACTTCTTAAAAATATATTCGATAGAGAAAGACCAACTTTATTGAGACTTATAGATATTTCTGGATTTAGCTTTCCAAGCGGACATGCCATGGGATCTACCGCCTTTTTTGGATCATTGATTTATGTTCTATATAGAATATCCAACAAAACAATGAAACCATATTTAATAGGATTGTGCCTCGTATGTATAGCAATGATCTCTTCATCTCGTGTATATTTAGGCGTACATTATCCAACTGACATCATTGCAGGTATAATTGGTGGCGTTATTTGTATTCTATTAACTCAAAGCATGTTAAGAACTAAGTTATAAAATAGTCTTGAAGATTGAACCACATAAGAAAAAAACACCCAAGTGATTTGGACAGAATCACTTGGGTGTTTTACTTTTATGGGCATAAAAGGGGGTTATAGAAAATGTTCAATCCATACTTAGAGGGGGAACTCTTTTAGTTGATTGATAATCATTTTCAATTACTATTATAACTAAATGAGAATGAATGTCAATTAGTTATTTAAAATTTATACTATTTTAAATGATAAAATAGTTCTGCTCATATATAATGAACTTATTAAACATGAAAATGTTACCTTCTAAATAGAGGGGGAACTCTTTTAGTTGATTGATAATCATTTTCAATTACTATTATACCCAATTGAGAATGATTGTCAATTAAATAGAAAAATTTTTATAAATTATTACGAGGTGCAGTTATGAAAAAAATACTCATCATAGAAGATGAACAAAATTTAGCTAGATTTATCGAATTAGAACTTAAGCATGAAGATTATGAAGTAGAAATATGTAATGATGGAGAAAGTGGTCTTAAGCAAGCTTTATCTGAAGATTATAATTGTATTCTTCTTGATCTCATGTTGCCAAAAATGAATGGATTAGAAGTATGCAGACGTGTTCGTCGTGAAAAAGAAACACCTATTATTATGATTACGGCAAAAGGTGACACTTACGATAAAGTTATCGGGCTTGATTATGGAGCGGATGACTATATTGTTAAACCTTTTGATATAGAAGAATTATTAGCAAGAATTCGTGTGATTATTAGAAGAAACGTAAACACAGAAGATGTGAGTCACACAATAACAGTAAATGATTTAACTATTGATAAAAATGCATTTTCAGTTTCAATTCAAGGTGAAAATGTGGATTTAACAAAAACTGAATACGAATTATTATTATTACTTGCTCAAAATCAAAATTTCGTTCTACAGAGAGAACAAATATTAAATCACGTTTGGGGTTATGAATCTGAAGTTGAAACGAATGTCGTGGATGTGTATATTCGTTATTTACGAAATAAACTTAAACCGTACAAAAAAGAAAACATCATCGAAACGGTTAGAGGAGTGGGATATGTGATTAGATCATGAAACAGCAATCATTAAAAACAAAATGGATGATGCTCACCACGACAATAACCTTTATAATATTCGCTTTATTTAGTATGTTCATTATTTATTTCATAAGCTTATATTTAAAAGATCAAGAAACTAGTGTAGCTACAAGAAGTGCATATGACACAGTTAATTTATTGAAGACTAAAACATTAGGTCAAATAACTTCAAATGATATAAACGCTACAATTACTGATAATCAAAAAATAGTACTTTATGATAAATTTGGCAAACCTATTTTCGAAGAAACACATAATAACAATTTAGACTATACACCGAAATTCGAAAAAGTAAGCCACCATAAACTTTATGAAACGAGCAAAGATAATAGATCTTATATTGTCATTTATACGCCAGTAAACACAAGCTATTTCAGTGGCTATGAAGCTATAATTCATCCACTCGATAATTACAATGCTATTATTAAATTCATGATTATTTTGGCTACAATATTTGGGTTTATTGCTTTATTGTTAATTGCGATTATTAGTTATATATTCTCGACACAAATCACTAAACCAATCACGATTTTATCCGATAAAATGAAGCAAATACGTCGTGATGGCTTCCAAGAAAAACTAGAAGTTCCAACTAACTACGAAGAAACTGATGATATGATTCATACTTTTAACAATATGATGGAACAACTTGAAGTTTCTTTTAATCAGCAAAAGCAATTTGTTGAAGATGCATCTCATGAATTGAGAACACCACTTCAAATTATTCAAGGACATTTAAATCTTATTCAAAGATGGGGTAAGAATAATCCTGAAGTATTAGAAGAGTCTTTAGATATTTCGATTGAAGAAATGACGCGTATTACAAAACTAGTAGAAGAATTACTTTTATTATCAAAAGATGCCCGTTCTAGTACGGGTGATGAAATAGATATTGTAGATATAAATTATGAAATTCGCTCAAGAATTAAATCATTAAAAACATTACATCCAGACTATACATTTAACTTTGAGTCAAATTTCAAAGCAATTAGGATGAATATTAATCGATTTCATTTTGAACAGATGTTATTGATATTTATAGATAACGCTATGAAATATGACACAAAAAATAAAAACATCGAGATTAACACAAATCTTAAAAATAGAAATATCACAATTGATATAATTGACCACGGAATGGGTATACCTAAAAAGGACCTAGATTTTATATTTGATCGGTTTTATCGAGTTGATAAATCACGTTCACGAAAAGAAGGTGGGAATGGCTTAGGACTATCAATTGCTAAGAAATTAGTCAATTTTTATGATGGTACTGTGAAAGTAGATAGTGTCGTAAATGAATACACTAAAATCTCAGTTGTATTTAAAGAATCTTTTATAAATAAATAAGTGTGTTTAATGTCAAATTAGCCTTTAACTCAATACTGTTAAGTGCTAAAATGGAAATGTAAACGGTTTATAATTTTCTTGGAGGGTGGAACATGAAGAATGATAATCATGTCGAAGCACCTGTAAGATTTGGAACTAACTTAGGGTTAATGTTAGAAATGTATGATAATTACGTTAATGATCCAGAGTCAGTACCAGAAGACTTGCAAGTGTTATTCGATGAATTAACTAGTAACAACACAGGCGCTGGCCTACAATCAAGTACTGGGGTGGACAACTCAAGTGTGAAACGTGTAATGCGTTTAATTGATAATATCAGACAGTATGGACATTTAACTGCCGATATTTATCCAGTATACCGTCCAGAAAGAAAAAACGTACCTAAATTAACACATCAAGACTTTGGACTATCAAAAGAAACGCTTGAAAAACTTCCATCTGTAATCGTATCAGATCATTTTGATGGTGAATTTAATAATGCATATGAAGCAATTGAATATATGACTTCATGTTACCAAGGTCCTATAGCTTTTGAATATACACATATCAATAATAATGAAGAACGTGTATGGCTAAAAAGATATATAGAATCAACTAAAACTATTGAAATTACTAAAGAAGAAAAACTTGAATTATTAAAAAGCTTAGCCGAAGTAGAAGGCTTTGAAAAATATATCCATAAAAATTTCGTAGGTGCAAAACGCTTTTCTATTGAAGGCGTGGACACATTAGTACCTATGTTACAACGTGTTTTAAAACGTACAAATGCTGCAAACATACCAAATATCCAAATTGGTATGGCTCATAGAGGTAGATTAAATGTACTAACACATGTGTTAGAGAAACCATATGAAATGATGATTTCTGAATTTATGCATAAAAATCCTTTAATCTTCTTACCTAAAGATGGTTCATTAGAAATTACTGCTGGTTGGACTGGGGATGTTAAGTATCACCTTGGTGGTACTAAAACAACAAGCAAGTATGGAATTGAACAATCTATTACGTTAGCAAACAACCCAAGTCATCTTGAAATCGTTTCTCCAGTTGTACTTGGTAAAGCAAGAGCAAACCAAGATACTACAATCGATGCTGGTAGACCTAGTCAAGATGTAAACAAATCACTAGCTGTATTAATACATGGTGATGCTGCTTTCCCTGGTCAAGGTATTAATTTCGAATCAATGAACTTAAGTAATTTAGATGGATATACAACAGGTGGTTCATTACACATTATCACTAATAATAGAATTGGTTTTACGACTGAAGCAACAGATGGTCGTTCAACTACTTATTCTACTGATGTGGCTAAAGGTTATGATTTACCGATTATCCATGTAAATGCTGATGATGTTGAAGCAACTGTTAAAGCTATTGAAATGGCTATGGACTTCAGAGAAAAATTCAACAAAGATTTTGTAATCGACTTAGTTGGATACAGAAGATATGGCCATAATGAAATGGATGAACCATCCATCACAAATCCAATGATGTATAAAGCAATTAAAGAACATCCTTCTATTGAGTTGTTATACGGAAGAAAACTTGTCGAAGATGGTATCATTTCTGAAGATGAAATGAATCAAATATTTGATGATGTTTCTAAGAGACTAAGAACTGCACACGATAAAATAGATAAAGATGCACAAATGGATAATCCGGAAATGACTTTACCTGACAAAATTAGTGAAGGTCAAGACTATAAGCTTCAAAATGCTACTTTTGAAGAATTAAAAGCTATCAATGAAGCTATGTTTGATTATCCAGAAGATTTCACAGTGTTCAAAAAATTAAATAAAGTATTAGATAGACGCCGTGAACCTTTCGAAAAAGATGGCTTAGTAGATTGGGCACATGCTGAACAATTAGCGTTTGCAACAATTTTACAAAATGGAACACCAATTCGTTTAACGGGTCAAGACTCTGAACGTGGTACATTTGCTCAAAGACATGCAGTGTTACATGATGAAAATGACGGAAAATTATTTATACCACTTCATCACGTGCCAAACGGTCAAGCATCATTTGATATCCATAACTCTCCATTATCAGAAGCAGCAGTCGTAGGTTTCGAATATGGTTATAACGTAGATCATCCACAATCATTTAATATTTGGGAAGCTCAATACGGAGACTTTGCAAATATGGCACAAATGATTTTCGATAACTTTATGGCTAATAGTAATGCTAAGTGGGGTGAGAAGAGTGGTTTAGCGCTATTCTTGCCACATAGTAATGAAGGACAAGGACCTGAGCACTCATCAGCAAGATTAGAAAGATTCTTACAACTAGCTGGTGAGAACAACATGACAATTGCTAACTTAACGAGTGCTTCAAACTATTATCATTTATTAAGAAGACACGCTAAATATTTAAATACTGACAAAATGAGACCATTAGTTTTAATGTCACCTAAGAGCTTGTTACGTAATAAAATTGTTTCAAGACCAATTGAAGAATTTACTAAAGGACAATTTGAGCCTATTTTAGTAGAACCTTTCAAAAAAACTAAAGTTAAAAAAGTTATAATCTCATCAGGTAAAATGTTTATTGACTTAAAAACAGAATTGCAAAAAAATCCTAACGATGAACTTTGTTTAATTGCTTTAGAACAACTTTATCCTTTCCCGAAAGAAGAGATAACAAATGTTCTATCAGAATTTAGAAATCTAGAAACTGTTAGATGGGTTCAAGAAGAAGCGAAGAACCAAGGCGCTTGGTCATTTGTAAGCTTAAAACTACAAAGTATTCTAGAAAATCGTAAAGTAGAACTTGAATATCATGGACGTAAAGTTCGTTCTTCAACTGCAGAAGGCGATGGCGAAATTTATAAAATTCTACAAAGCAAAGTAATCGAAGAAGCTTTAAAACATAATTAGGGGGAAAAGAATAATGTCAGAGGTAAAAGTACCAGAATTAGCAGAATCAATTACAGAAGGAACAATTGCAGAGTGGCTTAAATCAGTTGGTGACCAAGTTGAAAAAGGTGAAAACATTGTTGAACTTGAAACTGACAAAGTAAACGTAGAAGTCATTTCAGAAGTTGCAGGAGTACTTTCTGAAATAAAAGCTGAAGAAGGCGAAACTGTTGAAGTTGGATCTGTAATTGCAGTCGTTTCAGATGGAGAAGCACAACCTGCATCTAATGATTCTAAAGAAACTGAAAAACAGGAAGAATCACCTAAAGAAGATGCTGCTAAAACAGTAGCACCATCTAACAAACAAGAAGTTAAAGAAGAAGAAACTGCTTCATCAAATGATAGAGTTCAAGCAACTCCTTCAGCACGTAAATTAGCACGTGAAAAAGGTATTGATTTAAGTAAAGTTAAAACACAAGCTGGAGATGTAATTAGACCAGAAGATGTTGAAAACGCATCAAAACCTGCTCAACCTAAACAAGCTGAGAAAAGTCAACCTGCACAAGCTAAATCAAATGACAATCCTTCTAAACCAGTTGTCCGTGAAAAATTATCACGTAGACGTCAAACAATTGCTAAAAAGTTATTAGAAGTATCTAATAATACAGCTATGTTAACAACATTTAATGAAGTAGATATGACTAACGTTATGGAATTACGTAAACGTAAAAAAGAAAAATTCCAAGAAGATCATAATGGTACTCGTTTAGGCTTTATGTCATTCTTCACTAAAGCATCAGTAGCTGCATTGAAAAAATATCCAGATGTAAATGCTGAAATTGATGGTACTGATTTAATCTTAAAACAATTCTATGATATTGGTGTTGCTGTTTCTACTGAAGAAGGATTAGTTGTTCCAATCGTAAAAAATTGTGACAAGAAAAACTTCGCAGAAATCGAGCAAGACATTGTAGACTTAGCAGTTAAAGCTAAAGACAAAAAATTAGGATTAGATGATATGATGGGCGGATCATTTACTATTACAAATGGTGGAGTATTTGGTTCATTAATGTCTACACCAATCATCAATGGTACTCAAGCTGCAATTCTTGGCATGCATTCAATCGTAACAAGACCAGTTGCTATCGATAAAGAACGCATGGAAAATAGACCAATGATGTATATCGCTTTAAGTTATGACCATAGAATTATCGATGGTAAACAAGCAGTTGGTTTCCTAAAAACAATCAAAGACTTAATCGAAAATCCAGAAGATTTATTATTAGAAAGTTAATTATAGATAAGGTTGGGGCATAAAACCTAACTCAAAACAAATAAGCATATCACTTAACTGATTTTTAAAGTTTACAGTGATATGCTTATTTTTTATAAAATATTATGATTTTGTACGTGCATTTGCCAGAGGGTATGGTTCGAGCCTGTAGTCTCTCACGCATACTATTCCCTCAGGCGTCCGCACTTACAAAATCGTTATAATTATCAAATAAAAAGTATAAGTACAATTCTAAAGTGTCGTCCGATGTATAAGATTGGTAAGTCATTAATTACTCGGCTCAATCAGAATTTACAAATTGTATCGTAATTATAATTTGATTGATTTGTCATTGTTTCAATATATTTGGTATAATTTACTAGACTTCATAAATGGGAGAGAGATATTCATGAATGGACTTAGAAGTGTGACTTTATCGACTTATAATTTAAACGAAACAGAATCATTCTATAAAAATATTTTAGGGCTTAATACTTTAATCAACAATGAAACAAATATTTTACATGTTGGAGATGCAAATCTTGCACCAGGTACAAGACTTATTTTTAAGCAATACCAAGGTGACCAAGAAAAAATAGATACTCATTTTCACAGTATCGCTTTACGAGTGCCGACTGATTTAGCTTTGTACGAATATAAGCAACAGTTTGATAAACATGAAGTTAATTATGAATCTGTTCAACAACTCAATGGTAAACACTTATTTAAGTTTTATGATAATAATGGACATGCTTTTCATATTATCTCAGACGAACTAAATGCGGGTGTACCACTTGGTACTGCATACGATGATGGTCCTATAAGTCCAATTCATCAAATTCAAGGGATTGGTCCAGTTATGATTAAATCACCTGAAACACAAGCTACTGGCTCACTTTTAAAAAATATTTTTGAGTTGCAATTATTTGCAGAATACAAGACAATAGATGATGAGTCAGCTTTAGTCTTTAAAGTAGGTGCAGGTGGAAATGGTGGGGAACTACATTTAATAGATTATCCAAATGCTATTGAATCTTTAAATCCACCTATTGAAAGAGTTGCAGTTTCTATAGATGATATAGATCATTTTGAAAAAATAGTGAATCACGTTAAAGAAATCGAAATTGAACATCACATCATTCAACATGAAGCAGGTTTAATTTCATTATTTGTACGAGATTTAACAGGTATTATTATTACAATTACATTTGATACAGTGAATTAAAGGAGCGTTTAAAATATGTTACATGAAACTTGGAAAGACAATCACGTTATAAAGAGAGTAGAAGTTACACATACTGATGCAGAAAAGTTCAAAGTTTCTGATATGTTAACTACAGGAAAAACATACGACGTAGTAAATGAAACAGAAGAGTATTATCAAATTATTGATAATTCTGGTCATGTTGGTGGTTATTATAAAACATACTTTAAAGAAGTATAATTTTTAAAATATTAAACTAGAGAAAAGCTCTATAGTAATTATAGAACTTTTCTCTTTTTAGGTTTACTTATAGTAGATTAAAGGAGAACATTATGACAAATTTTAATAAATATTTAAATAACGATGAAACAATATACAATGATGCATTATCAATGATTCAACTTAATAAAAATATCCTTCTAAAAGGTCCAACTGGATCAGGAAAGACAAAATTAGCCGAAACACTTGCAAGAGATTTAAATAAACCTATGCATTCTGTAAACTGTTCAGTAGATTTAGACGCTGAAAGTTTGTTAGGTTTTAAAACTATCGAAACAAATGAACACGGTCATCAAGAAATTGTCTTTATAGATGGCCCAGTTATTAAAGCTATGAAAAATGGTGACATTATATATATAGATGAAATAAACATGGCAAAACCTGAAACATTACCAATTTTGAATGGTGTATTAGACTTTAGAAGAGCTTTAACAAACCCATTTACTGGTGAAGTTGTCCAAGCTAAAGAAGGATTTTCTGTAGTCGCAGCAATCAATGTTGGCTATATTGGTACGCTACCGATGAACGAAGCGTTAAAAAATAGATTCGTTGTCTTAGATATAGATTATATTGATGGCGAAACTTTAAAAATGATTATAAAAGAACAGAGTAAATTAAAAGATGATGAAATAATTGATTCCATTATTCAATTTAATAAAGATTTACGCATTATGTCTAGCCAAGGTCAAATTTCTGAAGAATCAGCAAGTATAAGAGCACTAATCGACCTTGCAGATTTAACTACAGTTATACCAGTTAGACGTGCAATAAAACGCGCAATTATCGATAAAATAGACGATGAAAGAGAACAACAAGCTATACAAAATGCCATTGAATTAATTTTCGAGTAAGGAGAATATCATGAGTGATCGTTTTATATTATTTAATGATGAACAAATCGATGCACAGCAAATTATGATGTTAACAGATCTAGCAAAATTATTACTTGAAGATCCTAATGTTAAAGTATCGTTTCAAAAGTTCCAGCATTACGATCCAATACAAAATACATGTAATGTCAGTTTCACTTGGTTACATCGTCCTGAACATGTAACAAGAGCAGGACTAAAATCTGATATCATGCTAGATACGATTGGCTTTAAACACATTGATCCTTCAATTTATAAAGAAGTATTAGATGAATCATTCGATCATATGAACTTTTTTAAGCAGTTGTTTATGCTCATTGAAGAATATAGATTGTCTAATATTATCATGCAAAAAAGACCTGTAACAAAAAATATATTTAAACATAGATTAGCAGTAAAAGTTAAACAAAATAATAGTCAAATCCATGTATATCAAACAAAAACAACTTATACTGATTTACTATTTTTAGCTATAGAACATGCTATTTTGAACGAAAATTTTATGAATAATATTGCTATACACGAAAATTTTGATGATGCTCTTGTGCAAGTTTTTAATAGATTAACTCAAATTTTTAATTTAAATACGTCTGAAGATAGTTATGATTTAGCTGTTAGCATTATGGTACTTGTAGATTATTTATTAAAAGAAGATATGTTAAATCAGTACTATCATATACCAGAACGAATATACAAAAGTTATGAAGAAGAGTGGTCACTTGAAGATTTAAGTAGACAAGATGCTGCTCAAACTGATCAAAGTAATGAAAAAGAGCACGACCAAGACGAAATTACGACAGAAGAAGCTAAAACAAAAACGGCAGATAGTAAAGCTGATAGTGATTCATATTTAGAAATGGAATTACATGAAGGTGAAAATAGCGATGTACTTTCTGATAACGAACGTGAAGGTGATACATCTGATGATATGACAGATATGATGGAGAAAAAGGGCAAAGGATCAAATGATACGATTGACGATGAAGAAGGCGGAGCACAGGGACTAAACAATCATTATAATTTAAAAGGTGTAAACCAAAATGTTTCATTATCCTTTAATAAACCTGAAATCACACCATCTGATGTTGTTGCTTATAAAGAAGCAGTTGATAGTGTACAGTTTGAAATTAAAGACTTAACGAGCATAATTCAAAAATCTATGAATCATCAATATAGTGATTTAAGAGAAAACTTGACTAAAGGTAGACTACAAAAGAACTTATTAAACTGGTTTATTGATGATCAGTATAAATTATTCTTTAAAAAAGATGCTTTTAGTAGAAAACTAGATGCTACATTTACGTTATTAGTCGATGCTTCAGCAAGTATGCATGACAAAATGGAAGAAACTAAAAAGGGTGTTGTGTTATTTCATGAAACGCTTAAAAATCTTGATATAAAACATGAAATACTTGGTTTCAGTGAAGATGCGTTTGATTCTGATAAGCAAAATCAACCTAATACGTTAGAAGAATTAATTTTATATAACGAATCTACACTAAAACAAAATGACGCTAGAATTATGACACTCGAACCTCAAGATGATAATCGTGATGGCGTAGCGTTAAGAGTTGCTACACAACATTTACTACAAAGATCTGAGGCACAAAAATTCTTGATCGTGTTCTCTGATGGAGAACCGTCAGCCTTTGATTATGCAGAAGATGGTATTATTGATACACATGAAGCAGTCATTGAAGCTGACAAACAAGGGATTTACGTGTTCAATGTTTTTCTTAATCAAGATGTAATTGATGAAAGTATCAAACGGACTGTTCATAATATTTATGGTAAGCAAAGCCTATTTATAGAAGGTGTTGAGAATTTACCATATCAACTGGCTCCGTTACTGAAAAAATTATTGTTACAATCTATATAAATGAATTTGAAAATATTTACATTCTTTTTTTAATTTTCAGAAATTTCATATGGACGAAAACTTTCTCCAATGATAAAATATAGATTATTGTAAGACGTAAAAGGAGTAAAATATATGAATAAGAATATTTTTGTAGTAGGATTTATGTTATTTGCGATTTTCTTTGGGGCAGGGAATTTAATTTTTCCACCTGCACTAGGATTATCGAGCGGCAATTTCTTTTGGCCAGCAATATTTGGGTTTGTTATAACGGGAATAGGTTTGCCTTTAATTGGTGTAATCACAGGATCAATCGAAGAGAAAGGGTACAGAGTATCATTAGGGAAGATACATCCTGTATTTGCAGTTGTGTTATTAGTTGCTATTTCTTTAACAATTGGACCGCTATTTGCTATACCACGTACGGCAGCAACATCATTTGAGATGGGAATAACTCCGATATTTGAAACAACGAGTTCAATGTCTTTATTTATTTTCACACTCATTTACTTTATTATTGTATTTTACTTAAGTTTTAACTCAAGTAAAATGGTAGATAAAGTTGGGTCAATTTTAACTCCTTTACTGCTAATATCAATCACAGCTTTGATTGTTAAAGCATTCATTACTTTAAGTGGTGAATCTACTGTATCAGGAGATCCTGCTGTATATAGTAGTAGTGGAACTAGCTTTGGTAAAGGTTTTGTAGAAGGTTACTTAACAATGGATGCAATTGCTGCCATTGCTTTCTCTATGATTGTTATTACTGCAATTAAGAGTAAAGGTGTAACAAAAGAAACTGGATTATTTAAACAAACTATTTTTGCAGGAATTATTGCTGCAATAGCTTTAGGTTTCATTTATATTTCATTAGGCTGGATCGGAAATCATATGAATGTTTCAGCTGAAACGATTAAAGAACTGAATGCTAACGGTCAAAATATCGGAACATACTTACTAACATCTGCAGCAAATTTAGCATTTGGTGAATTTGGTAAATATTTAATCGGTATAATCGTAGCATTAGCTTGTTTAACAACAGCTACAGGCTTGATTGTTTCTGTAAGTGAATTCTTTAATGAATTATTACCTAAAATTTCTTACAAATGGTTTGTAGCAATCTTTACTTTAATTAGTTTTATCCTTTCAAATCAAGGTTTAACAACTGTAATTAAAGGTTCTTTACCAGTATTACTTGTGCTATACCCAATTGCAATTACTGCAGTGTTATTAATTTTATTAGCTAAATATGTTAAAACACCACCAATTGCACAACAATTGGCTGTAGCATTCGTTACAATCATTTCATTTATATCAGTATTTAATCAAATGGAGTGGGCAACAATTGGATTTATTAGTAAATTACCTTTAGCTCAATATCAAATGGAATGGATACCATTTGCAATTGTAGGATTTATTATTGGATTCATCATTGGTAAAGTGAAAAACCAAGCACCAATAGAATATAGCTAAATTATACGAGGCTGAGACAAATTAATTGTCTCAGCCTCTATTCATAATATTTTAAGTAAAAATAAAGGGGCTGATTTAATGTATTTAAATGCAATCATCAATAAGGATGAAACATGGCTTTTATGGGCTATATTAGTTAGTATTGCTGCACTCAGTATTTTCTTAGAACAAAGATATGCCTTTGCATCTAAAATTACTGGTGCCATTATAGCGTTAATTGGTGCTATGTTATTATCTAATCTTAATATCATCCCAATAGCATCTCCAGTTTACGATCAAGTTTGGAACTATGTTATACCTTTAGCAATACCATTACTGTTATTTAGATCTAACATCTTTAAAATATGGAAAGAAAGTAGACGTTTGTTATTTATTTTCTTAATTAGTTCAGTAGGAACAGTAGTAGGTGTTACAATCGCATTTTTATTATTGCATCAATTTATACCTGAATTAGATAAAATAGGTGCTATGATGACAGGTAGCTACATAGGAGGCGGCGTGAATTTCGCAGCACTTAGCACTAAATTTGAAACGCCTGGTGAGCTTGTTTCCGCCACAGTCGTAGCAGATAATAGTGTAATGGCGTTTTATTTTATAGTACTCATTACATTACCTAATCTAAAATTTGTAAAAAAATATTTTAATAGATTGAGCACTGATAATAAAGATACAGAGGGAAATAATGCAGAAACATACTGGAAAAGAAATGAAATTAGTTTAAAAGATATTGCTTATTCATTAGCAATTGCATTCGTTTTAGTTGCTATAAGTTTTAAAATCTCAGAACTTATCAATGCAATTGTACCTAAAAGTAATCCTTTTTTAGAGATTTTAGTAAGTATTATAGGAGATCAATTTTTACTATTAACAACATTGACACTTATTGCAGTAGCAGTATTTAGTAAATTCTTTGAAAATTTAAATGCTTCAGATGAGCTTGGTACATTTTTAATATATATTTTCTTTGTGGTAATAGGGGTGCCAGCTTCAATTCCAATTATCATAAAAACTGCACCATTATTATTTATATTCGTAGCAATTATTTTAATATTCAACTTAGCAATTACACTTTCATTCGGAAAATTGTTTAAGTTCAATATTGAAGAAATGATTCTAGCTAGTAATGCTAATGCAGGAGGACCTACTACAGCAGCTGCCTTAGCAATTTCAAAAGGTTGGCATAGTCTCGTTGGTCCAATATTAATTATAGGTACACTAGGTTATGTCATTGGAAATTATATAGGCACAATGATGGGGTATTTCTTAAGTCAATTTATGTAATCTATAGAAAAAAGGAACTTCGTTAACGAAGTTCCTTTTTATGATTTAAACGAATTTCTCAATTGATGTTGTTCATCTTTGAGTTGTAAAAGTTTTGTCTTTAAATCTTCTTCAAGTGTTTGTAATTCTTGCTCTGCTTGTTGACGTTTTCTTGTACCATCTTCTTGTATACGAAGTGTTTCTTGAATTGTATCTACTATATTCGTTTGCGTTGTCTTCAAAGTTTCAATATCTACAATACCACGTTCATTTTCTTCAGCCGTTCTGATTGCATTTTGTTTTAGCATTTCAGAATTTTTTAAGAGTAATTCGTTTGTTGTATCTGTAACTTTCTTTTGTGCTTCAGAAGCACCTTGTTGTCTTAACAATGTTAAAGCGATAGCCATTTGATTTTTCCACAATGGAATACTTGTCAAAATAGAACTTTGAATTTTTTCTGCCAATGTCTGGTTAATATTTTGTATCATTCGAATTTGTGGGGCTGATTGCAACGTAATTTGTCGTGATAGTTGTAAATCATAGATTCTTTTTTCAAGACGATTTATATATTGCTGTAAATCTGCTAATTCTTGTACATCCATTTGATTATTAGATGATTTAACTTTATTCTCTAGCGCTACTAGTTCGTTTCGTTTTAATTCATCTCGTTTTTTCTCAGCTGCTGCAATATAAATGTTTAATGCATCGAAATAGGCTTTGTTTTCTTCGTATAGTTGATCCAGCAATCCAACATCTTTCATTAGCATATTTTGAGATTTTTGTAATTCAACTGATATACGGTCAACTTGAGCACCAACTGATTGATATTTACTGAACATTTCATTTACAGAACGTTCAGCTCTTCTAAATATTCTTTTTAGTCTAGATTTATTTTGTTTCTGTAATTCATCAGGATTTACTTCTTTTAATTTGTTCATTAAATTTCTTAATGAAGAACCAATTGGACCGACATCTTTAGATTGCACTTGAGTCAACATTTGATGAGAGAACTGTGATAATTTATTTTGAGCTTGCTGTCCATACAATAGTAAGCCATCATTATCTAATGGTTTAATTTGTTTAGCAATTTCGTCAATTTTACGCTGATCTTCATCAGAAAACGATTTTTCATATGTTGATGTCACATCAGATTGTCCTTGTTGTTCTGAAACTTCTGCTTTTTGTGGTGTTAATTCATTTGATGAATCTTTAAATGGATCATCAATAAGGTCGTCAAATAGGTTTTTATTTGTTTCAGTCATCGTTACGCTCCATTTCATATTCGTATTTTTTTGCCTTTTTTCTTAAATTCACTTTTTCTTTTGTCGATTCAGGAATAGCTTGCGTATAATTATTTCTATCTTTAGCTATATCAGCAAGTTCCATTTCAATATCTAATTGATGATAGCTAGATTCGTTTAGCTGTTTCAAATCTGCTACTAAAGTTCTTTTGTTTTCATCAATAGTTAGTTTCGTTTGTTTCAATTTAGCTTTTTCTTCTTTAGACTTATTAGGCATGCGTTGTAGCATTGTATAATTTTCAATTAAATTCACCGTATTGTCTAAATGAGAATAGAAGAAACTCTCAACTGTGTAAAATTTTTCAGGCGATTGTTTGACTGCATTATAAATTGTACGCGCCAATTTAGCGACTTCATTTAAATTCTTAAATTCGCTATATGATCTTACACGCATATAGTTCTTATAAAGACGCTTCAGTTTTGGTTGAGCATCGTTTAATTGTTTTCTTATAAAATGAAATTCACGTCGCGTTAAGCCCATCTCTTTTAAATATTTTCTTGAGCTATACCATTGAATAGGTAAAAAGCTTAATACATATGAACCAGCAAATACTGTCATATCAATAATAAAATTTAAATCCAATTGAAAAATACTAAATAAAAATGCGATAAATGATATAGGTACAGCTAGTAGTGCACCTAATACATATGATAAATTATATTTCATTGTCATCTTCCTAATTTATAACGTTTTGAAGTGCTTTGTTTTCTCATCTAATGTCGTATCATCAATTGTATAATTTTCAACAACTGAAGCTGGTGCTGCTCCCTGAATAACACCATTTATAAATTGTTCTAAGTTATCATCATTGCCACTAGCATATATCTCTACATAGTCGCTAACATTTTCAACGCTACCAACAATTTTATACTTTTTAGCAAGTTGTGCTGTAAAAAATCTAAAACCAACACCTTGTACTCGTCCAAATACTTTAATATGTTTTCCGTTCATTTTTATCACCTCATATATCTATTATAAAGGGTTATGTATAAAAAAACTAATAATTAGAAACATGCACACAAGCTATTTTCTTGATTTAATTGGTAATAAGATTTAAATTTATTTTAGGGCAATTTTCTAAATAGGGGAGTTTTTTAGATGTATAAAATCGTAACAATCCGAGCAGATTATGAGGGATGGTGGCTGTTTGACGATTGGAAAGATAATATTATTAAAGAAATAGAATGTGTTGATTATGATGAAATGATTACGCAATATAAAAACTTACTTGAAAAATACCAAATTAAATTTACTAATGAACTCGTAGGCAAGCATAATATACATGCATTTTATAATAATTGTGATTTGTCATATTGTGAAGACTGTGAAGAAGACTTACAAATTTTTTATAGTATACTTGTATTAAATGACAATTCTATTTATACACCTTTACCAAATTAATAAAATCTGAAAATATCTCAAATGGTATTGCATTTGAATATTTAGTGACGTATAATAAGTAATAGCAATATCGTTATTCCATATTGCAAATGACATATTTATATTAATTGTGTTTTTTGTAATATGCGAATATCGCATATTGAATTTTAGTCTTGGAGGTTTCACATTATGAAACAAGGTACAGTAAAATGGTTTAACGCAGAAAAAGGATTTGGCTTCATCGAAATTGAAGGAGAAAATGACGTATTCGTACATTTCTCAGCAATTAACCAAGAAGGTTACAAATCTTTAGAAGAAGGTCAAGCAGTAGAATTCGAAGTAGTTGAAGGCGACCGTGGCCCACAAGCTGCAAACGTTGTAAAACTATAATATATATGAATTTGAAAGACTAGAAAGAAACCCTAACATTGTTAGGGTTTCTTTCTGCTTTAAGATAATATTTAATGGCAGTATTATTTGAGACATGTTATAACTTTTATATATAAAGCACCTCGTTAATTTGATTTTTATTGTAATTAATTAAATTATACGAAAGTGCTTTATTTTTTTGTATACAACTTGATATTGTTAACGATTTTGTAAAGTGCTGACGCCTGAGGGGAAAGTATGCGTGAGAGACTACAGGCTCGAACCATACCCCTAGGCAAGCATGCACGTACAAAATCGAAAGATTTTATATAAATAGATATTGTTAACGATTTTGTAAAGTGCTGACGCCTGAGGGAATAGTATGCGTGAGAGACTACAGGCTCGAGCCATACCCTAGGCAAGCATGCACTTTACAAAATCGTAAGATAAAAAAAAGCATATCACTGTAAAACTGAAACGATCAGTTGAGTAATATGCTTATTTATTTTGAGTTAAGATATATGATCCAAGCTATTTTAGTTTATTTCACGTCATTCAAAATTAATTGTTTCAACGTTTGTCTTTTTATTACTTCTCTTGCTTTACCATCTTTAACAAAAAGCACAGATGGTTTTAACATTTGGTTATAATTAGAACTCATAGAGTAGTGATATGCTCCAGTAGAAAGTACTGCTATATAATCACCAATTTTCGTCGATTTAGGTAATTTCATGTCTCTTCCGATTAAATCTCCAGATTCACACAATTTACCAGCAATTGTTACTTCGTGCGTATCCTCATCATTTCTGTTTACAAGCAATGCTTCATACTGTGCATCATACAAAGCTGTTCTTATATGATCACTCATGCCACCATCAATTGAAACATAAGTATTCACATTCGGTATTTCTTTAATTGTACCAACTTGATATAGCGTAATTCCCGCTTCACCAACTATTGAACGACCTGGTTCTATAGATATTTCTGGTATAGCCATTTCATATTTCTTACTATTTTCTTTGATAGCATCAGTTATAAGTTTAATACCTTCTTCTATAGGATAACTTTTATCCGCTTCTGTATATTGAATACTAAAGCCACCACCTAAATTCAAGATATCAATTTGTATATCATTCGTCTTTAACCATTCAAACACGATTTGTATAGTATTAATCGTTCCATCTGCTTCAAATATTTGTGATCCAATATGAAAATGTATACCTTTAAAATCTATTTTTTCAGATGCTTGTAAAGCACGCACACCTTCTATTGCAGTACCATGTTTAATTGACAAGCCAAATTTACTATCTTCTTGGCCAGTTTGAATAAATTCGTGTGTATGTGCTTCAACACCTGGATTAACTCTTAAAACAGCTTTAATTGGCTTAGAGGCAACACGATTAATACGGTCGATTTCATCTAAAGAATCTATTACAAAGTATTCAACACCACTTTCAATAGCATACTCGATTTCTTCATTTGTTTTATTGTTACCATGGAAGTGTATTTTACTCGGATTGAAGCCACTCGCTAATGCTGTAAATAATTCTCCTTCAGAAACAACATCTAAGCCCATTTGTTCTTCATCCATTAATTTAAATAACTGTATACTGCTAAAAGCTTTAGATGCATAAGAAATATTATAAGACAATTCACTTTCTTTAAAAGCTTCATGAAATCTTCTACATTGATTTCTAATTTGTTCTTCATCGTATACGATAGTAGGGGTACCAAAGCTTGCAGCTATTGTCTTTAATGAAACATTACCCATTGTTAGAACACCTTGTTCATTATATTTTACTGTCATGATATAATCTCCTTTATTAATGAATGATGATTCAAAGCACTAATTTGTTCGGAATTAGCACCGACACCTTTAAACGTAAATTCATCTATTCTTATTTTATCACTATACATCGTTACTGTATCGCCGCTTTGTACAGATTCATCTACTTCAACAAACATATGACTCATCATTAAACCACGTATTGGATAGCGCTTTTGATTTATGAGTGCATCATGTTTAGCTCTTGTCTTCAGTATTCCATCCCCATATCCAATATCCACTACAGCAATGTTACAATCCTTTTCAGCAGTAAATTGAAAGCTATATCCGCATGTTTCTCCTTTTTTAATAGGGCGAACTTGTATTACATTTGCTGTTACAGAAAAATTTTGTTTAGTTACTGTAGTAGGTAAGGTACTATACGGTCTTGATCCATATAAAATAATCCCTAATCGGGCATGTGTATGTTGATCTAGTAAACGATCTTCACGAACATAACTTGCACTATTTTGTGAATGGATAAATTCAAATGTATAACCTTCGTTAAGAACATGCATTAAACATTTTTTCCAAGCGTCTCTTTCTATTTCGTATTCATTACCATCAAATTCATCAGCATAACCAAAATGCGTCCAAATGCCTTCGATAAGTGATTGATTATCTTTAGAGAGACTTGCATTGTGTTCTAATACTTGTATCATTTCATATTGATCTTTTAATCCAGAACGATGTAATAAATTTTCAAATTCTAAATGTAATTTAATGCCTGATAATGATTCTAAATGTTCATGATAAAATTTTAAAGAGGGCAATGTCATCGCTATATCATATTGTTTCAATTTTTCAAATTCTATGGACGGATTCATCAAAAAGATATTTACATGTGGATCTATTTTACGTATTCTTATTGCTTCATATAAAGAAGTAGTACTAAAAGTACGAATACCTGCTTTCATAAATGACTCTACAGCAAATTCTAGACCGAAATGATAAGCATCGTTCTTAACGACTGCCATAACGTCATTATCTTGAATGACGTGTTTCACATTGTTTATAAAATTTTGTTCTTCAAATGTTATACGTGCTACCATTAATCGATCTCTCCTTGAGTTAATAATGCTGTATAATAATCAGCGACACTTATTAATACTTCTTCATCAAAATTTAATTTATTTGTATGAAGTCCATATATATAATCTTTTTGTATGTTTCGTGTACCAAAAAATACAAAATAACTTGGTGCTATATTGCGATAAAAGCTAAAGTCTTCACCAAACAAATATGGTTTTTCTAATTCATGTTGTGTTAGGTTTAGTTTAGTTAGAGCTTCTTTTACGTTTTTATAAAGCGTAACATCATTTGTAGTAGGTGGATAACCTTCAGCAAATTTAACAGAACAAGTTACACTAAATAATAATTCTACGCTTTCTGCTATTTTATGCATTTGATCTTTAACAATTTGAAGATCATTTGTATCATATGTTCTAATCGTACCTTCTAAATAACCATTTTGTGGAACAGTATTTATTGCTTCTCCCACATTAAATTGTCCAATATGTACGATATTACGGTTTAAACCATTTAAATGAAATTGCTGTATTTGTGAAACTTGCGATAATATATGCATCATTGCTTCTGAAGCTGCTTTGCCTTCTTCTTTACTTGCCACATGACTAGATAGACCATTTAAATAAAATCTATATTCAGTAGCACTAGCTGTGATTTCGTCATTTTTAAACGCTACAGTTCCAACATCTTCAAAAGGCATGATATGTATGCCGTATATTTTATCTATATTGTATTTATCGAATACTTTAGATTGAATCAATTGATTCGCACCAGCTTCTGTTTCTTCAGAAGGTTGATAAATAAATACAACATTATGAGGTAATTGTCCTTTGTCATATAGTGCTTTACAACGTTTTGTAAAAAGCATTAATGCTGTTGTATGACCATCATGTCCACAAGCATGCATTACATTATCTACTATACTTTTATAAGAAATTTCATTCACTTCTTGAATTGGTAATGCATCTATATCTGCTCTATAAGCAATCGTTTGATTTGAATTACCCTTTAAATATCCTATAACACCTGTTGAAATAGGGCGTTCATATGGAATATCTAGTTCATTTAAAAATGATTCAATATATGCCGTTGTTTCATATTCTTGCATACTTAATTCAGGATGTTGATGCAAGTATCTCCTTGTATTTTTAACAAATTCTAATTCAGACATTAAACTCAGTCCCTTTATAGTATGTATAGAAAACGCCAATCAATTTGATTGGCGCATTCATTTTATATTGTGTATAAATTTTATTGATTTAAATTACGTAATGCCGATACAATTTCTTTTTTGCCATCTTGAACATCTGCTGATTGTTTAATTACTTTAGCAGGTGTACCAGCAACGACTGCACCTTCAGGAACATCTTTCGTTACAATAGCACCAGCTGCTACAATTGCACCTTTACCAACTCTAACACCTTCAAGAATGACAGCATTTGCACCAATTAGTACATCATCTTCAATGATAACAGGAGATGCACTTGGTGGTTCTATTACACCAGCTAATACTGAACCTGCACCAACATGAACATTTTTACCTGTTGTAGCACGTCCACCTAAAGTAGCATTCATATCTATCATTGTTCCTTCTCCAACAACTGCACCAATATTTATTGTTGCTCCCATCATAATCACTGCGCCGTCTTCAATAACTGCATGTTCTCTTATGAAAGCACCTGGCTCTATACGTGCATTTGTATTTGTTAAATCTTTTAATGGAATTGCAGAGTTACGACGATCATGTTCAATTTCTAAATCAGTAAATGCTGATTTGTTTTCTTCATAGAAACGAGTCCAATCTTTAGCATCACAAAAAATTGTTTTTGATGACTCTGAACCGAATACTTTAAATGACTCTGGAAATTCAACATTATCAAATTGACCATTTACATAAACTTTTAATGGCGTAACTTTCTCCGCCTCACTAATATATTGAATAATTTCTTCTGCTGTAAAATCTTTAACCATGTTAATTTCTCTCCTCATTTAAGTTATTGTATGTGTAATATCCATTTTCTTTATTTACTAGTACTTCAGCTACATTAATAGCACCATTTGCAAAGATATCTTTTGATTGAGCACGGTGTGTAATTTCTATTGTCTCATCATGCCCTGCAAACAATACTTGATGCTCTCCAACAATTGTACCACCACGTTGAGAGCTAATACCAATTTCTGCTGCATCTCGTTTAGACGATGACTCATGTCTATCATAAACTGGCACTGATTGCGCTCTTTTTTCTTTAATTGCATCATATAATTGTACAAGTGTTCCACTTGGTGCATCCACTTTCTTGTTATGATGCTTTTCGATCATTTCAATATCGAAGTCTTCTAAAAGTGGTACTGCATATTGAATAATTTCTTTAAGTATATGAACACCATAACTCATATTAGCACTAAAGAATACTGGCATATTTGCCGATTTCACTTTTAGTTGTTCAATTATTTTTTCCTTGTCACCAGTTGTTGCAATAACTAAAGGTAATTTAAAATCTTCTTCTAATAAAGGTAATAATAATTCTGGATTCGAAAAATCAATCGCAACATCCGCTTCTGGAGCTTTAGATATAGAATTGAAAGCAGGGTAGGGGTATTGTTTGGATGGATCCTTGACAACAACGCCTACAATCTCATTATCTCTTTCTGTTGCTAATCTTGCGACGCGCTCATTCATTGCGCCATAACCAATTAATAATATTTTCATTGTTTTACACCATCTTTGAAAGTATTAAATGCTTCGCTTAAAACTTTTCTTTCTTCTTCATCTAACGTCACAAGTGGCAATCTTACTTCATAATTTCCAAAGCCTAATTCCGAAGTTAATAACTTAATTGGAATTGGATTGACATCAACACTTAAATGATTTAATAAAGTTACAATATCCTCATTTAAAGTAGTAGCTTTATCAAGTTGATCATTTGAAACATAATCATATAATTGTTGAGTTTCATTTGGAATGACATTGGCAACTACTGAAATCAAACCTTCGCCACCTAAGCGGTAATAATCAAACATATTGTCATCATTACCACTATATAAAGCAAAGTCACTAGGTAACTGTTCTTTTAACGATTTAGCATATTCCAAATCTCCTGTCGCATCTTTAAGTGCAACTATATATGGATTTTCACTTAATTTAAGAACAGTATCAATTTCTATTGTCATGTTCGTTCTTGAAGGCACATTATATAATACAACTGGAAGTTCAACTTCATTAGCAATTTTAGTGAAATGTGCAATTAAACCACGTTGACTCGTTTTATTATAATAAGGTGTGATTAACATAATTGCATCTGCACCTAATTCTTTCGCTCTAATTGACTCATCAATAGAAGCCTGAGTGTTATTCGTTCCAGTGCCAGCAATGACAGGAACGCGTCCATTCACTTTTTTAATTCCCCATTCTAATAGCGTTTTTCTTTCTTCGGCAGTTAATGTTGGATTCTCAGCTGTTGTACCGTTGATAATAATACTTTTAACGCCATTATCTATTAAAAATTCTATATGGTTTTCAAATGCTTCGTAGTCTACATCCTCATTTGTAAATGGTGTTGTAAGGGCAACGCCTACACCTGTAAAAATATGTGACATACTTAACACTCCTTGTTTTATTTATTTAATTGCATAACTTGTTCTAGTACTTGAACGGCATTTAAACTTGCACCTTTTAGTAAATTATCTGAAGTACACCAAATATGGAAAGTATTATCTAAAGAATCATCTTTACGAATTCTTCCAACAAATACTTCATCTTTACCAGTAGAGTGTATAGCTAATGGATATTCATTTTTTTCAACATTATCTACCAAAACTACACGGTCATCTTCATTAAATAAATTTTTAATATCTTCAACTGTTGCTTCTTTATCTAAAGTAACGTTGATGTGCACACTGTGGCTATCTTGAACAGGTACACGTACACATGTTGCTGTAACATTAAGTGTCGGTTGATCTAATATTTTTCTTGTTTCTTCGATCATTTTTTGTTCTTCTTTTGTATAACCATCTTCTAAAAATACATCTATATGTGGTAATACATTATTATAGATTGGGTGAGGGTAGTTCTTAGGTGCTTCACCTTTCTCACCATTAGACAAATCTTCGCGTCCGGCAAGTCCTGAACCTGATACTGCTTGATATGTTGTATAAGCAACTCTTTTCAAACCAAAAGTATCTAATAAAGGTTTTAATGGAACGACTGATTGTATTGTTGAACAGTTAGGATTTGCAATGATTTTTCGATTTAACTTAGGTGTATTAACTTCTGGAACTATTAAATCTATCCCTTCATGCATTCTCCATTGACTAGAATTATCTATTACAATAGCACCATGCTCTTCAAATAGTGGGGCAAAAGTTTTACTTGTACCTCCGCCAGCGCTCATAATAACGTAATCGAATTGTCCATTTGTTTTCTCTTCAGTTAATGCTTCAACAACATAAGTTCTACCTTGAAATGCCACTTCTTTACCTGCTGATCTAGGTGATGAAAATAATACAAGCTCATCAAATGGTATATTTTTTCTATCTAATACTTCTAATACTTTTTCTCCTACTAAACCTGTTGCACCAACAACTGCTAATTTTGTCATTTTTTTCACTCCATCATCAATTATATATTAAATGCTTCACTTAAAATTCGAACGGCATTTTCGCCTAAATCACGATCAACTACATAAGAAATACTTATTTCTGACGTGGTTGTTTGATAAAAATGTATATCATTAGTAATCAAAGTACGGAAAGCTTTAGATGCTATTCCTGACATATCTCTCATGCCCGTTCCAATTACAGAAAGTTTAGCGTAATTATCTTTCATTTTATAACGTAGGTGAGGGTAATCCTCTGTTATGCTAACTATAATTTCCTCTATTTGATTGACATCGGAATCTTTAATCGTAAATGAAAGTTGTAAGCCTTGTTGATTTTCGATTTGCGAAATCATATCAACATTCATAGATTGTTCTTCTAATGAATCAAATAATTTTTGTAGTAAAGCAAAATTTTGCATAGGATATGTTAAAGTAACATGAATCATATGTGTATCTAATGCTACTCCTGTGACTGCTTTCTTCTCTAAAATTTCTGCTTGTGGCATAATCCATGTTCCTTTCACATTTGATAATGTTCTTCCAAGATATAAAGGTATGTTATAATTTTTAGCAATTTCAACACTTCTTGATTCTAAAACTCCTGCACCTAATGCACTCATTTCCATCATTTCTTCATAAGAAACTTCATTGAGAAGGTGTGCTCCTTTATATATTCTAGGATCTGTTCCATATACACCATCTACATCAGTATATATTTCACAAGACGTATCTATACTTGCAGCTATTGCTACTGCGGTAGTATCTGAACCTCCACGTCCTAGAGTCGTAATCTCAAGATGATCATTTACACCTTGAAAGCCTGCAACTACAAGTATGTCATTTGTTTCAAAAGCTGTTTCAAATCGATTAGCATCAATTTCAGCAATTTTACTCTTTAAATGATGACCGACTGTCTTAATTCCAGCTTGATAACCTGTCATTGCTTTCGTTTGAACACCTATATCATTTAATACCATTGAAAGATATGAAATGGTCTGTTGTTCACCGGTTGTTAGAAGCATTGCTAAATGCTCATCTTTAGGTTGAGAGGTAAGTGTGCCAATATTTTCGAGCAAAGAATCTGTCGTTTTGCCCATAGCACTTACTACCACTACTAATTGTTCTCCATTATCAATGCGAGACTTCAACATATACGCGATATTTTTAATCTTGTTAAAATCACCGACGGATGTACCGCCAAACTTTAATACACTTTGAGCCAAAATAATTCCTCCTGTAAATCAGAGGTCAACGCCTTAATATAAACAAAAAAACAAGTTCGGCATCCGAACTTGTTTTATTATATATATACAAGTGATGCACTCCATTATTCCTAAGATAATGACAGACACTTAGCTCTTAACCTAAATGTCCAACGTAATATCTCTGCAAAAACATTACGTTTCGGCATCGCACCCTTTCACTCCTTAAAGATTGCAGTCTAACAGGGGAGTTACTAATGATTGATGCGCCTCATCAAAAACATATTCAATTGGTATGCATTCATTATACATAGAAAGAATATTGATGTAAAGAGAGAAAACAGATAAATTCAAAAGTTCTAACTATTTAAACAATTAATGGAAAAACATGGTTTTTAATAGATATACAACTTAATTCGTTTTTATATTAAAAGAAGCTTCAATTCGGCAAAAGTCGAATTGAAGCTTCTCAATATAAATATTAGTTATAAACGCCTTGATCTCTCAAGTATTCATCATAAGTGATTTCTTTAGAAATTGCGCCGTCTTCTTTAAGTTCTATAACTCTATTTGCAATTGTGTTAATAAATTCGAAGTCGTAAGATGTGAAAATTAGAGAACCTTTGAAGTTCTTTAATCCGTCATTTACAGCTGTAATACTTTCTAAATCTAAGTGGTTAGTAGGCTCATCAAGTAATAATACATTAGAGCTTGATAACATCATTTTACTTAACATACATCTAACTTTTTCTCCACCTGAAAGTACACTTGCTTTTTTCTTAACTTCTTCACCACTAAATAACATACGTCCTAAGAATCCTCTTAAGAATGTTTCTGTTTGTTCTTCTGGTGGTGCATATTGTCTTAACCAGTCAACTAAGTTCATATTAATTCCTTCAAAGAATTCTGAATTATCTTTAGGTAAATATGATTGACTTGTTGTAACGCCCCATTTAACTGTGCCTTCATCTGGTTCAATTTCACCAGCTAATATACGTAGTAGGGTAGTTTTAGCGATTTCACTTTCTCCTATTAATACTGCTTTATCATTAGGGTTCATAGTGAAAGATACATTATTTAATACTTTATTACCTTCGATTGTTTTAGAAAGACCTTGAACTTGTAATAACTCATTACCAATTTCTCTTTCAATATTGAAATTAACAAATGGGTAACGTCTAGATGACGGTTGAATATCATCAAGTTCAATTTTATCAAGCATTTTCTTACGACTTGTAGCTTGTTTAGATTTAGATGCGTTAGCACTAAATCTAGCAATAAAGTCTTGTAACTCTTTAATACGTTCTTCTTTTTTCTTGTTTTGGTCTTGAGCCATTTGAGAAGCAAGTTGACTTGATTGATACCAGAAGTCATAATTCCCAACAAACAATTTAATTTTACCGAAATCTAAATCGGCAATATGAGTACATACATTGTTTAAAAAGTGTCTGTCATGTGAAACAACAATTACAGTATTTTCAAAGTTAATTAAGAAATCTTCTAACCAAGCAATCGCTTTAATATCTAAACCGTTTGTAGGTTCATCTAGTAAAAGAACATCGGGATCACCGAATAAACTTTGTGCAAGAAGCACTTTAACTTTTTGGTTGTTTTCTAACTCAGACATTTGTTTGTCATGTAATTCATCTTTAATTCCTAAACCTGAAAGTAAAACAGATGCATCCGCTTCAGCATTCCATCCATTCATTTCAGCAAATTCACCTTCAAGCTCTGCTGCACGCATACCGTCTTCATCAGAGAAATCTGGTTTCATATAAATTTCGTTCTTTTCATTCATAACTTGCCATAATTTTTCATGGCCTTTTAAAACAACATCGATTACTTTTTCATCTTCGTGAGCAAAGTGATCTTGTTTTAAAACTGCTAAACGTTCATCTTTACCAAGTGAAACATGACCAGATTGAGAATCTAATTCCCCTGATAAGACTTTTAAGAACGTTGATTTTCCTGCTCCATTGGCACCTATAAGTCCGTAACAGTTACCTGGTATAAACTTAATATTTACATCTTCAAATAGTTTACGATCACCAAATCGTAAACTTACATCAGTGACTTGTAACATTAAATGACTCCTTTTCATTAATACTTCTACCGATGAATTATATCATAAATAACACAAAAAAGGGCAAGAGATTGAACAGTCGTTACACGAAGAAAAATACATGTTATAATGAATAAACGAAAAACATAAGAATGGAGAATGACATGGCACAAGATAAAGATACACTTGTAGGTCGTATTGACTTTTTAAAAGTGGATAGATTGGAAGGTTCAACATACCATCTACTTGGACCAAGTAGTGAACGAATTAAAATGAATGCTTCAGAAGTTGACGAGGATGATCAATTAGAAGTTGGAGAAGATTATAGTTTCTTCGTATATCCAAGTCGATCTGGAGAACTATTTGCTACTCAAAATATGCCTACAATAACGAAAGATCGTTATGATTGGGTAAAAGTACTAAGAGTAGATAGAGAAGGTGCAGCAGTGGATGTAGGATTGCCTAGGGAAGTATTAATACCTTGGGAAGATCTACCAAAAGTAAAAGAATTATGGCCACAAAATGGTGACATGATTTTCTGTACACTTAGAATAGATAGTAATAGTCAGATGTTCGCAAGATTAGCGACTGAAACAATCGTTGATACAATGTTTAAAACTGCTGAAGAATCAACATTACATCAGCATGTTAAAGCTAGACCTTATAGATTATTAAGAGTTGGAACATTCTTATTATCTGAAGAGGGCTATAAAATATTCGTACACGAATCAGAACGTCGACACGAGCCAAGACTTGGTGAAGAAATGGACGTTAGAATTATTGGAGTAAAAGAAAATGGAGAACTTAACGGTTCATTTTTACCATTAGCTCACGAACGATTAGATGAAGACGGTCAAGTTATATTCGATTTACTAGTAGAATATGATGGAGAATTACCATTCTGGGACAAGTCAGATCCAGAAGCTATAAAAGAAGTATTTAATATGAGTAAAGCTAGCTTCAAACGTGCAATCGGTAGATTATATAAACAAAAACTCATCACAATAGAGACAGGTAAAATCACAATCACTCAAAAAGGTTGGTCTCAAGTAAAAAAAGAAGATTAATATAAAATTTAACCCGCCTTCACTTGTGAAGGCGGGTTTTTAGTTTGAAAATATATAATAATTTATTCTATTTCATCAGTTAACTGTTCTAGCTGATCAATCAAATTACCAATATATTCGATAGTTTCTTTTAATGGTTTATCCGTTGTGACATCTATACCAGCTAATTCAGCGAGTTCAACTGGTGATTTTGAACCTCCTGATTTTAAAACGTTTAACCAATCTTCAACTGCGGTTTGTCCTTCTTTTTCAATGCGCTGACTCATTGCTGTACCAATTGTAAGTCCTGCAGAATATGTGTAAGGGTATAATCCCATATAATAGTGGGGTTGACGCATCCAAGTTAATTCTGCGCCTTCAGTTATTTCTACTTCATCTCCCCAAAAGTCTGAAATAACTTGTTTTTTAATTCCATTTAAAAGTGGGGCAGTTAAAGCTTCACCTTTATCCACATGTCTATATACTTCTCTTTGGTATTTAGCTTCTAAAAGATGCGTAACCATATTATGATAATACGTTCTTGAAATGATAGAACTAATTACCCAACGTTTAAATTTTGGATCGTCTGATTTTTTCAATAAACTATTTGCCATAAGCATTTCATTCATTGTAGATGGTGCTTCTACAAAATACATAGAACAATCAGCTTGATATACATTTTGATGAGCATTTGCTAAATTAAAGTGTCCTGCATGTCCTAATTCATGAGCTAATACAAATACTTCAGTCATTTTACTTGTCCATGAAATAAAAATAAATGGGTTAACGCCATATGGACTTGCACAATAAGCTCCTGTTTGTTTTCCTTTATTTTGAGGAAAATCAATCCAACGTTTATCATAACTATCATTTACCATTTTCATATAGTCTTCGCCTAGAACACTCAACGCTTCTTTAATATATTCTTTAGAACCTTCTATAGAAACATCTGGTTCATAAGTTGGATCTAACGGTATACGTAAATCTTCAAATTTTAGTTTATCTAAATTATTTGTGCGTTTTAGTAATTTGGCATATTTTCTCATATGAGGTGCCAATTCTTCAGAAATAATATCAATTTGTCTATCATACATATCTCTCGTAACATCTTGAGGTTCTAATAAGAAATCTATCACTGAATCATATCCGCGTAATTCAGATTCTATTTTCTCTTTCTGAACATGTGCATTGTAAGTTGCAGCTGTCGTATTTTCATAACGACGTAAAGCTTCACTGAATTTTTTAAAGGCATTTCGTCTTATTTCAGTATTTGAAGCTACTTCGTAATCACCTTCAAATGAAACGTAATCCAATGGAATACTTTCTCCATTCGCTTCAAAAGTACCAAATTCAATATCAAGCATTTTAGTAATTCCATACATTTCATATGGCGCACCAAAAGTAGGCGAGAATGAAGCGAGTGTTTTTTCTACTTCAGGATGTAATGTATGTGCTTTTTGACGTTTCAATAAAGATAAATATTTAGGATATTCAGATTGCTTAATTAAAGCATTAAAAGCTTCTTCATCTAACTGTAAAATTTCTGATTCAACGAAAGATAAAAGACCAGCAATTTTACCATATGTAGTTGAGAATTGAGCAGCTACTTTTTGACTTTTCTCATTTGATGTATCAGTAGAATACAATAATTCTGCATATGTACTTAAATGTATAATACTGATGATAATGTCAGCTTGTTCATTTAAAGCTGATTCTATAGTTGAAATTTCATTTAATTGATTAACATACTTTTCATTAAATGTAGTGACTGTCTTTACTAACTCTTCTAATGAACTATAAAAAGCATCATTATTTTCAAATAAACTTGTAAGATCCCATGTTTCTTGAACAGGAACTTCATTTCTAAGCATTTGTCCCATTTAATTAATCATCCCTTTATATAAAATTTGCAATGTTCTAAAAGTTACTTATTCTTATTATAGTATTAATCATTTTATAGTACAATTTTCAAACATACATACCATTTGTTTAACTTATTTAACAAAAAGATTATTATTATATTAAAAAATATAATTAATATAATAATAATCGGGTATAATTATAATCAGCGAGATAAAGGAGGCGTTTACCTTGAACATATTCGATTTTCCAAATTATTTATGGATTTCTTTTGTAGTAGTTATAGTTTTTTCATTATTATCTTCATTAATTCTTAAAAAGCACTTTATTAGTGCAATATTAACATTTATTGTATTAGGTATTATTGCTTTCGTATTACCTAATTTTTATGACATTACATATGAACCATTACTAGGGTATGCTGCTTTTATGGCTATAATTAGTTTAATTGTATGCTTATTTACATGGTATTTAATGAGAAAAAATAGAAAAAGAAAAGCTGAGAAACTTAGTCAAAAAGAAGACTTTGAGGATGGACGCAAATTTAACAAATTAAAAAGAAGTGATAAATAAATTCGGGTCATAAATGTCCTAGAATTTTATAAAAATCATTTTGGAAGCTCATGAAGCTACCATAAGAGTGTCAGCAAAGTATTAGACTTTGTTGGCATTTTTTATGCACATGCATTACCCGGGTGCTTTTAAGAGTTACAGTATAAGCAAGTTTCAGCGAACTTGCTGATAAAAGTACCAGTATCAGCAGGTTTCAGCAAAATTGCTGATAAGAGTGCCAGTATCAGCAGGTTTCAGCGAAATTGCTGTTAAGAGTAGCAGTATCAGCAGATTTCAGCAAAATTGCTGATAAGAGGTGTGTTATAAGCAGGTTCTACCAAAATTGCTGTTAAGGAGTCCGTTATAAGCACTTTTGAATACAAAAAAGCAGCCTAATGAGAAATCTCATAAGACTGCCATGGTAGGCTTGTATGAACAGTTTATTAAAATTGATTCTTACTCATACTTTTTATAAAAAAACTGATATTTATAACGATTTTGTAGTGCTGACGCCTGAGGGAATAGTATGCGTGAGAGACTACAGGCTCGAGCCATACCCTCTGGCAAATGCACGTACAAAATCGTAAGTTACTATAACAAACAAGCTCCATTATTTAAAATAAACAGGTGTTGTAATTGCATATAATGCTTCGTTAATTAATTTTGATTGATCGGCACTTAAATCTGAATTCTTCAATGTACCTTCACGTTCGAAACTACATCTTTCTATTGTGTCGATACTTTTAACATTTTTAACATCAATATATGCTTCAATTCTAGCAAATTGGTGTGTATCAATTAGATATCGTGTAATATATTGGATTGCTTCAGTCATGTAGCCTTTGCCTTGTCCAGAAACTACAGTCCAATATCCAATTTCACAAGATGGTAATCTCAAATCAATATCTTGTAATACTAATGAGCCAACAAAAGTATTCGTTTCTTTATCAAACATAAAATATCTTAAAAACTGTTTGTTAAAACTCATATCAGTTGTTTTATCGATAAATTCTGTTGCTTTAGCTTTATCAAAGTTATAATTAAAAAATGATACCCATTTTTTTAAAGAATCAGCTGAATTGAGCAATTCATCAGTGATCGTTTTTTTATACGCTAATACTTGTTCTCCTGCCATTAGTATTAAACGTGGTGTTTCTAAAGTTAAATCATATTGAGGTTCTTTGTTCATTTTAAATCTCCTGTCTACCATAATTATCGTATATATACTATAACATGTATTAATCGAACATATTTTCAAAATTTTAAATAATATTAGTTGTTGACTCTTACGTTACGTAAGACTTTATAGTCAATATATGAGGAGGTTAAGTAAATGGAAATGTCAGTTAAAGAATTAGCAAACATTGTAGGAATAAGTGTGCGCACACTTCACCATTACGATGAAATAAACTTATTAAATCCATCAAAAATTTCAGAAGCAGGTTATAGATTATATTCTGAAGCTAATTTAGATAGACTACAGCAAATTTTATTTTTCAAAGAGCTTGATTTCCCTCTAAAAAAGATCAAACAAATTCTAGATAATCCATCATTCAATAAACAAGAAGCATTGCAATTGCATAAGAAAATGTTAATGGATAAAAGGAATCACATTGATCAAATGATACAAACTATTAATCAAACAACAAAACATTTTAAAGGAGAAATAAATATGACAAATGAAGAGAAATTTAAAGGGTTCGACTTCAATAAAAATGAATATGAACAAGAGGCACGTGAAAAGTGGGGCGGAAAGACAGTTGATAAAGCAAACGAAAAATTATCAAATATGCCTAAACAAGAAAGATTCGAAAAAGAAAACGAAATGAACAACATATTTAGATCATTAGCTTCCGTTAATAATGAAGAGAAATCACCAGCATCAGAAGAAACACAACAACTTATTCAAGATTGGTATGATTTCTTAAACGATAATATCAATTATGAGTATTCATTAGAAGTATTTAAAGGTTTAGGTGAATTATATATAGCTGACGAACGTTTCACTAAAAATATAAACCAATTTGGTGAAGGATTAGCTCAATATATGCATGAAGCAATTAATATATACGTAGAAAATCATCTATAAGAGAAACACAGCAACTTAAAACGTTATTATGACGATTTGAGTTGCTGTGTTTTATATTGTCTAATCATAATTAAAATAGTATATTTCAAGCTGAACAATTAATACCTGTATTAGCAAACCTTAATATTGATCAAATATATTTAAGTAATATCAAATAGATGTTATTACAGATTCAAGACTCAATGAACGTCAATTAAGCGACATATCGTTAAATAATTGGTTAAATGAGCTTAAATACACATATGAAGACTTTGATTATCGTATACATAATGGCGAATCAAGTTCAGAAGCTCAAAAAAGAATTTTAAGCGTATATGATTCCATTAATCATTCACATAACAGTTTAATCGTTACACACGGGTATATAATGATATTGCTATTAAATCATTTTAATCGTGAGATTGGATTTGAAGAATGGATATCATTAAAAGATCCAGATTTAAATAGTATAGATGAACATAACAACGATAAACATATCAATATACTAGTAAACGAATAGAAAAGGGTCCCCTAATGACAATATACTTAACTTCCTATAATATATATTATGTAAACTAATTTGACAATTATCATATTTTGCAAGTCACGCCCAAGTAATTCCAATTAACATTCAACTTTCTAGTCTCGACTTATTTGAATGTTAGCTTTTAATTATCACTCTCTTTTTTTGATTTTGATTTTAAAACATTAGCAAATAAGCTTATAGAAATAACACCTAAAATTATACTTAAAATAGCAACAATATATATATTAGGATTTGAAGATTGATTATATGTTATTAAACTAATTGCTATTAAGACCAAAAAAGAACTAAACAAAGCTAAACTACTTAGTTTCATAATATGATTCAACCTCCTTATGTAGTAATAATCCTCCGCCTATGGCAGCATCAGCGCCAACTATTACATCTGCTCCCATAGTCCATTCATTATTCAAATTTTTAGTTTGAACTCCTTTGAATTTCAGCATTTAATCATCACTCCTCCTTGTTATAATTTTAGTAGAACGATATTTTTTATAGATAATATAGATTACTTTAATATTTAATAGTGAATATTACCTATAATTTTATTATAAATGTAAATATATGGTAATAAAAGGAAAGTTTTCAACATTTTCAAATAGTAAAAAAGAGGTATTAGCATGATAATATTTTATTTATTTTATTTATTTTATTAACATCATTAACTAGTTATTTTTTAATAATTTTTATATTTAACAGTAAGCATCTATATAATAAATAAAAAACCTGGAACAAATTTGTCCCAGGCACGTTTTGCTATCTTTTAATTTTTGATCTAACTTTTTGTATTGTGTTGTATAAGAAGTATTTCTTTTTATTAATTGGTTTATAGAAGTCTCCAATTAATTCTTCTATTTGCACATTAAATCCACGTTTAAATCGGTAAACACCATAGTCTTCACTATTTTCAGTAAAGTCTCCTGATAGTCCATAGAAGTTATATCTATCAAAACCATTTTCGAAACAATAATTAATCATATGCCAATGCATCATATATGGTCCCATAAAGTGGTTGTATTTTTCACTTGATCCACCTGAGAAGTAATTTATTTCATATGCATTCTCAAAGAATACACCTGCAGCTAAATTCAATACTTCTCCATCAGTTTTGATAAGTTCACTTGTTTCTAGTAATTCTTTTTGTGCGTGATCGATTTGTCTGTCAGTTTCAGCAATTTTCTTAATTTGCTTTTCTGATTTATTTTCTTTTGCCATCATTTGATCGCGTTTTGTTTCTAGTTCGTTTAAGTTTTCTTGTGTTGTTTTGATATATTCATTTAAATCCACATATGCTAAAGGTACAAGTGCTTTAGATCCATATGTATCGATAAAGTTTAAGAAATATTCATCTGTTTTTGAAATAAATCCTGCTCTTTCTTCAGTTTCTCTATATAGTTTGAAGAATATATCAAGTTCATCTCTTTCAAGGAAACGTACTTTAACACCATAATTATGTGCTTTATTAACATTACGTTTACGTTGGCTATCGAACCCTTTTTTAATTTCTGCTAAAGTTTTGTCTTTTAAATTTAATACACCCATCCATCTAACTTGGCTTGATGGGTCATATTTAGTTGTAAAACCATGATGATCATAACCTAAAGATTTAATGAGGTTAATGATTTCATCGTTTGCACCATCTTCTTTAATTTGTTTAATATCTTTATCATAAACATTATAAATCCAATAAGGGTCTACTTTTACGTATAGACATTGGTGTTGTTTTAAATATTTTTCAAGTGCTTTAAAATAATATTCTACTAAATCTAGATTGCTATAATCCATTACTGGTCCACGATTTGAATAATATACATAGCTACCCATTGTAGGTATTTTAGAGAATAAACTTGCAGCAACTACTTGATTATTTTCATCTTTAACCCCTAATAATACAACTTGAAAACCATCATTTTCCCTAGTCTTGATGTTTTCTTTTACTTGGAAGTAGTGACTTTCATATTGACTGTCTGATACGAAATCATCATATTCAGTAACCGTTAATTCTGTAAATTTCATATTATCTAAATTCCTCTCTTACTGAAAATCATTATTTTTTTAAAACTTTTTTTATTGTTGTATATGCTTTGTACGCTGGTTTATTAATTGGTTTAACAAAATCTCCAATGTATTCATAAACATCTGCATTATAACCTTTTTTAAATTTAATAACTCCCACATCTGGTGCATCTTCAGAAAAGTCACCACTAATACCATAGAAATTGTAACGATTAATATTATTGTCTAATGCGTATTTAATCATTTCCCATTGTATAGCATAACTTCCCGCAAAATGACGGTATTCATTAGATGAACCACCTGCATAATATACTACTTCAAATGGATTTATAATGAAGAAACCTGCAGCTATCGGTAATGTATCACCATGTTCTTTTCTTAGTTGTTGTGCTTCTTCAAGTTTAGTTTCATTTGCTTCCTTTTGTTGTTTAAGGTTGTCGATTTTATTAATCGTTTTTTGATTATCTGGCTTTTTCTCTAATTCTTTTTCTGCTTTAGAGATATCTTTATTATATTGTTCATGATCTTTTTCTAGTTGTGGAATATAAGTTTCAAAATCAATATATGCTAAAGGTATTTTAACGTTTTCAAAGTATTTTAACCTATTGTAATAAAAGTCGTCCCCACGGTCGTTAAAATCTTTTTTCTCAGTTGTATCTTCCATAAACTGACGGAAAATAGGCATTTCCTCTTTTGATAAGAAGCGTACTTTAACACCATTTTTTTGAACTTTCTTAGTATTACGCTTTCTTAAACTGTCCATATTCTTAATGAGTGTTTTTTCATCCATGTCTTCTAAATCAAGTACTGAATGCCATCTAATTTGGTGGATTGGGTGGAAACCGGTTGTGAATCCTTGATGTTCATAGCCCAATGATTCAAATTGTTCTATTAAACCATCACGATTAAATGATTTTTTGATATTACCATCATGGTCTCTTAATTGATACGGTAAATAAGGATCGATTCTAAAGAATAAACCTTTATTATTTTTTAAATAAGGAACAATTTCTTTGAAGAAAAAGTCTACAAGTTCTTTATTATCGTAATCCATTACTGGACCTCTGTTTGAGTAGAAGTAATTAAATTTTTTCATGACTGGAACACTTGTTAATAGACAAGCTGCTTGTACTTCGCCCTCGTCATCTTTAACACCCACTAAATGTGTTGAAGTGCCTTCTGATGTTTTTAATTCATAGTTACCTACAGTTTGTGTGAAATGCGCATATGGCATTTTATTTGTAAAAGCTTCAAATTCACCAGTTGTTAAATTTGTAAATTTCATGTATACAATACTCCCAATCTCTTATTTATGTATTTGTTACAATTATACAATATTTTTTCTTTATTCTAAAACAATACTCATTACTATATCATTATTTCATAAAGAAAAACCTACCAAATGGCAGGTTTTTCCCTTTTAATTCTCATTATTTTAATACATTTACAAATTTTTCTGCTACTTCTTGACTTGAATTTGGATTTTGACCAGTAACAAATTTACCATCTGCAACTGTATGAGAATCAAAGTCAGAGCCTTTAACAAATCTTGCACCTTGCTTCTCTAATTGTGTTTGAAGTAAGAATGGTACATCTTGATCAAGATTCATTGCTTTTTCTTCGCTATCTGTAAATGCTGTTAATTTAACGTCATTAACTAAAAAGTTTCCATCAGGAAGTTTTGCACCCACAAAGGCGCTAGGACCATGGCAAACAGCACCAATTACTTTATCGTTATTTTTGTAATAAGCTAACATATTTTCTAAATCTTTATTATTAGGAAAATCGAACACAGTACCATGTCCACCAGGTAAGAATATACCTTCATAATTTTCGAAAACGATATCTTTTATGCTATTTGTTTGTTGTAATTTTTCTAATACATCATGATATTCTTTTGTTTCATTATTTTGTGTTGAATTAGGATCAATTGGTACAGTACCACCTTTTACAGATGCAATGTCAACTTCTAATCCATTTTTAATGAATACTTTGTAAGGAATTGCTGCTTCTTCTAGCCATAACCCAGTAGGTTTACCATCTTTAAATTGAGATTCATTTGTAACAACTATGAGTACTTTTTTGCTCATTAGAAACACTCCTTTTCATTTGTTACTGTCGATTATACATGATGTAAGTTTCTTTTTCTTCCAAGAAGGGTTTTGTTTATTTAATCTTTATCTAATGCAGTTCTAATAGATTTTAAATAATCTATTGTTTGTTGTTTAGAATCATTTTCTAAACGTTTAACTATTTCACTGCCAATAACTACACCATCACTAAATGATTTTATTTCTTTTACATGATTTACTGTTTTGATACCAAAGCCGCAAACCACTGGAACATTGGCATGTTGTTGAATAAATTGAATTTTGTCTTTTAATCCTACATGGAATCCTCTACCATCGCCAGTTGTTGCATTCATTGTTACTGTATAAATAAATCCTTCTGCATGTTCTGCAATTTTTTTAATTCTTTCATCACTAGATGTCATCGCAATTAAAGAAATTAATTTAATATTTTTATGTTGTAACTTTTCTTTAAAACGTTCACCTAATTCAAATGGTAAATCCGGAATAATTAATCCAAATACATTTGCTTCAGCTATTCTTTCAATAAATTGTTCAACACCATATGAATCAATCAAATTGTAGTATGTCATAAATAAATAAGGTGTTTGTATATTATTTTTATGTTGAATTAATTGATCAATAATTTTATTTACCGTCATGCCTTGTTTAATAGCTTCTTGACCTGCTTTCATAATTGTAGGTCCATCAGCAACTGGATCAGAGAAAGGTAAGCCGATTTCAATATAGTCTGCACCATTTTCATCCATTAATTTAACTGAATCTATAAAATTTTCATTACCCATTATGTAAGGGATAAATAATTTATTCATTTTGATTCCCCTCCTCACCTTGCATATATTTTCTAATTGTTTCCATATCTTTATCACCTCGACCAGAAACAGTTACAACGATAATTTCATCTTCATTCATAGTTGGTGCTAATTTTTCAACATAACTTAAAGCATGTGCGCTCTCTATTGCAGGTATAATACCTTCTAATTGTGTAAATTTAATTAATGCGTCCATCGCTTCTTTATCACTTGCATTCGGATATTGTACGCGACCAATATTATTATAATAACTATGTTCCGGCCCTACTCCAGGATAATCTAACCCTGCTGAAATAGAATGTGCAAGTTCAATTTGTCCATTATCATCTTGAATTAAGTACATTCTAGAACCGTGTAATACCCCTGGTTTACCTTTATTAATAGCAAGGGCGTGCTTAGTAGTGTCTACACCTTCACCAGCAGCTTCTACACCATACAATTTAACTGTTTCATCATTAATAAATGGATAAAATGTACCAATAGCATTTGAACCGCCACCAATACATGCAACAACTGCATCCGGTAGTCGATTTTCTTTTTCTAAAATTTGGGTTTTAATTTCTTTCCCTATTACACTTTGTAAATCTCTTACAATTGTTGGAAATGGATGTGGACCAAGTGCAGAACCTAATAAGTAATGTGTATCATCAACATTTGACACCCAATATTGCAGTGCTTTATTTACAGCATCAGAAAGTGTACCTTGACCATCTGTTACAGGAACAACTTTAGCCCCTAATAACTCCATTCTAAATACGTTTAATGCTTGTCTTTCAATATCTTCTTCACCCATAAATACAATGAGTTCCATATCAAATAATGCCGCAATTGTTGCACTTGCTACACCATGTTGACCTGCACCTGTTTCAGCAACAAGTTTACGTTTCCCCATCTTTTGAGCAATTAAAGCTTGCCCTAATGCATTATTTATTTTATGAGCACCAGTATGGTTTAAATCTTCACGTTTTAAATATATTTTAGCGCCACCGAGTTCTTCAGTATAACGTTTAGCATATGTTAAAGGTGTTTCTCTACCAACATAGTCTTTTAAATAAGCATTCAATGTTTTATGAAATTCTGGGTCATTTTTTAACTTTTGATACGTATCATTTAATTCTTGAACAGCAGGCATTAATGTTTCAGGAACATATTGTCCTCCAAATTCACCAAAGAAACCTAATTCATCTGCTTCTAATTGTATATTGCTATCCATAACTATCATCCCTTTACATAAGTTAGTAATGCTTTTATTTTGTCTGAATCTTTTTTACCATTTGTTTCAATACCACTTGATATATCATAACCAGCGTTATTTAAATTCAATAATTCTATTTGTTTAATTTTTTCTTTGTTGATACCACCTGCTATTAAAAATGGTGTATCTTTTATTTCATTTAATAAAGACCAGTCATAAGAAATACCCGTTCCTCCATAATTTTGAGATGGCGTATCAATCAACAACAAATCGACATCATTTTGAAATGTTTTAATTTTATTTTCTAATTCCTCATTGGCTGGTAAAGCTTTATAAATTTTAATTTGAGGATATTTTGCTTTTACAGTTTTAATAAAATCAAGTGACTCATCACCATGAAATTGGATCGTATTAATAGAAGTATTTACCACTAACTTTTCAATTTCTTGTAATGATAAATTCACTACCACTGCAACTATGTCTATAAAATCAGGTATATCTTTGCTTAGCATTTCAATTTCTTCTACAGTTACGTAACGTTTACTTTTTGGATAAGTAATAAATCCAATAGCATTTACATTATTTTTTACTGCTGTTGCAATAGAACCCTTATCTTGGAATCCACAACATTTAATAAACATGTTGATCACCTTGCTTTTGTAATCGTAAACTTGGTAGAAATTCATCTAAGTTTGGGTGTTTCATTAAGGATTCTCCAATAAGTGCACCATCAATACCACTATCAATAATACTTTCAACATCTTCTATAGTACGTATACCACTTTCTGAAATGTATTTGACATTAGGTTTAATTGTTGTCAATATTTCATTCGTATGTTTAACATCTGTAACAAATCTTTTTAAGTCTCTATTATTCACACCGATTAATTCAGCATTAATTTCATGTGCTATTTCAAGTTCTGCTTTGTCATGGACTTCGACGAGAACTTCTAAACCTTTACTTGTTGCATAATCATATAAATTTTTCAGCTCTGCTTTCGATAATATATTAACAATCAATAATACGATAGAAGCACCAGCGTGTTTTGCTAAATCAATTTGAATTTTATCAATTATAAAATCTTTACATAATATTGGTAGTGTTGTTTTTGTAGTCAAACTTTGTAGTCTTTCATAACTACCATCAAAATATTTTTCATCAGTTAAAATAGATATTGCAGATGCACCATATTGTTCATAAAGTTTAATTTGAGTTGCCATATCTCGTTTAGGAATGTCTGATACAGTTGGACTTTTTGCTTTTAATTCAGCTATGATATTTAACCGATCATCATTATTTATACGACTTATAAATGAAGTTTTATGCTGAACATCTACTTTTTCTAATGTTTCTAATTTTTGTTCATAATAGTTGTCATTAAGTAAACCTTTTTTATATTCTACGATTTCATCCAATATTGTCATATACTTTTCCTCCTACAGATTCTAAAATATTCAATGCTAACTTTTCATCTATTATTTCTTCTGCTAACTTGACACCATTCTGTATAGAATTAACTTTGCCACCAACATATAATGCAAGTGCTGCATTTAATACAACAACATCTCTTTTCGGACCTTGATCATTACCAGTCAGAATGTTTAATGTAATTTCTTTATTGTCTTCAGGTGTACCACCTTTTAATTCTTGATTGTTTGCTGTTTGAAGACCATAATCTTTCGCATTGACTTTATAATGTATAATGCCTTTTTCTTGTGAAATTTCATAAATAGTATTGTCACCAGAAAGCGTTGCTTCATCCATTCTGCCTGCTCCATGTACGACTATCGCACGTTTACGACCTAACTTATATAATGCTTCAGCTATGATATCAAGCTTAGTATCATCATAAACACCCATTACTTGATAATCTAATTTATAAGGATGTATCATCGGTCCTAGTAAATTAAATGTAGTTGGAGTTGGTATTGACTTTCTAACTGGTTGAACAATTTTCATAATAGGGTATGTTTCTGTAGCACTTAAAAATGCTAAGTTTGTTTCGTTCACTCTACTAGTTGCTTCACTAATTGGTGTTGTATGAATATTTAAAGCGGATAAAATATCAATACTTCCCGTTTTAGACGTAATACTTTTATTTCCGTGTTTCAAAACTTTCAACCCAGCTGCTGCAACTACAAATGAAGCGGTAGTTGAAATATTAAAGCTTCCTGAATGATCTCCTCCAGTACCACATACACAAATACTATCTTTTATATATGGTCTTTGTTGATATGTTGTTTCTATTAAACTTTGAGTTAAATTAGAAAGTTCATCAGATGTTTCGCCTTTCATACTTAAAGCGACTAAATGTGCAACTTTTAATGAAACGTCTGCCTGTTCATTCATCATAAGTTCTACGAAACCCTTCATTTCATTTTGTGATAAATTACGATATTGAATAAGTTGTTTGAGCGTATCCATTGTTTTCACCTTCCTTTGTAGTATTTACAAATGCTTTTATAATTTCATTACCATATTCCGAAGCAAAAGACTCTGGGTGATATTGTATACCGAAATGTGGTCTTGTTATATGTTCAAATGATTGAATTGCGTCAATTGTTCGTCCTGTGACTTTTAAACATTTTGGAAATGTCGATTCATCACTTATTAAAGAGTGATATCTCATAATATTAAAATTTTGGTTACATTCTTTATACAGTACTGATTGCTCTAATAAGTTAATTTGATCAACTTTTCCGTGTTTAACTTCTTTACCTACTATTACTTTGCCACCGTAGTATGTAGTAAGTGCTTGTGCACCTAAACATATGCCTAAAATAGGTTTATCACTATAAGCATCGATTATTTTTCTTAATTCATCCGTATCATCAGGATGTCCTGGACCTGGAGATATTACTAAACCATCAATTTTCAAATCTAATGGTGTTTCATCAGGGTGGTGAATAACAACTTCATCAAATTGTTCAATCAAGTCTACTAAGTTATAAGTGAATGAATCATAATTATCGATTACTAGTATCATGGTGTTACCTCCAATAAGCTTTTAGCTTTAATCATTGTTTCTTTTAATTCTTTTTTTGGATCTGAATCATAAACAACACCGCATCCAGCTTCAACATTTACATATTCTTTATCAACAACCATCGTTCTTATCGTCAATGCGAAGTCTAAATCATGATTGCAATTAATGTATCCAACTCCACCAGCATAAATACCACGTTTTTGTTTTCTACTCTCATATATTCTAGTGATTGCTCTTGTTTTTGGTGCACCGGATACAGTTCCAGCAGGTAATAAAGCTGTTATCATTTGAAGCGGTGTTACTTCTGGTTTGATTTTTCCTTCAACAATCGTAACGATGTGCATCACATGTTCAAATCTTTCAATAGTCATCAGCTTCGGCATGAATACTGAACCTGTTTGAGCAATGATATTTAAATCGTTCCTTCCTAAATCAACTAGCATACGATGTTCAGCCAATTCCTTTTCATCTGTTAATAATGCAATTTCATTTTGTTTGTCATCTTCTTCCGTTTGACCTCGCTTATTCGTACCTGCTATTGGATTTGTTGTAATCACTTCGCCTTGTTTTTTTATAAAGCTTTCAGGAGAAGAACCAATAATTGTTCTATCTTCATCATCTACGTAGTACATATAAGGACTTGGGTTTTGTCTTTTTAAATTTTTATAAATTTGAAGTTTTAAATTTTCTCTATTGTTATCATCAAAATAATGTTTGTACTTATATATTCTTGAAGGCACTACTTGAAACATGTCGCCTTTACTAATTAATGATTTGTAATATTCTACTTCTTTAATAAAATCTTCTTCCGTAATATTTGTTTCTAACTCACCTCTTAATGGGTGTTTCATTTTATTTTGGAAAAGTGAAACATTTTTTAATTCATCTGTCATATGCTCAAGTTCTTTATCCATATCTTCTTCATTTTTATTGCTGAATAAATTAGAAGTAATAATGAAAAGTTCTTCTTTAAAATGATCAAAAATGTAAACAGATTCAACTAAATTAAATGATACATCTGGAATATCTGACTTCACTTTTAATTGTTGTAATAATTTATTTTGATATCTCACTAAATCGAAACTACAATATCCAATCATTCCTGAAATAAAAGGTAAATGTTTAAGTTCTTCTGGTATTTCTTCATGTTTCATATCGTTTATAAAAGTTTCTAACGAGTCATATGGCGTATCTCTGTAAATTTGTACTTCATTATTTAATAGCACTTGGAAGTGTGTATCGTATAAATTAACTTTACCAATTGCATCAAAGGCTACAATTGAAAATCGACCTTTCATTTGATCTGTACTAGCACTTTCAAGAATCATTTTCTTGTTTTTTATTTGCCCTAACGTTTCTGGGGTAATATCAGCATTTAATTTTTTAAATTTTATATTCATGATTATCCTCCTTAATTAAAAAAACCGCGCATAAACATCCTAAATTAACAGGACGCTTATGCGCGGTACCACCTTGATTAATAAGTTTATAACTTATTCACTCATTAGTTATTTAATTTTCACTACATGATCCCCATTTCAAATTTAAAGTGTGTTAGTTCTCATCAACCACTAACTTTCTATTTGCTACTTACTTTAAATTTTACTCATGATCACTGAAATTTATATACAAAAAGACACCACAGTATACGCAATCTGTAAGGACGCGTTACCGTGGTGCCACCTTAGTTAACATTTAAAAATTATGTTCACTTTAAAAATCATTCAATTTAAAATTTGAAAGCCCAATTCTCTCATTGTGGATAGTGCTAATTTACATCAAACATTAGCTTTCTTTTTGCTACTATCATCACGAGATACTTATCTTTCAAATCCCGAATAACTTCTTCGGATTAATTAAATATCACTATACGAGATTATATTTTAAAAGTCAACCTATAAAATTTAATTAACTGTTAATATTGGATAAACAATAAGCTCTTAAAAGCTTTTCACTTTCTAAAATTGAATCTTCATGTGTACGTTCTAATGCATGTGATGATTCGATACCTGCACCAAATAAACCGTGTCTAATATCTGCGCCAGCGCTTAATGCTGCAGAAGCATCTGAAGCATAATAAGGATAAATATCTAATTTATAATTAATATCATTTTCTTTACATAATTCAACAAAATGATTTCTTAAACCAACATGATATGGTCCAGAACCATCTTTTACGCAAATTGAAACAGTATATTCATCGGATGCCTGTCCATCACCAAGTGCTCCCATATCAAAAGCAATGAATTCAACGACCTTCTCAGAAATATTAGAATTTGCACCATATCCAATTTCCTCATTATTAGAAATATAGAATTTAGTAGTATGAGGCAATTCAACATTTTCTTCTTTAAGATATTTTAAAAATTGTAAAATCATAGCAACACTAGCTTTATCATCTAAGTGACGAGATTTTACAAACCCTGATTCAGTATGTATAAACCTCGGATCAAAACTTACTGCATCTCCAATTTCAATTCCTAACGCTCTAGTATCTTCAGGATTAAATGTTTTCTCGTCTATTCTGACTTCCATATGCTCAGCATCTCTAGGAATTTTTGAAGTATTTTTATAAACATGGACACTTGTTTCATGTAAACAAATTGTCCCAGTAATTTCTTTACCACTTTGAGTAGTTACTGTACAATATTCCCCTTCAATCGCATTCCAACTAAACCCCCCAATTAGATCTAGTTGTAATCTACCATCTTCTTTAATATCTTTAACGATTGCGCCAAGTGTATCTACATGTGCAGTAATAAGTCGTTGTTGATCATCATTTTTACCGGGAACTTCAATTAATAGTCCACCTTTATGTGTTACACTCGTATCATAATTTAATGATTCGGCAATTTTTTTACAATATTCAATTGCAGGATCAGCAAATCCAGATGGACTATTAATTTGAACAAGCTCTTTTATAGTTTCCACTGTTTCATTTACATTAATTGTCATTGTACCACTCCTTTTGCATTTATTTTCATTCTATACTTTTTAAAAAATAAAGCAATAACACTTGATTTCATACACTAACTTACTTTAAACTATTAAAGTATTGGAGGGATTTTATGCAACGCATATTTATAGTAGGACTAGGCTTAATCGGGGGAAGTTTAATTCAAAATATTAAATTTCATCACCCTAATATACATATAACCGGTTACGATTATTTTGAAAAATATTCGGATATCGCATTATCAATGAAAATAATCGATGAAATAGCAATCGATTTTGATTCTAGTGCAAGTGAAGCAGATTTAATTATTCTAGCTACTCCGGTACAACAATCAATTGAATACGGTAAAAGATTATTAGAAATTAATACGAAACCTGGTTTAATTGTTACGGATACAGGCAGCACTAAATTAGGATTAAGTTCATTAGAATCAAAATTACTAAAGAAAGATATCCATTTAATTGGCGGTCATCCAATGGCTGGTAGTCATAAATCTGGGGTAATTAATTCTAAAAAACATTTATTCGAAAATGCCTATTATGTGTTAATTTATGATGAAGACGAAAACGAAGCTGCTTATAGTGAAGTGAAAAATTTATTTGAACCCACTAAAGCAAAATTTATCAAAATGTCGGCAAAAGAACACGATTATGTAACTGGTGTAGTCAGTCATTTCCCTCATGTAATAGCTTCAAGTTTAATTCATATGAACGAAGAAAATACACAAGTTTCTGAATATGTAAAAACATTAGCAGCAGGTGGTTTTCGTGATATCACACGTATAGCAAGTAGTAATGCTGATATGTGGCGAGACATCACTTTAGAAAATAAAAAGCATCTCGTAACTTTAATGGAAAATTGGATAGAACAAATGGAACAAACAAAAGAATTGATTCAAGAAGGTAATCCAGCATTAATTCACGACTTTTATCAATCAGCGAAAACATATAGAGACCAATTACCAATAAAAGAACAAGGTGCACTAACATCCACATTTGATTTGTATGTAGATATCCCCGATAAACCAGGTATGATCAGCGAAGTCACAAGAATATTAGGACAAAGTCATATCTCAATAACAAATATTAGAATACTAGAAGTACGCGAAGATATAATGGGTGCTTTAAGATTAAGTTTTAAATCAAGTAATGATAGAGACCGAGCAATTGAAGCATTGAATACCTTTGACACTTACACATTGTAAAAGTTGCTAAATAAAAATGAAAAGTGAATTTAGGTGTTCTTAGATACACTTCTCCCGACTTGTGTGAATATAGCTGTCCTTGATTACACTTCTTCCGACTTGTGTGAATATGGATAGCCTTAGTTACACTTCTCTCGACTTGTGTGAATATGGATAGCCTTGCTTACACTTCTTCCGACTCGTGTGAACATGGATAGCCTTGCTCACACTTCTTCCGACTTGTGTGAATATGGATGCCCTTGCTTACACTTCTTCCGACTTGTGTGAATATGGATAGCCTTGCTTACACTTCTACCAACTTGTGTGAATATAGCTGCCCTTGTTTACACTTCTACCAACTTGTGTGAATATAGCTGCCCTTGTTTACACTTCTGCCGACTTGTGTGAATATAGGTGTCCTTAGACACAATTCTTATAAAAAAAGACCTGATCCTATATAGGACCGGGTCTTTTTTTATAAAGTTTCTGAAACTTTTTTAGTGAAGTACATTGTATTAACTAGATATAAGATAATTAATAATGATACGCTGAAAAATTGATTATTATTAGAACTTATTGAAAATATTGATGCTAGTGCAATAAATCCTATGATCAATTGTTGATTTAAAGTGTATGTTTTTTGTAAAGCTAGTAAAGTGATATATTGCTCACCACTATCCATCATATCTACTATTTTTTCATTTAATTTTTTATCTCCTGCTTTTGGATAATGACGTTCTGGGTATAATTTTCTTAAATTCGATAAATGCATATAAGATAATGGTGCAGTTATAATTAAAGATAATACTGCTATAATTAACGATAAAATGCTTGGATCTTCTGATAAATTTAAAACAAGATTTAGTATTATTAAGCCAAGTGTAGTTATTAAGCCTAATAGTACAGGTGGAAAAATTAATGTTTTTTCTAATTGTACTTCTATATCATCCTCATTGTCTGAATCTGTTTCTAACTTTCTATAGTTTTTCGCTTTTTTATAAACATTCATTAATATAACAACTAATATAATGATAAATATTGCTAAAATAATAGTTATAATATCTGTTTGTGTTTTTGTTAATTGTATTTCTAAAAGCTGATGATTAGCCCCAAACAAGGTTGTTAATAAACCTCCAACTAATCCACCTATAAGCATATATAAAATAAGGTTACCTATTAACATAATTTTATTTTTTTTCATAATTCATCCTCCTCGAATATGAAAACATCTTCAACATTTTCTTTGAGTATTCTAGCTATTCTTACCGCAGTCAATACTGATGGCATGAAGTTATTACGTTCTATTAATGAAACTGTTTGTCTCGATATACCTGCTCTTTTTGCCAACTCAGTTTGATTAAATCCTTCTCTAGCTCTCAACTCTTTCACCCTGTTCTTCATTTGACCACCACCTACGATTACTAATATACACTATTATTGTCGTTATGACAAATATAGTTGTCATTTTTATAACTATCATTGTCAACAATAGATGTATAGGTATACAATTTTATGATTGTTTATTAATCTTTTATTTACTAATTACAAATTATATGTAATGATTTAAATTATTACATCATTCAGAAAATTTTTAAGGGAGGTTGTCTATTATGGATAGTTTTGGCTTTTGGTCAATTATTCCACCCATTATCGCCATCATAATGGTCTTATTAACACGAAGCGTAATTGTCTCTCTGTTCTTAGGACTTTTTTCCGGGATATTATTATTAACAAGTTTCAACCCTATTTCTTCTTTAAAAAAGTTGTTAGGTGACTATTTATTCGTTACGGTTGCTGATGAATATAATGCAGGCATACTTATATTATTAGTATTTATAGGTGGGTTTGTTGCATTGCTTGAAAATTCAGGTGGTGCTAAAGCTTTTGCGAATCACTTTATTTCTGGTACAAAGAGTAGAATTAAAATTCAATTAGCAGCGTGGTTTAGTGGTATTATCATTTTCTTCTCTGAAATGGGAACGCCACTTATAGTTGGCCCAATATATGAAAGTTTATTTGATAAGGCTAAAATATCTCGTGAAAAATTAGCATGGATTATTGATTCAACAGCTTCTCCTGTATCTGTGATGATTCCTTTTATAGGCTGGGGTGTTTATATAATGGGATTAATCGATACAGAATTTAAACGTTTAAGTATAGATATGACTTCATGGGATGCTTTTATCACTTCTATACCTTATTTCATTTATCCTGTACTAGCTGTATTAATTGTCCCTTTAATCATTTTATTAAAATTAGATTTTGGTCCAATGAAAAAAGCCGAAGATCGAATTATGAATACAGGTGAAATTTATTGGGAAAATGCCAAACCTTTAAGAGAAAGTGTTGATACAGATAAAGATGTTGAAAACAAAAGCAAACCAATACTTATTTGGTTACCCATTCTTATATTAATCATCTCTTTATTTTCTTTATTAGCGCCAAAAGGTTTTCCATTCCAAAGTGTTGAAGGTAAAGATTTTAGAATAGCGTTAAGTTTATCTTATTTCTTTGCTGCTATTTCAATCATTATTTTGATGTTAATATATAAAGTGAAAACAATTAGTCAATCATTAAATATATATACATCAGGTATGAAAAACATGACTGATATTTTAATCATACTAGTATTGGCATGGTCGCTTGGAAGTGTCCTAGATAAATTAGGAACAGCTAACTATATCGTGCAAATTATAGATGGCACAATCCCTCCTGTAATTGTACCTGCGCTCATCTTCCTTGTCGGTGCATGTATGTCATTTGCAAATGGTACTTCATGGGGAACATTTGCAATAATGCTACCATTAGCTATACCACTTGGCTATCACTTAGATTTGCCGTTAACAGTATGTATTGGAGCAGTAATTTCTGGTGGCATATTTGGTGACCATAGTTCTCCTATATCAGATACAACTATTCTTTCTTCTACTGGTGCCGGAGCTGATCATAAAGATCACAACAAAACACAAGTTCCAATTGCACTATTTAATGGTATAGTTACAGCTATCGCATTACTTATTACAAGTATAGTTGGCTTCAAGTTCACACTTATAGTAGCAATAGTGTTTATGATAATTGGTGTTCTTATAATAAATAGAATTCAAAAATATAAATACAGAACTTAAAAAAAGCAGTATGGTTACGAAATCAACCATACTGCTTTTTCTTATTTATTAATCATTTTTATCGTTCTAAATATTTGTTCAGTTTGTTGTTCTATTAAACAACTACTATTCTGCATAGCTTCTTCTAAATTCATTGGACCATTAGTAATACTATATGCAGCTGTTAGACCTTGGTTATATAGCTCAGATAAATTCCCTTCAACACTTCCGCCAAGAGCTATAATTGGTATTCCATATTCATGTGCCTTTTGACACATACCAGATATCACTTTTCCACCAGCTGTTTGTCCATCTATTTTGCCTTCACCCGTTATAATCAAATCAAAGTTCTCTTGTTTTAACATTTCATTTAATTCTACAAAGTCTATAACAAGTTCAATTCCTCTTTTTAAATTTGCATTTAAAAACGCAAACATACTGCCAGCTGTACCACCTGCTGCACCAGCCCCTTCAATCTGATGAATAGAAAGATTTTTTTGTTGCTCAATTATATTCGCAAATTGCTCTATAGCATTATCAAGAATTTTAACAACCTCAACTGAAGCACCTTTTTGAGGTCCGAATATGTAACTAGCGCCATTTGTTCCTATAAGTGGATTTGTAACATCACATGCAATTTCAAAATTCGCTTCTTTCATTAATGACATAACATTAGAATCATCAATCGTGACAATATCTTTGATATATTGTCCACCAAGATTTATATCAAGTCCATTTTTATCCAAAAATCTGAATCCCAATGCTTGTAACAAACCAACACCAGCATCATTTGTAGCACTACCACCTAAACATATAATGAAATGTTTAATATTTCGTTCTAGAGCATCTTTAATAAGCATTCCAGTACCATACGTTGTTGTTTTTAACGGATTAAGCTCTTCAGCATTAAGAAGATCTATGCCAGAACTAGTTGCGAGTTCAATAATTGCGGTCTTACCATCACCAGAAATGCCGTATTTAGATTCCATTTGTCTACCTAAAGGATCAACACTATTTGCTGTCACCACAGTACCATTAGTAGCCTGAACCAAATTTATCATCGTACCCTCGCCACCATCAGCCATTGGTAGAATAACAGTTTCAGATTTAGAATCTACTTTTAATATTCCATTTTGCATAGCATGAGCAACAGTTAAAGCATCCGAACTCCCTTTAAAAGAATCTGGTGCAATCAACACTTTCATATATTACGCCACCTTTATAATAGGTTATCTCAGTTTATTTTACCATTTTTTAATTCTCTAAAATATATAAGGATAGAGGCTGAGACAAATAATTGTCCCAGCCTCTATCCTTATATATTATTCTTGATGTGTATAACTTAAATCCCAACCTATACCAAATTTATCTATAACTTTAGCATATGTTTGTCCCCAAAAAGTTTTACCTAGTTCCATTTGAACCTGGCCACCTTCTTTAAATATATTATACACTTCATTTATCTTATCTTCTGTTTCAAATTCTATAACAATGTATACGTTATGGTTTTGACTCAATGAGTCATCATCATTCGGTATATCTGAAAACATAAATAAATGACCATTCACTTCTAATTGTGCATGAATAATTCTATTAGAATCTTGTGCCGCATCCACACCTGCGTCACCATACGTTTGTGATTCTCTTACACTTCCATCTAGCGCTTCACTATAAAATGCCAATGCTTCTTCGCAAGTTCCGTTAAAGTAAAGATAAGGTGTAACTTGTTTAATCACCATGCACCACTCCCCATATTTGAATGTCAGTCAAAATAAGTATATAAATGTGATTAAAGTTTGTCAAATGTTAATAATATTTACATTATATACACAAAGGAGAAATATAACTACTTTCGTTTATAAGTTGATTTAGATTATTTGATCGTTAATTAAGTTTCTGTCCCAATTTATTTCATTAATTAATAATTCAAGTCCTTCATTTCTTAATCTTTCAAATTTTTCTATAAACATATTAAGTTCACGAGCTCTTTCAGGTACAAAATTATTAAGTGAGATATTTAATTCATTATATTTTTCTGCTTTATCACATAGTTGTTCAGAAAAACTCCATATAACTCTAAATATATCCATAGCTATATTTGTGCCATCTTTTAAAGTATATTCTTTTGAGATTCCATCACTTTGATCATTTTTCAAAGAAAATGAAATAGTCTTTACTAATAAATTTCTTGATCTTAATTGTTTGGTTAAACTTTCCACTGTTTCAAGTATGATACTTTTCATTTCAAAATATTGATAGTTCTGCGAAAGTTTTAAATTATATTTTATTTTTGGTTTAATTATATTGTGAATGTCTTGAACCTTGTTTAAGTCTATACCATTACTGTTAAGATGCAAATCCTGGCTTATTTCTCCATATGATTTCTCTAATTTTTTTAAAGGATAGTGCGCTAAATCTCCAACTGTGTATATTCCTATTTCATTTAAGTCTTTCTCAACCCGTTGATTAATTCCCCACATTTTATTTAATGGATGTATTGGCCACAACTTTGAAGGTATGTCTTCATATTTCCATTCAGCAATTAACTGTTTATTATTTTTCGCTTCTATATCTAATGCAGATTTACTCAGAAACATATTTGGACCTATTCCAATTGAATATTTCATATGCATTTGTTCTTCTATTTCTCTCTTCAACATACTTGCAAAGTCAAATGGTGTTGAACAATAATATTTAAATACTTTAGTTATGTCAATAAATATTTCTTCAACATTATACTGTTGAATATCTTCAAATTCTACATATTTAAGTAAAATTTTATATATAGCAATTGATTGATTGATATAGTGATTCATATTGGGATTAATAATGTAAATATCATTTCTTTGAGGAATTTCAAATAACCTAGCACCCGTATCTATACCTAACTTTTTCAATGGTTCAGTAGCAGATAAAATAATCGCACCTTTCCTTTTAGTATCTGAAATAACTGCCAATTTATTCTCATCAGGATTTATACCTTTACTCATACATGACACGTTCGCAAAAAAGCTATTCTGATCTATGCATAAAATATGTCTCTTCTCATATAAACGGTAATCATACATAAAATCACCTTCCATCGTCGTATTAAATATATTTTCATTATATACGAACATACGTTCTGTTTCAAGGTATATATTTTAAAGAGTAACAATAAAAGCAGTTCTCAGTTAAAGTGCTTATAAGGATAGCCATAAAAGTTCATTTGATTACAAAATAGGAGGTTGAGACAATTAATTTGTCTCAACCTCCTATTTAAGTACTAAACCTATTTCACGTTCTATCTAACTATTTCTAGTCTTTCTTCATCATCAGCGCCAACTGATTGTTCTATATGGACGTGTGTCTTTAAAAAGATTTCTTCAGGCTCACCTTTAAATTCAATTTGCTCTAATTTGAACTCAAATTCATATTCTTGATGATCTTTCTTTTTAATTAAAAAGGATTTATTTACTTTGTGCTTATGCAATTCATAATCAAATTCTGAAAAATCACTGTCCTCATTCTGATTATTAACACGTTCAATTAACGACAACATAATGTATTCAACTTTTAAATCACATGTTCCACCTTTAAATATTACTTTTCCTTTAATAGGTTCTTCTTCATTAAAAGTTGTTTTTTCTAGTCGTGTATCGATTGTTAGATTACCGATACCTATAGAGGTAAGTAATTTTTCAAACATAATTCAAATCCCCCTTAAACTTCATTAAGGCTAGTTTAACCCGATTAAACTAAAATTTAAAGAGAATTTATGAATATTTTTTTATTTCCTAATAAAAAATAAAACATAAGTAACATACCTATGTTTTATTTCTTAATTATTTATATAAACCTAATGCTTTTGATGTGGATGTATTTATCTCATTAAATAAATCTGGATGTTCAGATAAATTTAAACCAAATGAAGGTATCATCTGTTTAATTTTATCTTCCCATTTTGTAAAGTTATCAGGGAAACATTTTTCTAGCAACTGAATCATAACATGTACAGCTGTTGATGCACCTGGTGACGCTCCAAGTAAAGCTGAAATTGAACCATCTTCACTTGTTACGAGTTCTGTACCAAATTGCAATGTTCCTTTACCGCCTTCATTAGTGTCTTTTATTACTTGAACACGTTGACCTGCGATAACGATATCCCAATCTTCTAACTTAGCAGTTGGTATAAATTCTTTAAGATCTTCTAATCTCTTTTCATCAGATAAAAGTACTTGTTCAACTAAATACTTTGTAAGTCCCATTTCCTTTAAACCTGCAGATAACATTGTAAAAACGTTATTAGGTTTAACTGAACCAAATAAATCTAAATTTGATCCTGTTTTTAAGAATTTAGGTGAAAACCCTGCGAACGGTCCAAATAACAACGTTCTCTTACCTTCTATATATCTTGTATCTAAATGTGGTACAGACATAGGTGGCGCACCTACTTTGGCTTTACCATAAACTTTTGCTTCGTGTTTCGCAATAACTTCATCGTTATTACAAACCATAAATAAGCCACTTACAGGGAAACCACCAATGTTTGAAGCTTCTTTAATACCTGTTTTTTGAAGAAGAGGTAAACTTCCTCCACCAGCGCCTATAAATAAGAATTTAGTATTATGGTATTCTACTTTTTTAGTTTCACCATTGTAAATCTTTAATTGCCATGTATTATCTTCGTTTCGACGAATATTTTGTACAGAGTGATTGTAGTTTAGTTCAACACCCTTCTCATTTAAATCATCTAGTAAAGAACGTGTTAAATTACCAAAGTTAACGTCAGTACCTGATTCAATCTTAGTTGCAGCAATTCTGTCATCAGCTGGACGTCCTTCCATCATAAGAGGCATCCAATGTTTCAATGTTTCAAAATCATCCGTGAAAGTCATACCTGGGAATAGCGGATTACTTGATAACGCATCACAACGTTTTTTAAGAAACTGAACGTTCTTTTCCCCGTATACAAAACTCATATGTGGCACAGGACGAATAAAAGTTTCAGGATTAGGTAAGCTTCCTTTATTAACTAAATAAGTCCAAAATTGTTTTGATAATTGAAACTGCTCATTTATTTGAATTGCTTTATCAATATTTACAGAACCATCCGCCTCTTCTTTTGTATAGTTCAATTCGCATAATGCCGAATGACCTGTCCCAGCGTTGTTCCATTCATTAGAACTTTCTTCGGCTGGTTTTGATAATTTTTCAAATAATTTAACTTCTAAGTTTGGTGATAGTTCTTTAAGCATCATACCTAAAGTAGCACTCATGATACCCCCACCAATTAATATTACATCTGTTTTCTTATGTAATGAATTCATAATTAACTACAGAGCCCCTTTCAATATTAACCTATTTGACTATATATTAATGTCCATAAAAAATATACAAATTAATAATTTTATTTGAAATAATCTATGTATTATCTCTATTATAAACCTATTAGATTCATTTAAAAAGTGACAACAAGTACACATAGTGTAATATGTATTTTTTAATAGGATGTTACATTAAAATAGTCCGAAATTAGTATAACCTAATTACTATATCAATATAAATAGTATAACATATTCCTTAATTAATAGTTTTAAAAATTCCAATAATACAAATAGTTTACATAATATAATTATGATTATTATAAAATAAATGCTTATTTATTATTAAAATGTGGTATTTAAATGATATAATCATAACAATCTAATTTTAAAGGAGTAATATATGAAAGATTTTCTGAATATACTTAAAAAAGGAAGCAAGTCTTCTCTATCTGCTGCAGTAGTTAATTTTATTCTTGGTTGTTTAAAGCTACTTGCCTTTATTTTTACAGGAAACATCGCTATGTTTGCAGAAATGATGCATTCATTTGGTGACTCAGCAAATCAACTATTTGTATTTATAGGTTCTGCTTTTTCTAAAAGAAGCCCAAATCAAAAGTTCCCATTAGGCTATGGCAGACTAATAAACCTTGTTTGTTTAATTGCTGTAATCATTGTTGGTATTCTTTCTTACGAAACGATAAAAGAAGGTTTTCACCACATTATTCATCCAAACAGTACAGATGGCCCGTTACTATTCTTTTGGATAAACATCGGCGTTTTAGCAATTGGTATTGTACTTGAAGCCGTTGTTTTAAGAAAAGCTGGTAAAGAAATATTAGAAGAAGCCGGCGAAAGCAGTAAAGGTCTGCTATCTCCATTTACAAAAAGTTATTTATTTATAGGTAAAGCAAAGCCTGCAACAAAGTTAGTATTTATGGAAGATACTGTTGCAACTGGTGGTGGTGTTATTGCCGTTATATCAATAATCATTGCACGCTTAACAGGATTAGGCATGTTAGAAGGTATCGCATCAGTAATCATAGGTGTAATGATGTTTATTATTGTAGGTATTATTTTTATAGAAAATGCTCAAGGCGTATTAGGCATTGCTGATCACGAATCAGAAATCCATGCTTCTAGAGTGATTTTAGATGATAAGTCTATTGCTGATATTAAACGTTTAGCAGTCATAAAAGAAGGAGAGGCACTTCATATAGAATGTTTATTAGAGGTAAATCAAAACTTTACACTGAAAGAGTTGTCAGAAATAAGAAAACGGATTATATTAAAACTGTTAGACTTATCACATGTTGAAGACGTGAATATAGAATTCATTGAAGATGATGGTCAAACAGACTGGAATGGAGATTCAGGTCCTTCAGCAAATATTCAATATGACAAGGAGCGTTAAATATGCCAATCGTAAACATTAAGTTAATTGAAGGTAGATCAGACGAACAATTAAAGGGTCTTGTAAAAGATGTAACTGAAGCAGTTCATCAAAATGCTAAAGCACCGAAAGAAAATATTCATGTAATCATTGAAGAAATGAAACCTGAGCATTATGGAGTTGCAGGCGTACGTAAATCTGATTCATAATCTTCGAATAAATAAAATATAAAAAAGCATTAAATGATCAATTTGATCATTTAATGCTTTTTTTGTTTCCTTAAAATAGTTACTCGTTAAGAAATTTTTTAATTGCTTCTTTATTTTTCTCTTTATCAATCTTAAGAACAGCGCCATTTTCAACATCATTTGCATTTGTATATGAACCTTTTACTGGTACTGTTAATGTTTTTATATCTTTATCGCCTCTAGCTATAAAACTAGCTCCCGTTTTGTATATTGTTGGATCATCTAAATTAGTATTCACATATCCTCTAGCAATTCCAGCTAATTTAGGTGCTTTCATTACAGAGTCTACACTTAATAATTCAGATTTAAGCCCTGTCATTACTTGTTGTTGCCTTCTAACTCGTCCAAAATCGCCTTCTTCGTCATTTCTATACCTTGCATAACCTAGTAATTCTTTCCCGTTTAAGTTATGTTGACCTTTTTTCAAAGAAACGCCGATTTTTTCAGACATATCTTTTTCAACATTGATTGGAACACCTTTTGGCGATATTTCATCAACCATTTGTTCAAATCCATCAAAATCAATGATTGCATAATATTCAGGATCAATATCAAGATTCTTTTTCAATGTCTTACGCAGTAATTCAGGTCCCCCTAGTGAATACGCTGTATTAATTTTATAATTGCGATAACCACCTGGAATTTCTGAATAAATATCTCTCATGACTGATACAATTTTAAGATCTTTCTTTAAATAATCATATTGAACAACCATAATTGAATCTGTTCTTGGTTGTGAATTATCTACTTTACGATCTTCCCCTAACACGAGAACATTTACTTTACCATCATTTCTTGTTGTACTATGGAATTTATGCAATTCATTCTTTTTCCCATGATCAGAAGAAACCTTTAAGCCTGATTTATAAGAAGCATTAATATAAAATCCAAGAGCAACTAATAGTAAGATGATACCTAAGATAATAAAAGGTCTTTTTTTAATTCTACGCTTTTTATTTCTTTTTGGTACATTCGTTTGACGATTGTCATCTGTTTCTGATTGATTTTGCGAAGTCATTGTTACCAACCTTTTATCTTCAAAATTGAGACTAATTATATTATAATGAGACTCATACATTAAGTTAAACAATTTCTCAATTAAAAATCAAGAAAAATTGCGAACCTAATTAAAAAATAAGACTTGAGACTGAATAAAGGATGGTAAAAATATAATGAATATGAATAAAGCGTATTTTGCAGGTGGATGCTTTTGGTGTATGGTTAAACCATTCGACGAATATGAAGGAATTGATAAAGTAACTTCTGGCTATATGGGCGGAACAACTAAAAATCCTACGTACGAAGAAGTTAAACAAGGACATACTGGTCATTTAGAAGTAGTAGAGATCCAATATGATGTTGCTTTGTTCTCATATAACAGATTATTAGAAATTTATTTCGCAATAATAGACCCTACTGACGCAAATGGACAATATCAAGACCGTGGTACACAATATCAAACAGCTATTTTCTATACAAATGAAGATCAGAAGAAATTAGCTGAACAATATATTGAAGAATTGAATAAAAAGTTACCTGGAGATAAGTCAGTTGTGACTAAATTATTGCCTTATCAACCTTTTTACGAAGCTGAAGATTATCATCAAGATTTCTATAAGAAAAATCCAGCTCGTTATCAAGAAGAACAGGAAATCAGAAGAAGTTTAAAATAATAATGTGCTAAATTAACAACATATAATGATGTTATACTGCTATTTTTATGTAGCAATATTGTCAATTCATATATAATAGAGGAGCATGTCATGGAACATTGGATTACTGAATTTATGACACAATATGGCTATATTGGTGTCTTTATCCTAGTATTTTTAGAGTATGTTATACACCCTTTCCCATCAGAAATCATCTTAACTTTTGCAGGTTTTATGACTTCTCAATCAAATTTAAATATTTTCATCGTATGTTTAATTACAGTAATTGCAGCAGTACTTGGCGCACTTGTGTTATACAGTATCGGAGCCTTTATAGGTGAAGAGCGATTATATAAATTTGTAGATAAACGTGGAAAATATATAGGTATCAAAACTCAAGATTTAGATAAAACTATTAAATGGTTAGAAAAATATGGACATTGGGCAATCTTCATTGGCAGATTTATACCAATCGTCAGAACATTAATATCTTTACCAGCTGGAATTACTAAAATGAACTTACCAGCCTTTATATTATTAACAGCAATCGGAACTGGTATATGGAACATTTTTCTTATAATGTTAGGTAAAACTTTAGGAAGCCATTGGCATGAAATTTTACTTTATGTAGGCATGTACTCTAAAGTGTTTATTATTGTTATAGCAATAGCTGCACTTTATGTGATTTATTTATGGTATAAGAGAATTAAAACAACACGTGCTAATTAAATAATAAAAAAAGAGCAGAATTTCATTTTTACAATGAATTTCTGCTCTTTTTAATTTTTTAAGACATTCATGTCCAGACTCTTTTTTTACTTGTGGTTTATCGTTAATGACACTCTAACTAAATTCCATAATAACGAACTATATTTTCTATAAACTAAATATCTTGGTTCCCAATCTGGAGCGAATTTTTGTTTATAGTTTCGTAATCCTTGAAAGCTATATAAACTGTTCATATTCTCGAATACTTTTGCAGCAAATTTCTCTCTTAAATAAGCATGTTTATTGAGTCCAACATTCGACAGTGTAGCCATTCCCATATTAAACTGTTTGTATCCTTCTTCTTTTGCCCACAACAACATATGGATATATAAAGCATCCATCATAGAAATATCTATATCTTTATTCCATCTTATTAAATCTATAGAAACAGATTGATTATAATTCGTATACATTAATGTACAAAATCCTACTATTTCATTACTTACGTTTCTAATTACCGCAATCGGTGCTTTATTTAAATAGTCTAAATTAAATGCACCGACTGAGAAATTCATTTCTTTCTTTTCTCCTAACCAACTATCACTAATTGTTTGTAACATTTTAATATCTTCTTCGGAATATGGCGTGTTTATTATTTCAAATTGATAACCTTCTGATTCCAACTTATTATAAGTTGCACGCATTCCACGTTTTTTCTTTCCAGATAAACTGAAAGCATTTAAATCTATCAAGGCTTCTTCTCCTAATTTGAAAAAGACATTTCCATAATCATGATATAAAGATAATAATTTACTTTGTACTTGATAGAAAATGATGTCATACCCTAAGTAATACATTTGATCATAAAAGGCATTTAATGTTTCATTGAATTTATCTTTATTACCTATTGGGTCTCCAAGTACAATCACTGCATTCATAGTATAGCGATACATAATAAATACATCTTCATCTTTATTTACAAAAAATGATTTATCTCCCGTAAATGCTAAATGACTTACGTAAGATCCTTCATGATTATTGATTATATTGTTTATTGTTTCATAACTTGAATTTGTTGATAAAGATTTCTGATATTTTTTGGAAAGCATAAATGTGATGCATACACCAATTAAACATAAAATTGCAAGCACAATCCAAAACATCGTAAACACTGCATATTTATCAAATTTAGTAACTTCATGTGGATATAAATTTAAATAATTCACCGAAACGATTCGATTAAATATAAACATAGTAAAGATAAGGACACCACTTAAAACAATTTTGATAGGTGTCATATTTTTCTTTACGACAATAGCTTTTTTATACCCAATAAATAGCAATACAAGCAAAATGGCTAACCATAAAAAGGCAATAATGGTACTATTTGATAATATACATACAATCAACATTACAATAACAGAAATAATGCTCATTAACGTAGATCTCATAGTTCCTGACATCACACCTTTTGCACATATAAGCAACATTAGTGTTGATGCTGTATGCAACGCTAATATAATTGAATAAAACATGAAATGATGAGAATAAATCGCATCATACAATATTAGTATATGATTAAAATATAATACAAAACCTGTAATGCCTGAAAGTAATCCTAATGATAATGAAGGGATTTTCGCCATAAAATCACTTTGAACAGATTTAATAAACGATGTTGTATCCATAGCAGGTGTATAAAATTTACTTTCTTCGATATATTTTTTAGCTATGCCTCCAAACTCAATTGTTGATAGCCCTAGTGCAATTATAAATGGGAAGAAATAGTAAGCTACTCTATACAACAGCAATGCTAGTAATACTTGTTCTTCTGGCACGCTTAGTGATTTAATACCGAGTAAAATAACTAAGTCAAAAGCACCAAATCCACCTGGTATCATACTAATTAATCCAGATAATGCTGCAATTACAAATATTCCAACTAAATGAGCATAATCAATATTTATATGAAGTGCTTTTAAAATAATAAATAATAGAAAACTTGCAGCTAACCACTCTAAAGCTGATACTATTGTAAACTTTACCCCAAGAAATCTATCTCTTCTAATCGATGGTTTTAAAAAAGAAAATATAATAAACAATGGTAAAAATAAACTGCCTATATATAATACAATTTTTGCCCAATATATATTTGCCAATAAAGTATCAGCATTAAAAATACCTAATACAATTAACACACATAGCAAGCTTAACCCACTAAGCATTGATAATAGTAATAATGAAACGCTTTTAATTAATTCTTTTTTATCATTTACATCATTTCGATAAGAATAGATCCTTAAACCAGCTCCAATTAACCCACCAAATCCTAATATGCTATTAAATGTGTTAATAATGTAGCTTATAGATAAAATTTTGTGTATAGGCAAACTAATTTTTAATGATTGCTTTAGCATGATGTCATATAAGGATAATACTGAGACTGAAAGTACGCCTAACAATATAATGCCTACAAAATATGCTGTATTCATTTCTCTAAATAATACTATTGTTTTTTTAAAGTCTATTTTTCCAATTTCATTATGTAAAACATAGATAACGACACATAATATCGTACAAATAAACAAAAGCTTTACTAAAGAAAAAATTTTTTTACGTTTTAATATATTCATATATCAACCTTCTCTTACTTTATTCTCCCAAATAATACCATATAATGACATAAAATAGAATTCATTCATCGTTAAGCATTAATTAAAATAAAAATTAATAAATAAATAAACTGCCTCAAAGCTGTACTTTGTAGGCAGTTTTAAAATTAATTTGAATTTTATTGTTCTCTATCAGGTAAAACTTCATCATCATTAAATTCGTATGGACCTGAATCGTTTTGATAATATTTATTATATCTACGTTTAAATAATGTAAATACATGTGATACAGCTACTTTAATAATTGCATATGCTGGAATACCAAGGATTACACCTAATACTCCTGCTAAATTACCTGCACATAATAATACAAAAATAATTGTTAATGGATGAATTTGCATTGTTTTACCCATAATATTTGGTGAAATAAAGTGACCTTCTAAAAATTGTACAGCTGCCCATACTATAGCAAGCTTTAACAGCATAAATGGTGAATCAATAGCTGCTAATACAATTGCAGGACTTATGGCAATCATTGGTCCTAAATAAGGTACTACGCTCGTAACAGCAGCAATACTTGCAAGTGTTAAAGCATATTCCAGACCAATGATTGAATAACCAATAAATAATAATACACCAATACAGAATGCAACTATCATTTGACCTTGAATATATGAACCTACTTGTACATTCATTTTATCAATTAAATCATGTGTATCTTTTCTAAATTTTGGTGGCATAATACTAATAAAATAGTTTCTAAATTTTCCACCATCTTTAAGTAAGAAGAACAAGACAAATGGGAATGTAATAATGATCACAACTACATGTGTAATCGTAGATACAAATGATTGAAACTTATTACCAAAATCTCCTAATGAGTTAGATATTTTTTTAGGAATATCACTAAAGTTTTGTTGTACCCAAGTTTGAGCTTGAGCATAATAATCAGCTACAAAAGAATTTTGAGAAAGTTTTTGAATCCTATTACTAAATTCTTGTACATATGATGGTAAATTTTTCGAAAAACTTTCAACTTGATTTTGAACTACAGGAATCAATAAAGTCACAACAAGTGTTAACGCTCCTATAATAGCAAGTAATAAAATGATAATACCCCATAATCTTGAGATATTAAATTTTTCCATAAAATTAATAATTGGGTTAAATAAATAAAACGCAACAAATGCAACAATAATTGGGCCAACTAAAGTTGTTGTAATTGTTACTAAAGGTTCAAAAATGAACGATACGTTTTGAAAAATAAATATCGTTAAACCTATCAAGATCAATAATCCTAAAATAAAATATATATCTCTACCGCCAAAAAACTTCATAAATCTAGAGATTTTATTATGAGAATTATTGGATTTTGTTTCTCTTTCCAAAAAAAGCCCTCCTTCTAAAAGTTTATAATCCATTATACCCTAATCGTATTACTTTAAAAACTAAAAACTTACAAATATAGTTTACATAATATAATTATATTTGTTTTATCTAAAAATAGTTATTTCTACCGATTTTGTAAAGTGCTGACGCCCGAGGGAATCGTATGCGTGAGAGACTACAGGCTCGAACCATACCCTAGTCAAGCATGCACGTACAAAATCGTAAGATTTAAAAAATAAATACTGCTAACGATTTTGTAAGTGCTGACGCCCGAGGGAATAGTATGCGTGAGAGACTACAGGCTTGAACCATACCCTCTGGCAAATGCACGTACAAAATCGTAAGATTTAATAAAAAATAAGCACATCACTGTAAACTTTAAAAATCAGTTACGTGATATGCTTATTTATTTTGAGTTAGGACTTATATCCCAATCACATTTTAAAAATTCATTTAAACTTATTTAACGACTAAAATTTTATCGCCTTGTTCAACTTTACCAGTAACTAATGTTTCTAAAGTTGAGTCATTTAAGTTTGTAATAACAATAGGAGTAACTGTACTATCTGCATTTTCTTTAATGAAGTCTAAATCCACTTTCATTAAAGCTTGTCCCTTAACAATGTCAGTATCAGCTTCTGCTAAAATTTCAAAACCTTTACCTTCAAGCTTAACTGTTTCTAATCCGAAGTGAATTAATAATTCAACACCTTCATTAGATTCTAAGCCGATTGCATGTTTTGTAGGGAATGTCATTTTCAATTTACCATCAAATGGAGCAACTACTTCTCCAGTTTCTGGCATAATTGCAATACCATCACCCATCATTTTTTCAGAGAACACTTTATCTGGTACTTCAGAAATATTAATCACTTCACCTTTAATTGGAGAATAGATTGTAGCGCCACCTTCAGCAAGAATTGCAGCACTTTCTGCATCACCATCTTCAGTTACAGTTGTTTCAGTTGGTTTAGAAATTTCTCCAGAAATAATACGTGCCATATCATGTTTAATTTGATCTGACTTAGGACCAAAGATTGCTTGAATATTATTTCCTACTTCAAGTACGCCAGAAGCACCTAAACTTTTTAATTCATTTTTGTTAACTTCTGATTTATTTAATACTTCTACACGAAGTCTCGTAATACAAGCATCTAAATGCTTGATGTTTTCTTTACCACCCATTGCGTCTAAAACATCGAATGGTAATTCTGCTACTGAACTATTACGTGTTTCAGTTTCTTTATCTTCTCTACCAGGTGTTTTTAAATTAAATTTCTTGATAGCGAATGTAAATAAGAAGTAATAAACAAGAGCATATATAATACCTACTGGAATAACTAATAGCGCGTTTGTTCTATCCCAGTTTAATAATCCGTATAATACATAGTCTATAAACCCACCTGAGAATGTCATACCTATTTGAATATGTAACAAGTGCATTACTAAGAATGATGTACCTGCTAAAATTACGTGAATTCCATAAAGTACTGGTGCCACGAATAAGAATGAGAATTCTAAAGGTTCTGTAATACCAGTCAAGAATGATGTTAAACCTGCAGATAGCATTAAGCCACCAACAACTTTTTTACGTTCTGGACGAGCTTGACGATAAATCGCATAAGCTGCTGCTGGTAAACCGAACATCATAAATGGATATTTACCAGTTGTAAATGCACCAGCTGTAAATGGTACACCATCTTTAACTTGTGCCATAAAGATTCTTTGGTCACCACGTACTAACTCGCCAGCAGAGTTAACATAGTTACCGAACTCAAACCAGAATGGTGAATAGAATATATGATGCAATCCGAAAGGTATTAAAGCACGTTCAATAATACCAAAGATAAATGTAGTTAACGCTAAGTTTTTATCCAATAAGAATGTAGATAAATTATTTAATCCATCTTGTATTGGTGGCCAAGCAAATGAAAGAATAATACCTGCCACAATTGCAACAACTGATGTAATAATTGGTACAAATCGTTTACCTGCAAAGAATCCTAAGAAAGGTGGTAAATTAATATTATAATATTTGTTATAGCACCATGCAGCAAGTGCCCCCATTATAATACCACCGAACACACCAGTTTGAAGTGTCGGAATACCTAATACTAATGCATGTGCAGGATCTTTAGCTGTTTGCCCTAAAGTTTTAGCACCTTCAGCATAACTATAGATTTCATCAATTGAGATACCTTTTACAACACCCATGGTAGTATTCATAATCAAATAACCAACAAGAGCTGCTAATGCTGCTACGCCATCTCCTCCTGCTAAACCTAATGCGGTACCGAGTGCGAATAGTAATGGTAAATTATCAAAAATAATTTGACCGGATGACTCCATTACTGAAGCTACCATAACTATAGCATCAGTTTTTAACCAAGGTGCAATTTCAACGAACTGATCATTCTGCATTGCATTCCCGAATGCAAGTAAAATACCCGCTGCTGGTAGAATCGCAACTGGTAACATTAATGCTTTACCAATACGTTGCAATTGACCAAAGAATTTCTTAAACATATTTAATACCCTCCTATTTGTTTAACTTTATAAATTACGGCATGAAAAAAGGCATGAGCAAAGAAACTTACCATATTGGTAAAGTCTATTTGCTCATGCCTGATCGTATCAGTAACACGCAATTTATAAGTTATTATTAAAGTGTTGGATGTGCATTGTTAAATATGCCAATTCAGATTGATAAACTGGTTTCTTTAACTGTGTTTGCATCATCTTCACTATCTTTACGGATATATTATAGCACATTGGATATTGCGCTTTCAATAGCATTTCGATATTAGTTGCATCTGGTATTCTTTCATCGGCTAAAACTCTTTGTATCGCAAAGTGAAGATGCCTTACAAACCGGCTATAATTAATACTATTTTTATTAACATTAACTTCAAGGCCTTCTTCTATTATAATTATAGCTTTCTGAATAATTTCTTTTATATTGTGAATATCATGTATTGAATGATTAACTTCTGCTGAATGAATATGTAAAGCTATGAAGCCAGCTTCTGATTCAATAAATTGCAAATTTAATTTTTCATTCAACGTTTTAACAGCTTTTTCTGCTATTTGATATTCCCTTGGATAAAGAAGTTCTGTTTCTTTTAAAAATGGATTATGAACATGTATACCTTCTTTAATACGTTTGATTGCAAATATGATATGATCTGTTAATGAAATTAAAGTTTTTTCACTTACACTTCCACCTAATTGTTTATCAATACCATTTACTACTTCTAATACAATATTAAAGATTTGTTCATTTGTGCCATCTAATAATTGCTTGTATTTATTTTTATCATTTTCAGATTCAAGCAAATAAACTTTCTCTATTAAATCTGTATTAATTTCTTCACCTTGTTTTTTACCAAAACTAATCCCCTTACCTACTAATATGACTTCATTATCATAATAGTTAGCAACTAACACATTATTATTTAACGTTTTTTCTATAATGTATTTTCCCATATCTCAAACCTCATTCTGAAGACCTATTACATATTATACAATTGATGATAATATAATGATAGATATTTTTAATATCAATAACATTGAGGATGTGCAAACATATGAAGAACATGAAACTATATATATTAAGTATTTTATCTGTTTTACTACTTTCAACAATTTTATATCCGAAACACCAAGCTCAAGCTGTAACTGAGGAAGCATGGAATAATGCGGTTACTGTTTATGGAGCAGCTTTAGAAAATAATCCATCTGCTAAAGATACAACATCAAACTTATTAGGTTCTAAAAACAGTGATAAAACAACTTACGTTAATGCTGATGATTTAAATAAGTATTTAAATATGCAATCATCGAATGATGTTTTAAAATCAAGTATCCGAATTACTAAAACATCAAAAGGTAGTGGACTAAACTTAAACATAAATCAAGATCAAGGAAAAATCACAAAAGTCACAGAAGATACTTATAAAAATGCTTTAATGACTGCTGGTATCAAGGATGCTGACGTTACAATCGCTTCAAGTGAAGATGTAACAGGTGAGAGTGCTCTAGCAGGTGTTTACAAAGCCTTTGAAGCACAAGGAGAATCAGTCGATTCAAGCAGAACTCAAGTTGCTCAAGAAGAATTATCTACTATTAATCAAATATCTGATGAAAATAGCAATCAAGAAGGTTTTTCACAATCACAATTAAATAAGACGATTGCAGAATCTAAACAAGCTGTAGCAGAAAAATCAGGGAATGTTACAGTGAATGAAATTACAAATATCGTAAATCAAAAAATTGAAGACAATGGTTTAACTAATATTATTAGTGACAATCAAATAAACATGATAGTAAACGTCATTGATAAAGCGCAACAAGATGGTGTCTTTAGTGGTGAAAATGCAAAAGACTTTATCAATAACTCAAAAGATTATGTTAATGATCTAGTTAAATCAGATGATTTTAAAAATGCAAAAAAAAATGCAGAAGATCTAGGTAATAATATCAAAGATAAATTACAAGATGAAGGCTTCTGGGATAAAATAGTAAATGCAATTAAAGATATCTTTAATTCTTTAACTAACCTTTTCAAATAAAAAAAAGCACAATTCAAAATGAATTGTGCTTTTTTTTATTATTGTTATTTATCTTTATTATCATAGTCATCATCAATATTTTCAAAAGTATTTTCTTTAGGTTCTTCATACTTTGTATCAATATCTGATGTTTCTTGCTTTCTTACTTTTTTATCTTTTTTTGTTTCTTTTTTGTAAGGATTATCTCCCCATGCTTCAATATTACTAAAGTTTGCACTTAAATTTTCAATTTTAAATACAGGATTTAATTTGCGTTTTCTTTGTGCTCTATAGTCTTTTGCAACTTCAAACACAACTGTAGCAAGTCCGAATAATGCAACTATATTAATAATTGCCATTAATCCCATAAATAAATCAGCTGTATCCCAAACTGTTTGAACTTGAATAACTGATCCTACAAACACCATTCCTACAACTAATATTCTAAAAATAAACATGATGATTTTATTTTTAGTTAAATATTCAATGTTTGATTGACCGTAATAGTAGTTACCTATTATTGAAGAAAATGCAAACATAAATACTGCTATTGTAAGGAATATACCACCAAATTCACCTACATGAGTTGTAAGTGCTTGTTGAGTTACTGCTACACCTTGTTCTGCATCTGGACCAAATTGTAAGTCTGTGTATAGTAACAACATTATAGCTGTTGCTGTACAAATAACCATAGTATCGAAAAATACACCTAATGATTGGATTAAACCTTGTTTAACAGGATGACTTACTGCTGCTGTTGCTGCTGCGTTTGCCGCAGAACCCATACCTGCTTCATTTGAGAATAAACCACGTTTAATACCTTGCATAATAGCAAAGCCCATAGCTCCACCGAATGCTGGATGAAGACCGAATGCACTTTTAACGATATTTTGTATCATTGGCCAAACTTGATCTATATTTATTACTAAAATATAACCAACTAATATGATGTACCCAATTGCCATAATTGGAACAATAAATGAAGATACAGTAGCGATACTTCTAACACCGCCAAATATTACTAATGCTGTAATGACAGCCAAAATAATACCAGTAATGACGTTAGAAAATTCATATTGTTCGTTTAAAGATGCTGCTATAGTATTAGATTGAACTGTATTGAATACAAATGCAAAAGTGACTGTGATTAGTACTGCGAATAAAACACCTAACCATTTTTGTCCTAATCCATGTTCTATGTAATAGGCTGGTCCACCTCTATAGCCGCCTTCTTTATCTTTAACTTTATATACTTGAGCTAATGTTGCTTCAAAGAATGCACTTGCTGCACCAATAAAAGCAATGACCCACATCCAAAATACTGCTCCAGGGCCACCTAAAACTATTGCTGTAGCAACACCAGCAATGTTACCAGTACCAACTCGTGAGGCTGCACTAATCGCGAAAGCTTGGAAAGAAGAAATACCTTTTCTTCCATCTTCTAGTGTTTCGGGTTTTTCAAAAATCACTCTAAACATTTCTGGTAACCATCTTAGTTGTACAACTTTAGAACTTATTGTAAAGAAGACACCAGCTAGTAAGAGTAAGAAAATCAAGTTTTGAGTCCAAATTAAATCATTACCCCATTGCACAAAGTCATGAAACCAACTTGGGATATAACTATCAAAATTCTTCAAAGAAATCCCTCAATTCTAATTAATATAATCATAATAAATCGCTATCATGATTTTACCATGTGCGATTAATTATGACTATATATTTTTATTCGATTGCTTTTTCTTCAAAATAAGCACCAATGACTTGTCCAAAATCATTTTCATCAACAATAAATCTACCGTTTGTATATCTTTCACTATAGTTAAAATCTTTCATATTAACTTTCACACGATCTTTTTCTGATAAAATGACACATGATTCATCTTCTGAACTTGTCAGTGCATTGATAATTGAATGTGATTTAGATTTTAATTCTTTTAATATCATTAAACCACGTTGGGCTCTTTTGGCTGGTACAAATTGATCAGCTTTCATTCTTTTCACTGAACCACGATTCGTAATGATTAATACCGATTGATTATCTGGTAATGTATCTGTCATAACAACATTATCATTTTCTTTTAAATTTATAGATTTAACGCCTGCTGCTTTTAATCCAATATCAGACAATTCGTCAGTATCATAAGTTAAACTCATTCCTTTTTCTGTTATAACTGTAATAAGTTCATCTTCAGTAATTTTCAATACAGATACGACCTCATCGTCCCCTTTAAGCTTAATTGCAACTAAAGGTCTCGTAATTCTTGAAGCTTTAAATTTATCATTTGTTGATTTCTTAATCATACCGTTTTTAGTAGCAATAATATAATTAGAATCCTGTTTGAAATCTGTTTCTTTATAAACAGAAATTACTCTCTCATCATCACTTATAGGAATCATTTGTGATATATGTTTACCTAAATCTTTCCATTTTAAGTCAACAATTTCATGTACAGGTATAAATAAATAATTACCTTGAGATGTGAATACAATTAAAGTATCTTGAGTATTCATCTTTTCGTGCATTAATAAGTAGTCTCCATCTTTAAGACCCACTTCTTCAACTCCACTAGCAATATAACTTCTGTTAGATGTACGTTTAATATAACCATCATGTGTTACTGAAACAATTGTTTCTTCGCTAGGAACGAGTATTTCTTTTTCGATTTTAATTTCTGAAATTTTTTCTTCGATTACAGTTAAACGATCATTAGCAAATTCTTTGCGAACAGCTCTTAATTCATTTTTAATAACTTTTAATAGTGTTTTTTCATTTTGAAGAATATCATTAAGTCTCTCTATAGTCTTCTGTAATTCATCAAATTCGTTTTCAAGTGAAACTATATCTGTGTTTGTAAGTCTATATAATTGTAGCATTACGATTGCTTCAGCTTGTTCTTCAGTAAAATCATATTTTTCTATTAAATTTTCTTTAGCGTCACGTTTATTTTTTGATGCCCTAATTGTTTCTATTACTTCGTCTAGAATAGATAATGCTTTAATCAAACCTTCTACAATATGCATTCTCTTTTCAGCTTGTGATAATTCATATTGTGAACGTTTAGTCACAACTTCTTTTTGGTGTTCTACATAACTTTCTAGTATTTGTTTTAATCCTAGTAATTCTGGACGTCTCTTATTAATAGCTACCATATTGAAATGATATAGAACTTGTAAATCAGTATTTTTATATAAGTAATTTAATACACCTTCACTGTTTACATCTTTCTTAAGTTCAATTGCTATCCTTAAACCGTTTCTGTCTGTTTCATCTCGAACTTCAACTATACCTTCAATTTTCTTATCTGCTCGTAGCTCATCTATTTTCTTAACAAGTGTTCCTTTGTTTACTTCAAAAGGTACTTCAGTGACAATGATTTGTTCACGTCCACCTCTAATCGTTTCAATTTCAACTTTACTACGAACTACTATTTTACCTTTACCTGTTTTATAGGCTTTTTTTATACCATCTAATCCCTGTATAATACCACCTGTTGGGAAATCTGGACCTTTAATATGTTCTATTAATTCATCTATTGTTGTACTAGGTTTATCAATTAATTTCAATGTTGCATCTATTACTTCACCTAAATTATGTGGTGGAATATCCGTTGCATACCCGGCTGAGATACCAGTTGAACCATTTACTAATAAGTTAGGGTATCTAGCTGGTAACACCATTGGCTCCATTGCAGTATCATCAAAGTTTTGTATATGATCTACTGTTTCTTTATCTATATCTTGTAAAAGAACTTCAGCCAACTTACTTAATTTTGCTTCTGTATAACGCATTGCTGCTGGAGGATCATTATCAATACTACCGTTGTTACCGTGCATTTCTATTAGAACATGTCTTAATTTCCAATCTTGGCTCATACGAACCATTGCTTCATAAACAGAAGTATCACCATGTGGATGATAATTACCAATAACATTACCAACAGTTTTAGCACTTTTTCTAAAGTTTCTTTCAAATGTATTGCCGTCTTTATACATTGCAAATAAAATTCTACGTTGTACAGGTTTTAAACCGTCACGTACATCTGGAAGTGCACGGTCTTGGATAATATATTTACTGTATCTACCAAATCTATCACCTATAACATCTTCTAAAGGAAGGTTTTGAATTTGTTCAACCATTAATTAACTTCCCCCTCTATTGATTCTACCTCGTCATCTAATACTTGAATATCATCACTTTCAAGTATACTTTGGTCTTCTTGCATACCAAATTGAACATGTCTTTCAATCCATTCTCTACGTGGTTCTACTTTATCACCCATTAATGTTGTAACTCTACGTTGTGAGCGAACTTCATCATCAATACTCACTCTTATTAATGTTCTCGTTTCTGGGTCCATTGTAGTCTCCCATAATTGATCGGCATTCATTTCACCTAAACCTTTATAACGTTGTAAAGTGAATCCTTTACCAATTTTTTTCATTAATACTTCTAAATCCTCGTCTGTCCAAGCGTACTCAATCTGCTTACTTTTCCCTTTACCTTTTTCTAATTTATATAAAGGAGGTAATGCGATATAGACTTTTCCAGCTTCTAATAACGGTCTCATATATTTAAAGAAGAATGTAAGTAATAACACTTGAATATGGGCTCCATCAGTATCTGCATCGGTCATTATAATTATTTTATTATAATTACTGTCTTCAATACTGAAATCAGCGCCGACTCCGGCTCCGATAGTATGAATAATCGTGTTAATTTCTTCATTTTTAAAAATGTCATCTAATTTAGCTTTTTCAGTATTAATTACTTTACCTCTTAAAGGTAAAATTGCTTGGAATTTACGATCTCTACCTAATTTAGCTGAACCACCTGCTGAATCACCCTCAACAAGATAAAGTTCATTTTTCTCAGTGTTTTTACTTTGAGCTGGTGTTAATTTACCAGACAACAATGTTTCTTTACGTTTATTTTTCTTTCCGTTTCTTGCCTCTTCACGTGCTTTTCGAGCTGCTTCACGTGCTTGAGAAGCTTTAACAGCTTTTTTAAGCAATGATTTTGATAGTTGCCCTTTTTCTTCTAAATAGAAAGGAAGTTGATCAGACATTACTGAGTCCACAGCAGCACGGGCTTCAGTAGTACCTAACTTAGATTTAGTTTGTCCTTCAAATTGTAATAAATCTTCAGGAATTCTAACTGATATGATAGCGGTTAAACCTTCACGAATATCACTACCGTCTAAGTTTTTATCTTTTTGTTTAAGTTCGCCAATTTTACGAGCATATTCATTAAATACTCTTGTAAAAGCTGTTTTTAATGCTGTTTCATGTGTACCACCATCTTTAGTACGTACATTATTAACAAAGCTCAAAATCGTTTCAGAATATTGATCATTGAATTGAAAGCTAATATCTACTTCTATTTGATTAGATTCACCACTAAACATTGCTACATCATGAAGTACATCTTTACCTTCATTCAAATATTTAACAAATTCTTTAATACCATCTTCATAATGGTAAGAAATTTCTCTTGGCTCATCGCCTCTTAAATCGCTTATTTTAATTTTCAATGCTTTCAACAAGAATGCAGACTCTTGTAATCTCTCGCACAGCGTATCAAAATTATAATGTGTAGAAGTCTTAAAGATTTTAGAATCCGGTTTAAAATGAACAGTTGTACCAGTTTTACGTGTTTTCCCCTTTTTCTCTAATGTTGTAACTGGTATCCCACCGTCTTTAAATGTTTGCTTATAAATATAACCTTCTCTATATATCGTTACTTCCAACCATTCACTTAAAGCATTAACTACTGATGCACCTACACCGTGTAAACCACCAGATGTTTTATATCCACCTTGGCCAAATTTACCCCCAGCATGGAGTACTGTAAAAATAACTTCTGGAGTTGGTTTACCAGTCTTATGTAATCCTGTTGGCATACCTCTACCATTATCCGACACAGATATACTATTATCTTTATGAATTGTCACTTCTATTTCAGTTCCAAATCCATTTAAAATTTCATCAACAGAGTTATCTACTATTTCATATACTAAATGGTGAAGTCCTCGAACATCTGTTGAACCAATATACATTCCGGGTCTTTTTCTAACTGCTTCTAACCCTTCAAGTACTTGTATTGAATCTTCACCATATTGAACTTTTGCTTGTTTATTCAATATTTCTCCTCCTACAAACGTACGTTCGTTTCTTTTACTATACATTAGTTATTTTGTTATAAATCCCTAGAAAATGCAAGCCCTATCCCAAATAGTGGTACAATTTCACTTTACATTATGACCACATTAGCATATTTTTAAATAGTAACCGATAATCAGTTATGGTAAACTATTAGTACCTGCTATCAAAGGAGTGTTTCAATAATGACATTTGTTGTTATTATACTTAGCTACTTAGTTGGATGTTTCCCAAGTGGCCTCGTGTTAGGTAAATTATTTTATAAAAAAGATATTCGACAATTTGGAAGTGGCAATTTAGGTGCCACAAATACATTTAGAGTATTAGGGAAAAAAGCTGGATTTCTTGTTATGTTTTTAGACATATTCAAAGGTTTCATTGTAGTTTTCTTTCCATTATGGTTTAATGTAGATATTCCTAGTATATTCATAGGTATTTGTGCAGTTATCGGTCATGTATTTCCTATCTTCTTGAAATTCAAAGGAGGTAAGGCTGTTGCCACAAGTGCTGGCGTCATTCTTGCTGTGCACCCATTATTACTCATAACACTAGCATTTATATTCTTTATAATTTTATATTTAACAAAATATGTATCATTATCTAGTATCTTAGCAAGTGTATGTTGTGTAATTGGCGCAATATTCATAGGTGACTTAACTTTCTTCATCGTATCAGTTGTCATCATGATTATTCTACTCGTTAGACATCAATCTAATATCGTAAGAATATTCAAAGGAAATGAACCAAAAATCAAATGGATGTAAAGGAGAATGCACTATGAATTTAGAAATTACTGATAAAGCAATCGAATGGTTTAAAGATGAATTAGAATTCGGTGACAATCAAGCATTAAGATTTTTCGTTCGCTATGGCGGTGAATTTCAATTAAAACAAGGCTTCTCACCAGCTTTTACTGTAGAACCTTTAAGTTCTTCAGAAATAGGCTTTAAAGATGTTAAAAATGACATTCCGTTTTTTATTGATGAAAAAGATTTATGGTACTTTGAAGGTAACGATTTAGTAATTGATATAAACGATAATGGAGAAATTAAATATGAAGTTAAAACTTCAAGATAAACTATAAAAAGCAGATGTATTTCGTTAATCAAGCGAAACACATCTGCTTATTTTTATAACTTACGATCAATACCTTTTTCAGTTTCTTCATGAATTTTCATATACGCTTCATGCCACTCAGGAAAACTTTTATCTAATCTAATCGGTCTATTTGATCCTTTTTTCAAGCAAACATGTGTTGTTGACCCAGTAGAAACAACTTCTCTATTCTCATTTAAAATCTCATAAGAATATATGGATCTGATTGGTGAATAATGTGAAATCCAAGTTTTAATAATAACTTTTTCAGGATAAGTTATTGATTGTTTATACTTAATATTCAAGTCTACTACAGGTGAAATAATACCTGCCTTTTCCATATCTGCATAACTAAAACCAGCTTTATAAATATAGTCTGTTCTTGCAACTTCAAACCATATTGCATAATTGGCATGGTATACAACACCCATTTTATCTGTTTCTGCATATCTTACATCTATTGGTGTTTCACTATAAATCATACTTCTATCCCTCTTTCTAAATTCCTTAACCTAATCATAACACAAATAGAAAAACAACTACCTAAATAAATAGGCAGTTGTTTGAAATTATTAAGCTAATTTGTTTCTTAATACCATTTGTAAAATGCCACCGTGTCTATAGTAATCAATTTCAACTTCTGAATCGAATCTTGCTAAAGCTTCGAATTCAGTTACTTTACCATCTTCACTAGTTGCAGTAACTTTCAGAATATCACGAGGTTTAACACCTTCATGAATATCTACTGATACTGATTCTCTACCTGTTAAACCTAAGCTATCTGCTGATTCACCTTTTTTAAATTGTAAAGGTAATACACCCATCATAACTAGATTTGAACGGTGAATACGTTCGTAACTTTGTGCGATTACTGTTTTAACACCTAAAAGATTAGTACCTTTAGCTGCCCAGTCACGAGAAGATCCCATACCATAGTCATTACCAGCAAATACACATAAGCCAACGCCATTTTCTTGATATTTCATTGAAGCATCAAAGATAGGCATAACTTCTTCTGTTGGCCAATAAGTTGTATATCCACCTTCAGTACCTGGAGCTAATTGGTTTTTGATACGAATATTAGCAAACGTACCTCTCATCATTACTTCATGGTTACCACGACGAGAACCATATGAGTTAAAGTCTCTTATCGCAACGTCATGATCTTGTAAGTACTTACCAGCTGGTGTATCTTTACCAATCGCACCGGCAGGAGAAATATGGTCTGTTGTTACTGAATCTCCAAATTTACCCATTACTCGTAAATCACTTAAAGGTTGAATATCTTCTGGTACTTTAGATAAACCTTCAAAGAATGTTGGGTTTTGGATATAAGTTGAAGTTGGATCAAAGTCATATAATGGTTGATCTGTTGTTTCAATTTGATTCCAAACTTCATTTGATTCAAATACTGATTTGTATTCTTCTCTAAATAATTCAGGTGTAACTACAGAAAGAACTGTATCTTTAACTTCTTCAATTGATGGCCAAATATCTTTTAAGTAGACATCTTCGCCATTTTTATCTTTACCTAATGGATCTTTTTGTAAGTCAATATTTACTGTTCCAGCTAATGCATATGCTACTACTAATTGTGGTGAAGCTAAGTAGTTTGCTTTAACTAAAGGATGAATACGACCTTCAAAGTTACGGTTACCTGATAATACAGAAGTAACAAGTAAATCTTCATCAGCAATTGCTTTTTCAATTTCTGGCAATAATGGACCTGAGTTACCAATACAAGTCGTACAGCCATAACCTACAAGGTTAAAACCAAGTTCATCTAAATATTGTTGTAAACCAGCATCTCTTAAATAACCAGTTACAACTTTTGAACCAGGTGCTAATGATGTTTTAACGTAATCAGGCACTTTTAATCCTTTATCAATTGCTTTTTTAGCTACTAAACCTGCACCTAACATAACATATGGGTTTGAAGTGTTCGTACATGATGTAATCGCTGCAATAGCAATATCACCAGTAGTCATAGAAGTCTTCTTACCATCTGCTAATTCGATGTCTACAGTTTTGTCGAATTCTGATTTATCAAATCCGTGACCTTGGTTACCTGCTGGAGCAGTAACTGAATCTACGAATGATTCTTTCATATTGCTTAATTTAATTAAATCTTGTGGACGTTTAGGTCCTGATAATGAAGCTTCTACAGTAGATAAGTCTAAATTCACAACATCAGTATATGTTGGTTCTACTTTTTCAGCTTTGAAGAACATATTATTTTCTTTTAAATATTTTTCTACAACTTGTACTTGTTCTTCAGTACGACCAGTTAAACGTAAATAACTTAATGATTCTTCGTCTACTGGGAAGAAACCACATGTTGCACCATATTCAGGCGCCATGTTAGCAATTGTTGCTCTGTCTGCTAAAGGTAATTTTTCAACACCAGGACCAAAGAATTCTACAAATTTACCTACTACGCCTTTTTTACGTAATTCTTCAGTAACACGTAAAGCTAAGTCAGTAGCTGTTGTACCTTGAGGCAATTCGTTAGTTAATTTAACACCAATTACTTCTGGAACTGGGAAGTATGAAGGTTGTCCTAACATACCAGCTTCGGCTTCAATACCACCAACACCCCAGCCAAGTACGCCGATACCATTAATCATAGTAGTATGAGAGTCAGTACCTACTAAAGTATCAGGATATGTTACAAGTTCATTATTTTCTTCTCTTACATGTACAACATTTGCTAAATACTCTAAGTTAACTTGGTGAACAATACCTGTAGCTGGTGGAACAGCACGGTAGTTGTCAAATGACTTCGTTGCCCAGTTTAAAAACTGATAACGTTCAATATTACGTTCAAACTCTAATTTCATATTCATTTCTAATGAATTAGGTAAAGCGTAACTATCAACTTGTACAGAGTGGTCAATTACTAAATCAACAGGAACTTCAGGGTTAATTTTAGAAACGTCTCCGCCAACATCATCCATCGCTTTACGTAATGAAGCTAAATCTACTACTGCAGGTACACCTGTGAAATCTTGTAAAATAACACGTGATGGTTTAAATGGTACTTCTGCATTTTCATCGTTAGATTTACCCCATTTAGCTAAATTCATGATGTGTTCTTCTTTTATTACACGTCCGTCAAATTGTCTTAATACTGATTCTAATAATACGCGGATAGAATATGGTAATTTATCAACATTAGATAATCCTAATTCGTCTAACGTATTCAAGCTATAAAACGTGTAAGTTTTACCGTTCAATTCAAAAGACTTTTTAGATTGTTCTTTTAAACTTGAGCTCATTTTTGTTCCCCCTTTAAAATTGTGCAAGTTAATGCTTCATATACAATTGTATAATCAATACTTTAGTAAAACAATACATTACACTTAAAAATAAGTATATTTATCATTCAAGTTTATGATATGGAACTATAAGTTTTACTTATGTATATTTAATTATACATAATAATTAGTTATTAAATGATAATGATTATCAACTATAGTCGAATATAAGTAATCGATTTCATTATATATATAAAATTCATTTCCATATAAAAAAGCTTCAAAGTCATAATACTGACTTTGAAGCTTTTCTTTTACGTTATATGAGAAGTGTATAACTTAATCTTCCATTTCTCTTTCTAAACGTCTTTGTTCTTTTAATTCTTGTTCATACTCACGTTTAGATTTTTCTACATATTCTTTCATACGATGTTTGTTAGGCGTGATAGATAATCCAAGATATTTTCTTTCTTGGTTAGCATCTTTATAAAACGCAACGATCATCATTATTATTATGAAACTGAATGGGAATGCCGATATAATCGCGGCGGATTGTAAAGCACCTAATCCTGTATCTCCACCAGAAAGTAATAAGATAAATGCGATTAAAGATTGAGCAATACCCCATACGATTTTCACTGTTCCAGATGGTTCTAGTGATCCGTATGTTGTTTGCATACCTAATACGAATGTAGCTGAATCGGCAGAAGTTATAAAGAACGTACAGATTAAAGCTAATGCTATAACTGATAAGATTGCACCCATTGGTAATTCATTGAATACACCAAAGAGTTGCGTCTCTGTCGTCATTTCGAATACTTTTGGTGTTGACTTACCTACTTCAATACCTGTAACGCCAAATACACTAAACCAGATAAAGCTAATAATCGTTGGAACAAGCATAACACCTGAGATAAATTCACGAATAGAACGTCCTTTAGAAACGCGCGCTATGAATATACCTACGAATGGACTCCAACTCATCCACCAACCCCAATAATATAAAGTCCATGTATTTAACCATTCACCTTTTTGAGGATTAAGTGGTGCTACATCGAAACTGTTGAATAAGAATGTATCTAATAATGCACCTGTTGAAGAAGTAAACATATTTAATATAAGTATTGTAGGTCCAATTATTAATGTAACGATTAATAATAATGACGCTAATACAATATTTAAGTTACTTAAATATTGAATACCTTTACTCAAACCACTCCATGCACTCATTAAGAATAAAATTGTAACGATGACAATAATAATACCTTGAATGACAATATTATTTGGAACTCCAAATAAATATTCTAAGCCACCATTGATCTGTAAAGCACCCATACCTAGTGAAACTGCAACCCCAACTACTGTTGCAAATACTGATAACACATCAATGATTACTCCTATAGGTCCATCAACTTTATTACCTAAAATAGGTCTTAATGTTTTTGATAATAAACCTGGTTCACCTTTTCTAAATTGAGAGTATGCTAATGCTAAAGCTACTACTCCATAAATTGCCCATGCATGAAAACCCCAATGTAAGAACGTAGATCTCATTGATTCAGTCATTGCAGCTTTTGTTTCTGGATCTGCATTTGGTGGTGAAACAAAGTGAGACATAGGTTCTGCTGCACCATAGAACACTAGTCCTATACCCATACCAGCACTAAATAACATTGCAAACCATGAAATTGTGTTAAATTCTGGTTTGTCATGAGGTTTCCCTAGTTTTAGTTTACCGATAGGGCTAAAGATAATAAATACACAGAAAAATACCATTCCGATAGTAATAATCATGTAATACCAACCGAAATATTTAGATATCCATGCACTTATGTCCGCTGTAATACTTCCAAATTGAGTTGGAAATATAGCACCGAGTGCAACAATAATTGCTACAACAATTGCACTAATAGTAAATACATTAGAAACTTTTTTACCATTTGGGTGTGTTGGAACATTTGACATTAAAATTCTCCTTTCGAATTTACAAACTCGTAATTATGTATTCCCGTTTTAACTGTTTGTAATCCATTTAATTTAAATAAATTAATATTTAGAAAACAGCAACATTCATCACTTTAACAAATATTACACTTAAAATCAAATTGACTATTTCAATTTTTTACAGTTTAATGTATGATAATGTCGATGAGGAGGTGTTTAATATGTCATTATTAAAGGAATTTAAAGACTTTGCTTTGCAAGGTAACGTTCTAGATTTAGCAATCGCCGTTGTTATTGGTGCTGCCTTTAACAAAATTGTTACGTCATTAGTAGAAAACGTCATTATGCCACTTATTGGTTTAATTTTCGGAGAAGTAGACTTTGCTGAAAAATGGTCTCTTATGGGAATTAAGTATGGTTTATTCATACAATCAATCATAGACTTCATAATAGTTGCTTTCGCTTTATTCATCTTTATCAAAATTGCAAATACTGTAATGAAAAAAGGTGAAGAGGAAGAAGAAATTGACGAGCAAACTGTATTACTTACAGAAATTCGCGATGCATTACGTGAAAAATAAGTTCTACATATTACCAATTAAAAACCACACATTTATCGAAATGTCTCGATAAATGTGTGGTTTTCTTAATTATAGTTAATCTTCAATTGGACCTTCTTCAACTAAAGTCTTCACATCTGCTACTATTTCTGATTTAGGAAACTTTTTATCCCCTGCATCTTGACCACTATATGATTTAATTATCTTACCATTTTGATCAATTAAATAGAAACTCGTACCATGTGTTACTTGTGTACTCCCTTTTGGAGGTGGTGCTACTATCGATTTAAAGTTATCTTCTGCATATTGCTTAATAAACTTGAAATCGTAATTTGTAAGTAATGTCCATTTATTGGCAGGTACATTATATTGTTTAATATATTCTTTCAGCTTCTTAGGTGTATCATTCTCAGGATCTACACTAAAACTAATTACACCATAATCCTTTACCCCATCTTTTTCTAATTCATCTATAACTGTGCTCATATTATATGACATAGGTGGACAAACTGTTTCACAATTTGTAAAAATAAAATCAGCTATATAAACTTTACCCTTCATGTCTTTCTGTGAAAATTTATCCCCATTTTGGTCAGTAACATTAAAAGACTGCATTTTATTGCCAAATTGACTGTCTGGCTCAATTGCATTATTACTACATGCACTCGTAATTAGCATAATACTTGCAATTAAGCACAAAAATATTCCCTTTTTCATCGTAACACTCCCATAACTCTGTTAGTTAAAATATATCAAATAAAATTCTTAACTTAAATACGTATTTTGAACTATTTATGTCTTTGATGTGTCAATTAGTTTTCATTAAAGGATGTAGTACTTAAAAATCCATTCTTATTAACATTTAAAATTGTTGGTATTCTCGTCTTTAATTCTGAAACATGTGAAATGATTCCTACTAATCTTCCAGACATTTGTATATTCACTAAAGTATCTAAAGCAGTTTCTAAAGTTTCAGAATCTAATGTGCCGAATCCCTCATCAATAAACATAGATTCCAAATGTATTGCACCCGCTTCTTGTTGTACAACATTAGACAACCCTATTGCTAATGATAACGAAGCTTGAAAAGTCTCACCACCTGATAAGGACGTAATATGCCTAGTTCTATTTGAAAACCTATCAAACACTTCTATCTCCAAACCACTTAGTCCTTGTGACTTTTCTTTTTTACGTACAAGTTGATATCTATTGTTAGTCATTTTAAGAAAATGTCTATTAGCATTATCTAAGATATGATTTAAATAATAAATTAATACATAGTTTTCTAAAGACAGTTTCTGACTATTTTTACCGTTCATTATTCTTGAAAGTTCAATTAATTCTTCTTGATCTTGTAAATCATTTTCAATTTTCTCAACAACTTGTCGAATAGCAATTATTTTTTGCTTGTTTTGATCAATTTTCAGTTGAAGCTGATTCATCTGTTTAACAATAACTGTTAATGCTTCTTTAGCTTCAGTTAATTTACTTTCTGTTTCTGAAGTATCTGCTCTTTCTTTATCTTGAACTTTTTTACTTAATTCCTTCACTATCGCTTTTACTTCTATATATCTTTTGTCATATTGATTAATTTTTTCTTCATACTCGTCAATATGCTTAACTTGTTGAAGTAATTCATCTAATTGTTCATACGATGCAATATTATGTTTGGTCATCTCAGTATTTAAATAATCCGTTGCTAATTTAATTTGTTCTTCAATCATAGATTTACGTTCACTAACAGTTGCTATTTTCATTTGAAGATTTTGCTTTTCTTCATTAAATTTTTCAAGTTGAACAGTTAATTGATTCAACTCATTATCATAAGCCTTAATTTCTATTGCATAAAAGTCTGATTGCTTCTCAAATTTATTTACAGTATCAAATCCAGTTTCTTGTTTAAAGTAAGATAAATCATTCTCATATTTAGATATTAGATGCTTTATGTTGTTTAATTGTAATTCATTATTTGTTATTTTCTTTTCAACATCATATTTGTCATTTTTAAATCTTTGTATTTGTTGCTTTGTCTCTCTATAAATTTGTAACTCATTTACTAATTTATCAATATGTTCAGTTGTATGATTTATTTCTGTTTGAGTATCTGTAATATTTTCTAATTTATTCAATTGTTCGTTGGTTATATTTAATCTTTCGTTATATGATGTTATCTTATTGTTGATTGCATGTAGATTACGTTCAACTTCTAATTGTTGTTCTCTTTCTTTTTTCAAACTATTAAAATCAATATTTCCATTAATAGACTCTATGATTGATCCACATATAGGACAATCATCACCTTGATGGACATGTTTTTGTATTTTTAAAATTTCATCTTCAACATTTAAAATATCAAACTGTGACTTTTCATTCAACTTTACTTCAAATTGTGTTTTTTCTTTTTCTAGATGAGTTAATTGACTAGTATATTCTTTTTGTTTATCCAACAACTCCAACTTTTCACTATATTGCTTTTGTTTAGTTTGTAGTTCTTGTAAGTTAAGCTTCAATGTTTCTTGTTCTTTAATTTTATCTTGTTCTTCCGACTCATCGTAATGAGTACTTTCTAGTTTACTTTTTAATGTTTCGATTTCGTGCTTATCTTTATCTATTAACTTATTCAAATTCTTTTGTTCTTCTATTATGTTTGGAAATTTAGTTTCCGCTTCTATATATTTATTTAAACTTAATTTAATATGATTTGTATTTTGAACAAATTGACGAAACTCGTTTATTCTCTCACTATTTCTGTTTAGTTGTTCAATTCTTTCAGTTATCTCATTTAAGTTAGTTGTGTTCGATTCTATGCTTTGTTGAATTTCTTCTTCTTGTTTTACTTCATTATTTAAAGAATGTTCTTTATCTCTCAATTGATTATACTGGTACGTCATATTTTGAACAGTCTTTAAATACTTTAATTGTTTTCTAAGATCATTTATTTTTGACTCATCTTTTTTTAATTCATCTAATATCTCTTGTTTTTCAAGTAAAGTATCAAAGGTTTCATTTAATGCTTTATCTTGTTTTAATATTTTTTCTATTTCATTAACTTGTTGTTCCTGTTTACCTTTCTCTACCATTGATACTTCTAAATTTTCATGTCCGACTTTTTCATATAAATCTAATGAGTTTAATATCACCTCATAGCGATGTCCTTCAATTGTCTTTATATCTATAAGTTGTTCATTTTCAAAGTCATGCATGTCATTCATATATTGTGATATTTTTTGATAATGGCTTTCTATTAATGCTAATTCTTTTTTCATTTCTAATTCTAATTGATCTTGTAATTCTTCAAATCTATCACTATCAAATAACGTTCTAAGTATACTCCGTTTATCTGTACTATTTGATACTAAAAACTGTTTGAATTCTCCTTGTGGAAGTATGAGTATTTGTCTAAATTGCTTCACATTCATATGTAATAACTGTTTCAAGTAATCATTACTTGTATTTATAGACTTCGTTTCTAAATTCCATTTATCATCTATTTTTTTGTACACTTCTACAGTTGCATTCGAAGGATTTTTATTGCCTTCTTTTATATATTTTACCGTTCTAGTAATAAGATACTCGTCACCTTTAATTTCAAATTCAAATTGTACCTTAGTTGGTAACTTCGGATCTGCAAAGTGACTTCGTAAATCTACTTCTTCTCTAGATTCTGTTGATGTTTTGCCAAACAGTGCATAAACCATTGCATCGAAAATCATCGTTTTACCTGATCCTGTCTTTCCACATATCAAGAAAAGCTGAGATTTAGATAAATGTCTAAAGTCTACTTTCTCATCTATAAATGGCCCGAAATATTGCATATTTAATGATAAAGGTCTCATATTATTCATTCGCTCCTTTATTCAGATGACTTTCTAACAGCTGAATGACTTTATCTTTCTTAATTCCTTCTAACGTTTCTTCAGTCACATGTTTATAAAATGATTCAATAATTTCAATATCGCTTAATGTATGTACATCCACATCTATCTCATCTTGCGCAACTTCATAATCTATTCTTGAAATTTGTAATGTATTTGGATAAATATTTCTAATCTTCATAAGAGGATCAGTAACATGGTCCATATCCGTTAATTTAAAATGAAAATAATCCTCATTATTTTTAACTTCAATTTTCTCATGAATCACATCTTCGTATCTTGCCTTAATGACATGAAATGAGCGTCTTGGTTCAATCGGAATAAATTTCTGTTTAAATGCTTTGTTATCAATCTCAAACAAACGATAACCTTTTGCTTGATTTGCCTCTGAAAATGAATATTGCATTGGCGTGCCTGAATAAAATATGAAATCTGATTTGATAGCAAATGGATGGTGCAAATGACCGAGTAGAACTGCGTCAAAAGCATTAAATGTATTTGCAGTAACTGTTTCAATCGTACCTATTGAGAGCGGTCTTTCAGAGTCTGATGATTCACCACCTGCTACGAATAAATGTCCAACTAATATATTGGTCTCATCTTTGTTCATAACTTGTTCCATTTCACTCATAATATATTCAGTCGCTTCTTGATGCGTATGGATAGTCTTAACATCAAATACATGCTTTACATCTGCTGGTGTAAAATAAGGCATAACATATATATTGATACCCTCAATAGAAATAGGTGTCATTAAGTCGTCATATCCCGTAATGATTTTTAATCCTGTTTTTTCAAACCATCTCTCACCATAGTTAAGACGTTCTTTGCCATCATGATTCCCACTTATCGCAATAATTGGTATTTTAAGTTCTAAATTAATCATCGATAAAGCATCTTCAAGAACAACCATTGCTTCTTTATTAGGATAGTGTAGGTCGTATAAATCACCACTAATCACAACTACATCTGGATCGTGTTCTTTAATTGCATCAAATAATTTATTGAGGATAAACTTTTGGTCTTCTATTAATGATTGGCCATTGATTATTTTGCCTATATGCCAATCAGCAGTATGTAATATTTTCATTATATTGCTCCTTTGCAAATATTTGTTAGACAGGTTGAAAAGCTTCATTTATACTTAGTTTAAGGAGTGATTTCATTGAGTAGCCCATTTATATTTTTTATAGTATTATGGTGCATTGTATTTATATCGTTACTTGCAATCGGTGGATTCTTTATGTTTCGTAAATTCTTAAAGCGCATGCCTAAAGATAACGGTATGAGCGAATTAGATTGGCAAGATTATTATATTCATAAAGCCCTTCCTTTATGGAATGACGAAGCTCGTAGTTTATTAAATGAATTAGTTTCACCAGTACCAGATTTATTTAGAGATGTTGCTAAAGAAAAAATAGGTGGACGCATATCTAAAATAGCTTTAGAAGAACATGCTACAACAATTGAACTCGATCATATTATGCGAGGTTATATCATAGCAACTCCGAAAAGAGATCACAAATTTATGAAGAAAAAACTAACAGAACTTAATATTGATTATACACCATATTTAAATTTGTTCGAATTAGCAGATGATGAAAAAAACAAATTTTCAATCTTTGATCATAAAGAAGAAATCTCTAAAGCAAAAACAAAAACGCACACTCAGTAATTGAGTTGTGCGTTTTTTTAATTAACTAAAGTCTTTTGATCTCTTAGTTTTTTATATTTTACAAACATTGCTATTCTCCATGGCACAATCATGCTAAATGCCAACAAGAAAAACATGCCCGCTAATTGACCTGGGTCAATAGAATCACTCAAAAAGAATTTCCCTACACTTCTGATTATCAGTAAAGTAATTAAAATAACAGGGAACAGTTTAGAGCGTTTCATATATATTTCTGATCCTTTAATCTCAAAATTGGATGTAAAAATAAGAAACAATGAAAAGAATAAACCAACTAAAATGGCTTCTATAATTTCTTGACCATTCAATCTAAAATATGGAACAACATACATTAGAGCACCTGTAGCCATAAAAAATGGCGGTAGTACAATTTTTTTAGTGTTAGTCGGATAATTTTGAGCTTTCATTCTAACAACTATAACTGCTAAACCCATTAAAGCTGCTATTATAAATGAAAAAAGCAAATACATATCTAAAACCCCTTATTAGTACGAAATATCATTTATGGTTATTCCAAACCTAAAGATTGGAAGAATATCGTTATCTCTGTTAATAAATCAAAGAATAACAGAATCCCCATAATTATCATAATTATACCACCAAACTTCATGATAGCAACATTGTACTTTTTAATAATTTGTAATTTTGTTATAAAGAAAGTTAGTATAAAGAATGGAATACTAAATCCTAGTACATATAGTAGCATATATAATAATGCTTGTGATGAATTAGTAGCTGCCAATGTTCCAATCGCTGCGATAATTGGTCCGTTACATGGTGTCCAACCTGCCGCAAATGCCATACCAATTAAAAACGTACCAACAAAACCTGAAGGCTTCGCTTTAAAATTAATTTTACGATCTTTCATTAAAAATTGCGGTTGGAATACGCCTAATATAATAAGTCCAAATACAATTATTACAATTGCACCAATTTGTCTTATTAAAGTTTGATAATTTATTAACATACCTGATATGTAACCTATGCCCATTCCTAATATCATATAAATACAACTAAATCCTAATAAAAAGATGATTGTATGTAATATTGCATTTCGGCTAAGTCCTTTATTCTTCAAATCATCATAACTCATTCCAGTTATATATGAAACAAATGCAGGATAGATTGGCAATACACAAGGAGAAACAAAACTTAATATGCCTGCACCAAATGCTACAAATACTGTTAATTCCACAATAGCTCTCCCCCTTACTCTTAATTCTATTTTATCAAATAACAAATAAGTTAAAACACTTTTATTTGAACAATCAGTGAAAACTCAAGATAAAAAGCCAATTACACAATCAAAGTGTAACTGGCTTTTAAAAATATCACGATTATACGTTTTATTTTTACTTATGATTAATATAAGACTATTTAATTTTTTGATCCATATTCTTATTCATCATTGTCATCATTTGGTTGATTTTCTTTTGAGATGGTTTTTGACCCATTTGCATCATCATCATACGTAGCATTTCTTCGTTAATTGGTGGGTTCTTTTTCAAGTAATCCATCATATATTTACGTGCAAGGAAGAATCCAATTGCAAGCCCACCGATTAATGCCACGATGATTAATAATATAGCTAACCATGTTGCCATTATTTCACCCACTTTCTGTATCCTATAAAAGTTTACTAAATTCATTACATTTTATCAAGACGAAACTTAATGTTTCAAAATAAAAAGCCTCAGCCAAATTTCTTGGATGAGGCTTTTGTTGAATAATTAGAAGCTTAATACTTGGTTTAATACATTTTCTTTAGTAAATCCGTATTTTTCTACTACTAAGTCACCAGGAGCACTAGCACCGAATGTATCGATACCAATTACTTTACCTTCAAGACCTACATATTTATGCCAACCTAGAGAAGATGCCATTTCAATAGCGACACGTTTAGTGATTGAAGGAGGTAATACAGAAGATTTATATTCTGCATCTTGTTGATCGAATGCATTCCAGTTCGGTAATGATACTACTTGTACACCTTTACCTTGTGCTTCAATATCTTTTGCTGCATCTACAGCAAGAGAAACTTCTGAACCAGATGCTATTAATAAGTACTCAGGCTCAATTTCAGAGCGATATACTACATATCCGCCTTTACGAACGCCTTCTTCTACTACTGATTCTTCAACATCTAAAGCTGTTAAGTTTTGTCTAGTTAAAACTAATGCTGTAGGAGTTGAATCTGATTCTAGTGCAACTTTCCATGCTACTCTTGTTTCGTTACCATCTGCTGGACGAATTAAATTCAAGTTAGGAATTGCTCTTAAACCTGCTAATTGTTCAACTGGTTCATGTGTTGGTCCGTCTTCACCTACTGCGATTGAATCATGTGTGAATACGAATGTTGAAGGTACTCCCATGATTGCTGAAAGACGAACTGCTGGTTTCAAGTAATCACTGAATACGAAGAATGTCGCACCATATGGTTTAACACCACCATGTACTGCCATACCATTGACTGCTGCAGCCATTCCAAATTCACGAACACCAAACCAGATGTTACGACCTTCTGGAGTTTCGCTATCAAAATCAGCCTCATCTTTAACGTTTGATTTATTTGATGAAGCTAAATCAGCTGATCCACCGAAAAATGCAGGAACTGATTTACTTAATGCTTGAATTACTTCTCCAGAATCAGCACGTGTAGCACTACTATTACCAGGTTCATAAACAGGTAAATCTTTAGCGTAGTCTGCAGGTAATTCATTAGAGATAGCTTGTTTAAATGCTTCACCTAATTCAGGATGTGCGTTTGTATACGCTTCAACTAATTTATCCCATGCTGTTTCAGCTTCGTTAGCACGAGTTAACATTGTTTCACTAAATACATCGTAAACATCTTGTGGCACATTAAATCGTTTTGAAGGGTCTAAACCATATGATTTAAATGCAAGTTCGCGTTCTTCTGCACCTAATGGGTTACCGTGAACACCATTAGTACCAGCTTTATTTGGAGAACCATAACCAATAATTGTTTTTACTTCAATCATTGTAGGACCATCTAATTTTTTAGCTTTAGTTATAGCTTTATCAATTGCTTCTAAGTCATTACCATCTTCGACTAAAATATAACTCCAGCCGTATGAAGTAAATCTTTCTTTAACATTTTCAGAAAATGCTTTATTTAAATCACCATCTAATGAAATATCATTAGAGTCATATAATGTAATTAATTTATCAAGTTTTAAATGACCAGCTAATGAAGCAGCTTCATGAGAAACACCTTCCATTAAATCGCCATCACTTGCTAATACATATGTGTAATGATCTACTACATCATATTTTTCTTTATTGAATTTACCAGCTAAATGTTTTTCAGCCATTGCCATACCAACACTCATAGCAAAACCTTGTCCTAATGGTCCAGTTGTTACTTCAACGCCATCAGTATGGTTAAATTCTGGATGTCCAGGTGTTTTTGAATCCCATTGTCTAAAGTTTTTCACTTCTTCAAGTTCTAAGCTACCTGAAACATGTAATAAACTATATAATAATGCTGATCCGTGTCCTGCAGATAATACAAAACGATCTCTATTAAAGTAATTCTTAGACTGAGGATTAAAATTTAAATGCTTAGTCCATAATGTATATGCCATTGGTGCAGCACCCATAGGTAAACCAGGGTGTCCTGAGTTAGCTGCTTCAATAGCATCTATACTTAAAGCACGAATTGAATCTACTGCAAGTTGATCTTTTTCATTAAACATAAATGTAGTCTCCTTTATTCTTGTAATCCCTTTTCATTATACATGAAAAAAATTCGAAAATTAATTATTATCTCTTAATTTATATTTATTTCCTAATATTATTATTTTTTTGAATTTCTTTCACTTTATCTGGCGTAACATCATTACCTTCTGGATCGATAATTTTTGTACTTTCTATCGTACTTTTAAAGTTACCTCGAAAAGCTTGTAAATATTCAGCTCGCAATTTAGTCTGTTCTTTCGCTTCTGATTCCGACAAACCTTCTGTCTTCTTTTTATTAGCGAGTTCATTGATTCTATCTATTTTTGCTTTATCTAACATATTATCCCCACTTTCTACATACATAAAAGATACCAAAAAATACGAGTAAATCCAAATGGATTTACTCGTATTTTTCAATTATTCTATAGACCCTATTAATGTATTTGAATTAGTTAAATGATTAGGTTGTTTATCTTCATGTTGTTTAATTTGATGATCTGTCATCTCGTACGTCTGTTCTGTTGTATAGATATCACTCGACTGTGCTAAATATAAATATCCTATTAATAGAGTCATTAAGAATACTGCCAAATATACTAATACCGTCTTCTTTATTGTAATTGTCATACTCAATTCCTCCTAGAACGTTTGTTTGTATTTTTATAATAACAGAACAACTGTTCGTAGTCAATAAAAATACGAACAAATGTTTGTTCGAAGGAAACGTATGTGCTATAATATGGTTAAATAATTAATTGGGAGCGTGCGACTATGAAAGAATTAACTAAACGTCAATCTGAAATATATCAATTCATCAAACATATAGTACAAACGAAAGGGTATCCACCTAGTGTTCGTGAAATTGGTTTAGCAGTTGGCCTTGCATCAAGTTCTACAGTACATGGTCATTTATCTAGATTAGAAGAAAAGGGATATATCAAACGTGACCCAACTAAACCTCGTGCAATTGAAATAACTGAAACTGTTGGAGAGAACATCAATCAAGAGAATACAATTCACGTACCAGTTATAGGTAAGGTTACAGCAGGTATTCCAATTACAGCTGTTGAAAATGTCGAAGAATACTTCCCATTACCTGCACATTTTACTTCTACACATAATAGCAACATCTTTATTTTAGATGTAATTGGCGATAGTATGATAGAAGCTGGCATATTAGATGGAGATAAAGTTATTGTTCGTAGCCAATCCATTGCTGAGAATGGCGATATCATTGTCGCTATGACAGAAGATGATGAAGCAACTGTTAAACGCTTCTATAAAGAAGAAAAGAGATATAGACTTCAACCTGAGAATAATACAATGGAACCAATTTACTTAGATAATGTAACAGTATTAGGTAAAGTAGTAGGATTATTTAGAGAAATGTAATAATACAAAAAAGGAGATGCAAATGCATCTCCTTTTTTTCATATTCCCGTTATCGAGTTCTTTTTGCTAATGTCATATTATTTATGAAACATCTTTTTTATTTAATAATTCTTTAATACGTTCTAATACATCTAAATCTTTACGTTTTATTTCTTTACTTTCCATGTAAAACTTCCCCTTTAATTGTTATTCCACCAATCAAATTATTAGAAACAACATGTGTTAAACATTTAAGGAAATATGAAATAATGACTTATCTCGATATAATTATATCAAAGTTGCTAAGATAAAATCTGCTTTTATCTCTGTTCTATTGCTGTGTGATGTAGTTTTCCGTCCAATAAGGCTGTAAATCTTCGCCTATATCAACACCTACACCTAACTCTTTATAATCTTTATTTAAAATGTTCTTTCTGTGTCCCAGTGAATTCATAAGACCATGATGTGCATAAACACTACTTATTTGACCATATGCTAAGTTTTCACCAGCTGTTATATAATCAAAGCCATCATTGTCTAATCTGTCAAATGGAGATAAACCTTGTTTATTTGTATGATCAAAATAATCATTATCAACCATATCTTGACTATGCTTTCTTGCAGTCTGACTCACATTTTCATTATAAGATAATGTAGGTAAGCCAAATTGAACACGTTCAGCATTAACAAGATCAAAGTTTTGTAATTCTAATGCGCTTTTATAATCATCAGATGCTGCATGATATTGGTTCGTACGTTTATCTTCAGTTGATGATGCAATTTGCATTATACCTTTAATTTGATTATTCTCATGTTTATCATAAAAAACGGTTGTATAGATATTATCAAATTTGAAAACATCGTAATCTTCATCATTTTGAATGAGCTTCACTTTATCTTTATTTATTTCTTTTTCTGGTTCACCAAGAATCGAACGAACCTTTTCCTTGTTCATTTTACTTGTGATACCTTTTTGGGATGTTATTAAGTCTTGGTTCGTATATAAACCTGTTACTTTGTCATTATCATAACTTACCATTACAAATTCATGATAATCATTATGATATACATGCCATTTCTCGTTATACTCATTAGCGGTTATCCGCTTAGGTTTGCCAAGTTTCTTTTCAACTTCACTTTTTGTTTGATTGATTTGAATATTATTAATCGCAAACTCTTGGTCATTTGGTGTCTTAAGTTCAACTTTGCTTGTTGACTGTTCATGTTGCAGTCCTTGTTGAACATTTAATACATTCTGTTGAATTTGTCTAGATAAATCTGATTCAGGGACAGGCTTGATAAGTGTTATAAATAACAATAATAAAAATAAATAAAATACTTTTTTCAAGTCGTCACCTCACCTATATTTAGTCGCGGTCACCATTAAATATTGAATTTCGAACAATTACGTAATCCACTTTAGTGATAGAATGCAAGTCTTTTCCACCTGCATATGAGATTGAACTTTGTAAATCTTGTTCTATCTCTACTAAAGTATCTTTTAAAGAGCCTTTATGTTCTACAAACATTTTTTTACCCTCAACGTTTTTACGTTCACCTTTTTGAAATTCTGATGCACTACCAAAATATTCTTTATATAATTTGCCTTCTAATTCAACTGTTTCACCTGGTGATTCTTCATGTGCAGCAAACAATGAACCAACCATTACCATGCTTGCACCAAATCTAATTGATTTTGCTATGTCACCATTTGTTCTAATTCCACCATCAGCAATCATAGGTTTTCTAGCAGCTTTACTACATGAATTAATAGCAGCTAATTGCCATCCACCAGTGCCGAATCCAGTTTTAATTTTAGTGATACATACTCTTCCTGGTCCGATTCCTACTTTAGTAGCATCAGCGCCAGCATTTTCTAACTCACGAACACCTTCAGGAGTACCTACATTACCAGCAATTACAAATGTTTCTGGTATATGTTGTTTGATGTGTTTAATCATTCTAATAACTTGTTCAGAATGACCGTGTGCTATATCTATTGTTATATATTCAGGAACAAGTCCCTCATTAGATAGTTGTTCAACAAAAGTATATTCAGTGTCTTTTACACCTACAGATATAGATGCAAATAAGTTTTGACTTTGCATTTTTTTGATAAATGGAATACGTGCTTCCTCATCAAAACGATGCATGATATAAAAATAATCATTACTAGCAAACCACTCAGCTAGTTCTTCATTCATAACTGTTTGCATGTTAGCGGGTACTACCGGTAATTTAAATGTTTTTGGACCGAATTTAACAGTAGTATCGCATTCTGAGCGACTTTCTACTATACATTTATTTGGTATTAATTGTACATCTTCATAATCAAAAATTTTCATATCAATGACCTCTTTCAAATCTATTAATAATAATCCAATAGTTACTATACATGGTTAGTTGGTAAAAGTAAACGAAAACTGACTATATTTATTATTTATTTAATGCTTTATCAAGCGTTTTTATATTTTTCTCCATTAAAGTTTGGTACGAAATATTTTTCTGCTTATTTTCTTTTTTAGTTAACACTTCTAAATTGTGGAATTTCAGCGGTTTACTATTAGTATCTTTCTTTATTATATCTGTAATTTTAGAACTTACATTTTGCTCATACAATATATATGGTGTTTTTGCTTGATTAATATTTTTTATAATTTCCAAAATTTCTTTTTGACTTGGTTCTTCATTATTCATACCTGTTACACCCGTTTGTTTAAAATGGTATCTATTTGCTAGGTAACCTAAAGAATCATGAGAGATAAATATTGTATCTCTTTTCGGACTTTCCGTAACGGTCTTTAATTTATGATCTATTTCTTCAATATCCTTAATTAACTTCTTATAATTATTCTCATAATCATTTTTATGGTCTGGATCTTTTTGGACAAGCTTATTCTTAATCGATTTAGCTGCTTCTTTATTTGCAATTGGATCTAGCCAAATATGTGGGTCCTGCTTATTTTCTGGTTCTTCTTTATGGTTATGTTCTTCCCCATGCTCGTGATGATGTTCTAAAATATCATTACCTTTTAAATTTGGAATAGCTTCTAATTTATAATCTTTATTTTTAATGGTAGAACTTATCTTTTTTGCCACAGGATCAAGTTCTTTAGAAGAAAATATAAAAAGGTCACTTTTAGCAACATTGATCATTTCTTTTTGAGTTGGTTCATAATTATGTAAATCTGTACCACTTGGATATATTGAATCTACTTCAACATGTTCTCCTCCAATTTGTTTAGCAAAACTTTCATATGGATAATTTGTAGCATAAATTTTTAATTTATCATTTTTAGAGTTTTGATTCCCACAACCTGATACGACTACCAAAATTGCAAGCATCATAAAAATCATTTGATATATTTTTTTCATCTAATAACTCCTAAATAAGTATTTTCATTAATTATAACAATATACGCTTTTAAACATAATATCGCAATCTTACTGAAACGAAATTTTACATATTGATAACAAATTTAAAATATGATAAAGTTATAAAGCGTAATGATTACTAAATAGAAAGGCTGATGAACATGCGTGTTAATATCACGTTAGCATGTACTGAATGTGGCGATAGAAATTATATTTCTACTAAAAACAAACGTACTAACCCTGAACGTATTGAAATGAAAAAATATTGTCCAAGATTAGGTCGTCACACTTTACATCGTGAAACTAAGTAATTTCTTATTTTAATAAGAAGATATACGACACAAAAAGTCATTTCTTTGAAATGACTTTTTTATTTATAAATACATTTTATCACTTTAAAGCATTTATGCGTTAAAATTTATGTTGCTTATTTCATGAATTACTAATAAAATATAATGTATATTTTAATTTCAGAATAATCGTAAATGTAGAAAGTATGGTGAACTATATGGAAGAAATGAAACGTGGATTAAAGACAAGACATATATCAATGATTGCCATCGGTGGATCAATTGGTACGGGATTGTTTATGGCAAGTGGTGCTGTCATTACTCAAGCTGGACCTGGTGGTGCACTAATAGCATATTCTATTATTGGTGTTATGCTTTACTTTTTAATGACCGCAATTGGAGAATTAGCAACTTTTTATCCAGTGTCGGGATCATTTAGTGCTTATTCTAGTCGATTTATTGATCGCTCTGCTGGTTTTACAGTTGGTTGGCTATATTGGATTATATGGGCACTCGTTACAAGTGTAGACATTTTAACTGCTGCAAAAATCATTACTTATTGGGAAGTCTTCCAAAATGTAAACCCATTTATATGGAGCATTATTTTTCTAGTTATTTTATTTTTACTCAATGCCTTTACTGTTAAAGCTTTCGGGGAAGCTGAATATTGGTTAAGTTTTATTAAAGTTGCAACTATTATTATCTTTTTAATTGTAGGTGTACTTGTAATCTTCGGTATTTTAGGTGGTAATGAACCACTTGGATTATCAAACTTCACTTATAAAGAAGCACCATTTGTAAATGGTATTTCAGGATTTTTAGGTGTACTTCTTGTTGCAGGATTTAGCTTTGGTGGTACAGAAGTTGTTGCAGTAACTGCCGGAGAATCTGAAAATCCAAAAGAATCAATGCCTAAAGCAATTAGACAAGTATTTTGGAGAATCTTATTGTTTTATATTTTAGCAATTGCAGTAATTGCAGCAATTATTCCGTATACTGACCCATTATTATTAAATAAATCAAATACAGTAACACAAAGTCCTTTTACTATTGTTTTTGATAGAGTTGGTATTGCGTTTGCAGCTTCAATTATCAATGCTGTAATCTTAACAGCGCTTATTTCTGCGGGTAATTCAGGATTATATGCTACTAGTAGATTACTTTATTCATTAGCACAACATAAACAAGCACCAAAATTCATTAATAATTTAAACAAAAATAACATGCCTTTTATATCATTATGTGTAACTATCGCTTTAATCTTCATATCAATCATTTATGCAACTATTAACACTGATGGCTATTACAGATTATTAAATATGTTAGGTGCGCTCGTAACACTCGTTTGGTTAATGAGTATCATTAGTCATATTAGACTAAGAATGGCTATTAAAAAACAAGGACAATCAGCAACTGATACTTTAGAGTATAAAGCACCATTATATCCGTTAGGACCGATTATTGTTATTGCTGTCATTGCTTTCTTATTAATCGGACAATCCTTTGACAGTATAATGACTTTAAATTATCCTGTATTAATTGAATCGTTCTTACCAATTATTTTAGGAATTATTGTTTACTTCATTCATAAATTTGTAACGAAATCTAAAATTATCAAACTTGAAGATATAGATTTAACTAAACATAATTATGATAATAAATAGTAATCGTTTAAACACCCACTCATTTATATTTTGAGTGGGTGTTTTTTTATATTTCAAATACCAACTTCTTAAATTTTATTGAACTTTTTCATATCACAACATATATAGTATAATGAATATAAATAATTAATAATGATAAAAAGAAGGTGTAATAATGGCTGGCCAAACTAATTTATTTGATGACGTTATGAAACAAGATGAGCGCTTTGTAATTGTGGTTCAAAGTATTTATGACAAACAACCTCAACTCGTTAAAAAAACATTAAGAGAATATACAAGTTTAACAAGAGAACAGATGCAATCCTTATTTGATCATCTGAAAGATTTATATTTGAATGAACCATTTGAGGACAACCAAGCATTCTTTGACATTACTGTTTATACAAATCAAGACTATGCAGCAGACCAAATATATGCGCATATAAAAAGAAAAAAACATAGTCATGAATGGACACATACAAGCAAATAAAGGAGTAATGATATGTCCCACGTAAGCAAAGTTTTTCCTTTAGATAATGAGCAACAAGTTGAAGTAAAGGTCGTAAAAAATAGATTCGATTTTGAAATTGACGAAATGTTAGCAATAACTCAAGAAGAACAATCAGATTTCCCTTTTATCCCTGTATCACCTTGTTTAGGTTATTCTAGAGGGCTATATCCTGAACACCCCTTACTTATTGGTTTATTACTAGGCTTTTTATATCATGAATCTTTAACTGGTGAAACAGATGAACGTATTCATAATATAGCTAAAGCAATCAATAGTAAAAATCGTGGCAAAATGATTCAAGCTTTAAACACAGTAGAAGCGAACAAACTCGGTCACTATCCGCCGACACGCTTCCTTGGATTAAGTGAACGTGCAGTGAATTTAGGGCAATCCATTTTCAGTTTATTCGAAGACGATGTCATGTTTTTAGCATCAACAAGAGATAAGATCATATCACATCCACCTTTATTAGATCATGATGATATAGTCGATCCACTTGAACGTTTATTTTTCTATACAAAAGATAAAGACTTTTTTGATAATGATGAACGAATTGCAATTATTGATAACCATTTATTAAATGGTTTATCCGTATTAAACCTAATTAAAAAGATTTATGATAAATACCCTGAAAGAGAAACATTCACTGTTTTAACCCCTATAGATTTAAGATCAGCAAGTGTAAAAGAAGCTTTCTCTAGTCTCGAAAAGTCTTTAAATATAAAAATCAATATTATATCGCTTATGACTTTCAATGTAGAAATACAAGAAAAAGATAATTCAACAGAAAATTTAATTCAAAACCAACTTCTTAAAAATGAACAACATGAAACTAAAGTACAATATCATTCTTTAAGAAATGTTATTAACGATCATTTTATCGTAAAAGCACAAAACATGTTACGTGATGGTACGATACATGACAATCCATACTTTATTTCAACAGGTAGATTTACATTAACCGGTAAAGAACAACAAATCTCTGAAGAGCTATTTCAACGAATGGGAGAATTATTAAACGATTTATTAGATGATTCACCGAAACTTGTTATCGGTGTTGGTGAATTCTTGTATATCCCATTACAGATTGCTCGTTATTTACCTGGTAAAAATATAAATGTTCAAGGAACAACAAGGTTTAATTTTGATTTAAGTACATTGAAACATTCAAATAAAAAAATAAGCTTTATGTCTCCTTTAGAAAGAACAATTACACATTACCTTTATAATTTAAATATTGATCAATATGAAGAAATAATTGTTTTTGTAGAAAGACTTAGACATAAAACTGAAATTGATGATTTAGTACAACAACTAAAAATACTTGGTGCTAAATCTATCCTCGTTATAGAAATGACTTCAATTTCATTTAATGAAGATCGATATTAATAGACAAAAATAAAAATACAGATAAAACCATTGTTAATTTATGGTTTTATCTGTATTTTTTTATTGATTCAATAATTTTTCTAATGCTGTTACAATACCATCATGGTCATGATCATCTGTTACTACATCAGCTATATCTTTTATCGTATCGTTAGCATTACCCATTGCTACACCTACAGCTGCTTTTTCTAACATATCTGAATCATTTAAACTGTCACCAAAAGCGATTACTTCTGAGAAATCTGCATTGATTTGGTCAAATAGTTTCTGTAATGATTTACCTTTTGATACTTGTCCATCCATAAATTCTAAAAAGTACGGTTTACTTATTGTAGAAGAAACTTGATTATTGAATTTACCATTAAGTTCACTGTTCGCTTTTGCAATATTTTCTACATAATCTACGCCCATTACTTTAGGTACATCTCCATCAATAACCTCTTTAATATCTTCAACTTTTTTCATTGGTAGTCCTGTTAACTCACTTTCAATATTCATATAGTCATGCGTTCTATCATGTATAATTTGATCATTTAAATATGTTAAGTAAAAGAAATTATGCGTTCTACAATAGTCGATAATTTGGTATGCATCATCCCGACTAATTGTTTGTTTAAACACAACTTCGTTATCTTGTGCATCGATTACGTAAGCTCCATTATAGCTCACAATATATCCACCATTATTTTTTAAATCAAGTGCGTCAGCATGCTTCATCATACCGGCTGTAGGTCTACCAGAAGCAAGTATCAATTTCATACCTTGTTTTTGTTTTTCTTTTAAATATGTACTAGTTTTTTCACTTATTTCATTTTTTGAAGTTAAGAGTGTATCATCCATATCCATTATTATGTATTTATAAGCCATGTTTATCTCCTTAAAATATAATGATGCTTACATTCTATCATATATAGAATATAAGCATCTCAATTATCGTCTATAAGTTAATTATTTTTTGACTAACTCCATATCGATTGATAGTTACTAATTCTGATTCACAATCTTGGAATCTATTTTGTAATTCTCTTACGAGTTTACCACTCAATTCTTTTTTAATTAAAGTTAACACAGTAGGTCCTGCACCACTAATGACAGTTGCATAAGCTCCATATTGTAGAGCAAGTTCTTTAATGTTTTCAAAGTCAGGAATTAAATGTTGTCTATATGGCTCATGAAATCCATCTTTCATCATCATTTTGCCTGCTAACTCATAATTATGCTGAATTAAAGCACTAATCATCGTATTGCTAATTGCACTATATTTAACAGAGTCTTTTAAAGTTAAAGTTTCAGGTAAGACTTTACGCGCTTTTTCCGTTGATAATTCATATTCTGGAATAGTTGCAATAACATCGACTTTAGGAATATCAATATATGATACATCTGTTTGTTTCACGTCAGGATCATATACACCAAGGACTAGTCCACCATAAATCGTTGGCGCAACATTATCTGGGTGACCTTCAATTTCAGTAGCAAGTTGTAATAATTCATATTTAGATAGCTTCAAATTCGCAAAATAATTTGCTAGAAATAAACCTGTCACAAGCGCTGAAGCTGAACTTCCTAATCCTCTTGCTAAAGGAATATCGCTATACATTTTTAAATTTAAAGCGGGCATACTTTTAGAAAACTTTGCTGTTGCAGTTTGAGCAATTTTTGTAATATAGTGTTGCTCATCGTTTGGTAATCCTTGTAAATGTGGACCAATGTGTTCAAAATGCCATTGTTTATCTTCTGATAGATGCGCTTCAACTTCTAAATATTTATCAAGAGCCATTCCTATAGAATCAAAGCCAACTCCTAAATTAGCTGTTGATGCTGGTACTTTAAGCTTTAATTTCTTCATTTTAATGCACGCTCGATATAATCTATAATTGCTTGTTCATCATTCTCTAATGGCGTGATTGGAGAGTCTAACAAATCGATTGCAGTATCAGGATCTTTTAATCCATTACCAGTTAATATAGCAACAACAGTTTGATTTGGCTCTAATTTACCTTGCTCATGTAACTTTAACAAACCAGCTATCGATGCATTACTTGCAGGTTCACTAAATACACCTTCTTTGCTTGTCATAAGCTTGTATGCTTTTAAGATTTCATCATCTGTCACACTATCTATTAATCCATTAGATTCATCTCTTGCCGCTTCAGCTAGTTTCCAGCTTGCTGGATTACCAATTCTAATAGCTGTAGCTACAGTTTCAGGATTTTTAATAACTTTACCTTGAACGATTGGTGAAGCTCCTTCAGCTTGGAATCCACACATTACAGGTAAACCTGATTGTTTTAAGTTATCAAATTCTTTGAAGCCTTTCCAATATGCAGTAATATTCCCTGCATTTCCAACTGGTATAGCAAATAAGTCTGGTGCTTTACCATCAAGTTGTTCAACAATTTCAAAGGCACCTGTTTTTTGTCCTTCTATTCTATATGGATTTACAGAATTAACTAAAGCAATTTCGCCTTTTTCTGCTACTTTTTTAACAATATTTAATGCTTCATCAAAATTACCTTTAATTGAAACAATTTCTGCACCATACATCACAGCTTGAGCTAATTTACCAAGCGCGATTTTACCCTCTGGAATAACCACGATCGCTTTCATTCCAGCTCTAGCAGCATATGCAGCAGCAGATGCTGAAGTATTACCTGTAGAAGCACAAATAACTATCTTCTTGCCTTCTTCTTTAGCTTTTGCAACTGCCATTACCATACCTCTATCTTTAAATGATCCAGTAGGATTAAGACCTTCAAATTTAGCAAATAAATTAATATTTAACTTATCCGACAAATAGGGTAAATGTATTAATGGTGTATTTCCTTCATTTAAAGTTAATTTAGGTGTACCTTCATTTACAGGTAAATATTCTTTATAATTGTGAATTAATCCTTGCCATCTTCCCATTCTACTTGTCTCCTTCTATTGGATAATATTTAACAATATTTATACCATTTTCTCTTAATGTCTCAATTGGTAATTCATCAATACCTCTAATAACGACTCCATAAGTATTTTCTGTACGCTGTTCTACTTTTACACTTCTATGAAACTCTATAGCTTTTTTAATCTCATCTCTTAATTCATCTTCTTCTTTGTCATTTTCAACAATTATGAAGTGGCTGCTTTTTAATGGGAATTTAACAACTTCTTCTTCAACGATTTCTTTAGTTTGCTCAGTTTTCAGTTCAAAATGCGGAGGCAAAGTATGTAAATCAGATTCAAATTGTAAGGCTACATTTAATAAATCAGAAACTACTGCACTACCTGTAGCTAGACTACCTGCTCCTTTACCATAAAACATTGTATCTCCAACTGCATCACCAATAACGTATATTGCATTATACTCATCTTCAACATGCGCCATTTGATGGCTATTTGGAAGTAATGTAGGTTTAACACTGGCTAAGACTTTACCATTTGCATATTTACCTTGCCCTATTAATTTTATTTTGTAGCCTAATCTTTCAGCAACTTTAATATCTTCTATTTCTACGTCGGAAATACCTACTCTTTCAACATCATTCAACGATATAACTCTATTAAATGATAAATAACTCGTAATCACAACTTTACGAGCTGCGTCTACACCTTCAACATCATCTGTTGGATCTGCTTCTGCATATCCTAAATCTGTTGCAAGTTGTAAAGCTTCTTCATAAGATTTTCCTTCACGAGTCATTTGACTAAGAATGAAATTAGAAGTTCCATTAAATATACCCATAAACTGATTAATGTTGTTTGCATTCAAACCGTTATTAATCGCATTTACAATTGGTATACCTCCAGCAACGCTTGCTTCATATTTTAGTGCAACTTTATTTTTTTCTGCTAAGTCTTCCAATACTCTTAAATGTACTGCTAGCAAATCTTTGTTTGCTGTAATGACATGAATACCTTTTGATAAAAATAACTTTAACCATTCAACAGTAGGTTCTATTCCACCCATTACTTCAACGACGATATCTAATTCATCGTCATTTAATATATCGTCTATATTGTCAGTTAAATGATAACTAGAAGTATTAATTGCTCTTTTCTTGCTAACAGAGTTAACAAGAATATGTTTAATATGTATAGATTTACCTATTGTGTCTTCTATTTGCTTTTTATTTTCTTCAACAATCTTTACGACGCCTGTTCCCACAGTGCCGAGACCTAATACTGCTACATTTAATACTTTCATTTTCTCACTCACCTTAAATATATTGTTCTTGTTAAAAATACAAATGTCTACTTGAAATAGACTCAACTTTATTATAGTATAAATTCATTAAAGTTTTTTGTAAAGTTTGAATAATTAGAATTAATAGTAATATTATCATTATTTCTGGCTTTGTAAAGAGCTACAATTACATTACCCCCAGTAAAAGGACTGATAAAATGAAAGTTTCAAAATTTGGCGGAAGTTCCGTCGCAAACAGTGAACAGATTAAAAAAGTATTAAACATCATCAATTCTGATGATGAAAGAAAAATTGTTGTTGTATCTGCACCCGGAAAAAGATTTAAAGAAGATGTAAAAACGACTGACTTATTAATACGCTTATACGACAAAGTAATAAATAAATTGGATTATTCAAACAAACTACGCCAAATTATCGAACGTTATGAGGAAATTGTTAAAGAGTTGGAAATGGATTATTCTATTTTAGATGAGTTGAAAAACGACTTAGTATGTTTAATAGACACATACAACAATCAACCTGAAAGATTATTAGATGCATTAAAAAGTTGTGGAGAAGATTTTAACGCCCGTATTATCGCTCAATATAATAATCAATTGGGGTTCCCCACTCGTTATTTATCACCTAAAGAAGCAGGCATTATCGTTACTGATGAACCTGGAAATGCAATGATATTAGAATCCTCATATGAACAGATTTATCAATTACGTCAATATGATGAAACACTTATTATTCCTGGATTCTTTGGCTATTCTGAAAACAATGATATCGTAACATTCCCTCGTGGTGGTTCTGATATTACAGGAGCTATTTTAGCAAGGGGTATAAAAGCTAGCCTTTATGAAAACTTCACAGATGTATCAGGTATTTTCCGTGCAAATCCAACAGTCGTTTCTCAACCGGAAGTAATTCCAGAAATTACTTACAGAGAAATGCGTGAGTTATCATATGCTGGATTTGGTGTTTTCCATGATGAAGCTTTAGAGCCATTATATAAAGATCGTATACCTGTTGTTATAAAAAACACAAATAGACCGACTGATACAGGAACATATATTGTCAGTGAACGAGATGTATCAAACTTATCTCAAATCGTATCAGGAGTGAGTTGTGATAAAGGTTTCACTATTATAAATGTTAAAAAATATTTAATGAACAGAGAAGTTGGCTTCACTAGAAAAATATTAAGTATTTTAGAAGATGAAAATATTTCTATCGAACATATACCATCTGGAATTGATAATTTGAGTATTATCATGAGAACAACACAAATACATGGAAAAGAAGAACGTGTTTTAAACAAGATTAGAGAACAAATTAAAGTTGATGAACTAACTATTGACTATGATTTAGCAATATTGATGATTGTTGGAGAAGGGATGAATAAAGCAATTGGTACAGCAGCCGGAGCAGCAGCTGCTTTAAGTAAAAATAAAATTAATCTTAACATGATTAACCAAGGATCATCAGAAATATCAATGATGTTTGGAATTGATCAACAATATTCTGATATCGCTGTTCAAGCAATATATAAAGAGTATTTTGTTAAAGAAACGACTCAAATTATATAAGCTAATGATAAGAGCTTGGAGCATATTTCCTAACTCAAAAAAATAAGCATGTCACGTAACTGATTTTTAAAGTTTACAGTGATATGCTTATTTATTTATAAAATTCCACGATTTTGTTCGTGCATTTGCCAGGGGGTATGGTTCGAGCCTGTAGTCTCTCACGCATACTTTTCCCTCAGGCGTCAGCACTTTACAAAATCGCACTCAATATCTATTTTTTTATAAAATCTTTCGATTTTGTATGTGCATGCTTGCCTAGGGGTATGGTTCGAGCCTGTAGTCTCTCTCTCATACTATTCCCTCAGGCGTCAGCACTTACAAAATCGTTATAATTATCCATATAAATACAAAAAATAAAACATGACCCAAACAATGGTCCCATTTATGTATCTGATAATATAATTTGATTAACCTTTTCTTTGCCTATTACTTTTCTTAGCATAAAAAATTGATAATAGCTTAAATGTTGTATTAGTCTTTGATATTTATAAATATCGTCTTGTCTAAGTTCATGATATAGTTTATACATCATTTGGATCTCTGGACGTAAATACTTAATATCTTTTTCTAGACTATGAAAATATATTTTATAATCTTCAACTTCTATATTATGATCGTGACTAAATTGCCATTTCTCATCTTTCGTTTCATAAATATAAACTTTAATGATCTTACATTGTGCTTTTGTATCATAAACATAATATTTTTTATAATTATAAAGTTCTTCAAGGGATATTTCTTCCAGTTCATCTAATGGTGTTTTGACTACCAACTGATATTGGTGTTTTAAAAAATAATTGGATAGTATTTCCACTTCTTCTCTGCTAACCGTAATACTCATTATTTCTTTTGTATATGTGTATTCATTTAGAAATAAATCAATAGCACATTGTCCACAAACAATATATTGTAATGGGTAGTCAGACATTATCTGCTTTAATTCATCTATTGATAAATATTGTTCGTTTCCTTCCAATTCAGTTACCTCCTAAGAAAGCGTTTTCACTCCTTTTCATTTTATCAGTTTTGTAATAATTATCCAATAGATTTTTATTCTTTATTCTTTACGATTTAGTGAATCTTCTTTTGTAAAACCATTTGGGTAACGTTCTTTTAATTTTTCTATATTGGCTACACCTATTTCATTTAAATCTATATTAAGTGCTGATGCACAACAAGCTATATACCATAGCACATCTCCAAGTTCTTTTTTTAATTCATGCACATCTAAATCATGACCATGAAACTGATGTTTTTTGATTATATCTGCAACTTCTCCCACTTCTCCAGTTAAGCCTAAAGCACCGTTTACTAAGCTTTGTTCAGAATCATTTTTGATATCCGACATCGTTCTTAATGCAAGTTCTTGATATTTATTTAATTCCACTTTATTACCCCTTTTTAATTTGATTTTTTAACAACTGGATGACAGATTGCGTCCCATTATCATCGAATCCCGATTTACTTAGTGCATCATAAACTTCTTTAGCCTTTAGTAATCCTGGCATAAATAATCCCATTTTTTCACTTTCTTCAATCGCAATTTTCATATCTTTAATAAAATGTTTAACATAAAATCCCGGCGCATAATCTTCTTTGACCATTCTTGGTCCTAAATTAGATAATGACCAACTACCTGCCGCACCATGTTCAATTGAAGCAAATACTTTATCTATATCCAAACCTGCTTCTTCTGCGTAAATTATTGCTTCTGCTACACCTAACATGCCAGCTGCAATTGCTATTTGATTTGAAAGTTTAGTATGTTGACCATTACCACTTTTACCTTGATATACAACATTTTTACCAATCACATTGAAGATATCCTCAACTTGACTAAACGCTTCTTCATCTCCACCTACCATGATTGTTAATGTAGCATTTTTAGCGCCAATATCACCACCAGAAACAGGGGCATCTAAACTTTTAACATTATGCAATTTTGCTTCATCATATATTGTTTTGGCTAACGCTGGACTAGAAGTAGTCATATCAATAACTATACTTCCTGCCTTAGCATGATTTAAAATACCATCTTTATTTAAATAAATCGATTCTACATCTTTTGGATATCCCACTATTGAGATTATGACATCACTTTTCTCTGAGAGAACTGCAATACTTTCACACCATTTAGCACCTAACTCGACTAGTGAATCTGCTTTAGATTTCGTTCTATTAAACACGTTAACTTTATATCCATCTTGTATTAGATGTGCTGCCATAGATTTCCCCATAACACCACTACCTACAAAACCAATTGTTTTTTTATTCATCTAAAATGCCCCCTACTTTTTTCTAATACAATCATTATACCTATTTATCAGAAAAATCTAAAATATCGAGTTTTCTACTTCCCATATAACGATTAGAGGCTGAGACAATTAATTTGTCCCAGCCTCATTATAGAAACTTTTTTACCATTTAATTCAACATGTATTGCTTGATTTGACTTATGAAATAGTCTTTTAAATCATTAATGACCCATTCATCTGGTATCCCATCAACTGTTGTCTTCCAATTAGTATGAATTTCAAAAGAACGGTGTGGACATTCTGTTTCACTGAATTCAAGATGTAATTTCACTGTGTCTCTATTTGGTTCTAAATTATAATCTATCATATCTGAAGCTATAACTCTAAACGTTTCCTGTTCATTTAATAAAAATTCTTCGTCCTTACTTGAAAGAGATTCTAACACTTCATAACCTAAATATTGTTCATTGCCTATTTGATTTGCAGTGTGCCAAGCTATATTTTCAGTATCAATTGCTTGCCATTGCCCATTTCGATCAATATAATAATGCGCAATTCCTTGCACGTATCTTTCTTCAGGTGCATTTATTAATACTTCTCGCCATTCATTTGCATTCAATTCACTTGCATCATTATGAATAACAACACCAAGTAAAGGTTCGGTTCTTTTCTGCATTTCGTAATTTATATAATCATTTTCTGATGCCATCGTTATCCTCCCCTTTTTTATATAAACTTTTATTTATTTTAACATAAATAATTAATTAACTTGAAACTGTTTATACTACGCAATAAATGGTAATGTAATACTAGGAAGATAACAGGAGGTTGTATGTATATGACGCATCATTTTCATAAAGGAATTTTATTTTATCACGAAGCAGCTGGACAGGGTAATATTTTCAAAGAACTTGGACAAGTTACTGAAAACTTAACACAGCTTTGTGATGACTTAACTATAAAATTAAGTAAAGAAGAAGGACAAATAAAATCATTTTGTAAAGAAATAGCTGAAAATAATCACGTAAGTACCTATGATGTACTTTTCATTTTAGGTGGAGATGGAACATTAAATGAACTCATAAATGGTGTTGTAGAAAATAATCTTCAAATACCAATTGGAGTCTTACCAGGAGGGACTTTTAATGATTTTACAAAAACATTAAACCTTTCTCAAAAACCAATGCAAGCTTCTCAAGATTTATTAAATAGCCAAATAAAATCATTTGATATTTTAGATGTAAATGGTACATATGCACTCAACTTTGCTGGAATCGGATTAATGGTACAAAATGCTGAGAATGTTCAATCCAACCAAAAAGAATTATTAGGCAAGTTCAGTTATGTATTTTCTACAATAAAAACAGTATCAAATCCCGAAATTTATAAATATAAATTAACAGCAGATGGAAAAGAATATTCAGGAGAAACTTCAATGATATTAGTAGCCAATGGCCAAAATGTTGGCGGCAGTAAAATACCATTAGAAGATTTATCTCCAAATGACGGTAAAATGAATATATTTATCTTCGACAATCAAAACTTTAGTATTATTAACGACTTTTTCAAAGTTAAAGATAGCATGAATTGGAATGAAATAAGTGACAGTATTACACATATTTCTTGCGAATCAGCAACTTTAGCAACAGATCCAAATGCAAAGTTAGATATAGATGGAGAAATTCTATTTGAAACACCTGTAAATATCCAATTATTAAAAGACCAAGTTAAACTACTTTATTTAGATATCAATAATCAGTAATTCAAACTATATTTATAAGCAATTTCTTGCTAAAGTGCTTATAACACAGCTATGAAACTAAGATTGATAACAAAAAAACAGTAGCAATTCATTAGTTCATGAATTGCTACTGTTTTTTAATTAATATTTCAAAAACTTATTAAACCTGAATATTTCCTTGCTCATCTGCTGGTTTAAGTAGCGCTAAGACAGCACTAATAATTGCTATTACTTGTGGGATTCCCGTCCAACAAAATACTAAATGTAGCAAACCAGAAATAGGTTTTTGTGCATAAAATTTATGAACACCAAAGTTACCTAATAATAAAGCTAACGCTATATATATCCATTTATTAACTAACATAATAACCCTCCTTCAACTATAAGAACATTATATAATCTATATTATATTAATACCCTAATAAAACCTAACAATATCATGTGTTAAGTGACAATTTTGTAACATACATAATTTTAAAATCTAATTTTTGGATTTCTATATAACAAAAAAAGCCACCGACTTTGTCGACAGCTTTTTATTTAATTTCCCTAGTTCCCTAAATAATCGTTAAATTCAGCTATAAATTGTTCTTTATCATTTGATGATGGATATTGTAAACCACCTAATATAACTGACTGGCTACTTACAGTAATAAAATCATAATCAATAGAATGTTTCAAAAATATATTTTTTGCATCTTCTTGATTGTATTCATTCTCTAGGTTCTCAAATACTATAATCTTCTTATCAAAAAACATGACTGCCTCCAAATAAAACTTAATATATAAAGCTTACAAAACAATATTAAGTGAATCTAGGGTTAATTGATGTAAATTAATACTCACTTTGTTTATATACATTTTAAATGTAAAATAACAAAACAAATTTAAATGTTTTTTAATGATTATGGCCGTTTATGATTTATTAATGTATTTTTCACACTAGTTGTTCACATTATTTTATAATCATAACAATACCAAAACAAATTAATAAAATATATATATACTTTATTAATACTTGTTGATTAATCTTAGTGTTAATAATATGTCCTACCCACAAAGTTATAATAAGTAATGGTAAAATCATAATGAGTAAATACCATAAAGAGCTCGACCAAAACCCAGAAACACCATGACTAAATACTATAAAACACCCCGTAATGAAAAAGTGAACTTGAGAAATATTCTTTAAATCTGTTACATGCCATTTTTTTAAAGTACCGTAAACAATAATGGGTACACCATGACTATTATATGCACTACCTAAGATACCTGAAACGAGTCCTGCTATATAATCATATAACTTCGGTATTTGTTTATTTATTTGATAGATGTTTCTATAATGATTGATTAAGTTTATGGTTCCGTACAATAAGATGAAAATACCTAATACTTTAATAATGACATCTTCATTTGCCCATTTAACGATTAATATACCAACTGGAGCACCAATAATTGAACCAACCAACAATCTTCTTACAATTGACCAATTGAGATTTCTTCTGCTCTTAATAAATACAGGAAATGCTACCAACAAACCAACAATTGCAACAATCGAAACTGATAATTTAAAATCAATACTAAAAAGTGACAATAATGGCATAGTGACTAATGCTTCACCAAAACCAAAAATACTACGCACTAATGCGCCTAATAGTATTGATACGATAACTAATATCAAAATTGTAAAATCCATAATATCCCCTTTATTAATACACTATTAAAAAAACACTATATTTCAGCTTATTTCAATAAAATTTGATAAAAGGCTAAATCCAGCCATTTATCAAATTTATAACCTACTTTTTCAAGTGTACCTATATGTTTAAAACCTTTTTGCTTATGTAAATGTATACTACCTTCATTAGATGAATCAATACCCGCAACCATTGTTTTATAGCCATCAACTTTCGCAAGTAAAATTAAATGATCTAATAATTGTTTAGCAATACCTTGCCTTCTAAATTTAGAACTTACATAAATAGAATGTTCAATCGTATATTGGTATGCTGCCCAATTTCTAAACGGACCATATGAGGCAAAACCAGCAATCTCATTATCCTTTTCATAAACTATAACAGGTAAACCAGATTCTACTTTACTATAGAACCATTTTTTTCTTTCCTCAAGATCTGTCTGTTCATAAGTATATACAGTTGTTGTATTTAAAATAGCATCATTATAAATATCTAAAATAAACTTCAAATCATCCTCAGTTGCATTTCTAATCATGACTTGACCTCCATCGCACCTCTAATTTATTTAATCATATCAATCCAACATGAAAAGTAAAGAGCTTATTATAATAAATGATATACTTATAAATATTAAAATATAACAAAATAATTAAAGGACTTGATGAGTTGTTTGAATCAATTACATTAACAGAAGAAATATTAAAGGAACTACACCTTATTGAAAATATGAAAATAGAACCATTAAATATTGAATATGAGAGTTGTCATTATCAAATAAATGATAAAACATATAGAAGTAGACGCGCAAAAAAGACACCAAATAAACAGGGTTACTTTGTAGTATTTTGGATAAAAGACGAAAATAATAAAAATAGACCTTACACATATGAAGAAACATTAGATAAACTTATCGTTACAATAATTGATGAAAGAAAAAAGGGGCAATTTGTTTTTCCTAAGGATCTATTATACAAGAAAAAAATAATTAGCAGTAACAACATAACAGGAAAAATGGCTATGAGAGTATATCCAACTTGGGAGGATAACTTAAACAAAACCGCTTCTCAAACACAAAAATGGCAAAAAGATTATTTTATAGATTTATCAGATAAAGTTGATATTAGAAGATTAACTGAATTATATTATTAATTGGTTTAAGTCTAGTAAAAATTATTTATATTTCATTACTTATTACTTTAAAAGTAAAGTAGCAATACTAACCACTAGTGATGCTATACCAATTATTGCAGGTATACTAATTCCTATCCAAAATCTGGTTGTCGTAACTTTATTATCATTTATCTCATTTTTCAACTCACTAATCGCTGTTTTTATTTCTGACTTAAGTGACTTCTCAAGCATATTTAATTTGGTATCCATATGTTTTTGGTGTAGCTTGAATTCAGGTCTTGTTACATAATCGTTATTCATAAAGGTACCTCCAATTTGTAAAGTTTGTTTATGTAAGAATATAGTAACATAACACGCATATTATATTCTTTTTATTTTATATTATAATATTATAGAATTGAAATCAAGTTAATATCGTTAAATTTTTGTAATAAAAAACCCCCTCAAAGCATTGAGCTTTGAGGGGGTAAGCAATTAATATTGCTTCATATATTGTTCTCTTTCCCATTCAGATACTTGGGTACGGTAGTAATCCCATTCTAATGATTTAGATTGTATGAATTGGCGATAGATATGATTTCCTAATGCTTTTTTAACAACTGGATTTTCTTTCATTGCTTTAACAGCTGTATAAAGTGTTGAAGGAAGATCTTGAACGCCTACTGATTCACGTTCTTCTCTATCCATTTCATAGATGTTTTGATCTACTGATTCTGGAGGTGTTAATTTATTTTTAATTCCATCTAATCCAGCTTCTAAAATTGTAGCTAATGCTAAATATGGATTAGCTGCTGGGTCAACTGATCGAATTTCAACACGAGTTGATAATCCGCGTGACACTGGAATTCTCACTAATGGTGAACGGTTTTGTCCACTCCATGCAATATAACATGGTGCTTCATAACCTGGAACTAAACGCTTGTATGAATTTACTAATGGGTTACATACTGCTGTAAACCCACGCGCATTTTTCAAGATACCTGCAATAAAGTGGAAAGCGTCATCTGTTAACTGCATTTCTCCATTTGGATCGAAGAAAGCATTTTCTTTACCATTGAATAAAGAAACGTTAAAGTGCATTCCGCTTCCGTTTACACCAAATAATGGTTTTGGCATGAATGTTGCATGCAAATTATGTTTACGAGCGATTGTTTTTACAACTAATTTGAATGTTTGAATGTTGTCACATGCTGTAATTGCATCAGCATATTTGAAATCTATTTCATGTTGACCTGGTGCTACTTCGTGATGACTTGCTTCGATATCAAAGCCCATATCTTCTAATTCTAATACGATATCACGACGACAGTTTTCACCTAAATCTGTTGGTGCTAAGTCAAAATAACCACCATTATCATTTAATTCTAATGTTGGTTCTCCTTTTTCATCTAATTTGAATAAGAAGAATTCTGGTTCAGGTCCTAAGTTGAAATCTGTAAATCCTAACTCTTCCATTTCAGCTAATACACGTTTTAAGTTTGTACGTGGATCACCAGGGAATGGATTACCGTCTGGACTATAAATATCACAAATTAATCGTGCTACTTTCCCTTTACCTGCTGTCCATGGGAAAATTACCCAAGTATCTAGGTCAGGACATAAATACATATCCGATTCTTCAATTCGCACGAATCCTTCAATTGAAGAACCGTCAAACATCATTTCATTGTTTAAAACTTTTTCTAATTGTGAAATTGGTACCTCTACGTTCTTGATTGTTCCTAAAATATCAGTAAATTGTAATCTTAAATAGCGTACGTTTTCTTCGTCAGCAAAACGAAAAATATCTTCCTTTGTAAATGTTTGTTTAGCCATGTGATTATCCTCCAGTTTTTATTTAAAAAATCTTGATAAATCTCCACGATTAAGTGGTCCTTCTGTTTTAGAAGTTCCTCTAATTACACGTTCTCTCATCTTCAGTTCTTCATCAGAAAGGTCATTTTGTTCTTGTAAAAGAATTTGTTTTATACCTTTCATATTAAATCCCTTTTCGATAAGATTTTTAATTTCAAGTAATCGCTCTAAGTCATTTAAAGAAAATAACCGTTGATTACCTTCAGTCCTTTTGGGTGAGACTAGTTCGTTGCTTTCGTAATATCTGATTTGTCTTGCTGTTAGCTCAGTTAACTTAATCACTACACCAATGGGAAACACGGCCATGTTTCTTCTAATTATGTCTCTAGACAGCACGACCGCCTCCTTCATTTAAGAACTTAAAATAAATTTAGCACATAAATTTTCAGAAAACAAATAAATGTTAGAAAACCTTACATAAAATTAAAGTTTAACAAGTTGACTGTTTATTAAATTTTCTACCGCTCTTTTAATTGCAATTTTAACATGTTCATATGTTAATCCACCTTGTATATATGCTTCATATGGCGCTCTAATAGGACCATCTGCAGTTAATTCAATTGATGATCCTTGTATAAATGTACCTGCTGCCATAATGACATCATCTTCATAACCTGGCATATAACTAGGCAAAGGACTAAAATGCGCATTGATTGGGGATGCATGTTGAATCGACTGACAAAATGCTATCATTTGTTCTTTTGTTTCAAAAGTAACGGACTGTATAATATCTGTTCGCTTATCTTTATAGTGTGGTGTTGTTGCCATTTTTAATTTCTGTAATAATAGTGAAGTAAATAGTGCACCTTTTAAACTTTGACTGACTACATGTGGCGCTAGAAAGAAACCTTGATACATATCTGGCAAGTTTCCTAAAGATGCACCCGCTTCTTTGCCGATTCCTGGTGCTGTTAAACGATATCCACAACGTTCGATTAATTCTCTTTTACCTGTAATGTACCCGCCTATTTTTGCTAGTCCGCCACCTGGATTTTTAATAAGCGATCCTGCCATAATATCAGCACCTATTTCAATAGGTTCTCTATCTTCAACAAATTCTCCATAACAGTTGTCTACAAATATAATCATATCCGGATATTTCTTTTTTATATGTTTTATTGCATATTCAATTTGATCGATTGTTAATGAAGGTCTAGAGCTATACCCCTTTGATCTTTGGATTGCAATAACTTTTGTACATTCATTTATGCTTTTTAACACAGAATCTATGTCTATTTCATTATCTTTTAAAGGAACTTCATTATATAAAATACCTTGCTCCAAGAAACTTCCGATTCCGTTTCCATTAACGCCAATTACTTCTAACAGCGTATCATATGGTGTACCTGTTATATATAACAACTCTTCACCATATTTAAGCTGACTATTAAGTGCTAATGTGATAGCATGTGTGCCTGAAATAATTTGAGGTCTTACTAAACTATCTTCAGCTTTAAATACCCTACTATAAACATCTTCTAAATGATCCCTACCAATATCATCATAACCATAACCAGTTGTACCTACTAAATCAGATTCAGTAATTTTCACATCATGAAACGCATCTAATACTCTCTCTTGAGCAATTAATGCATTTTGTTCTATCTTATCAAAATATGGTCTTAATTCTGTTTCTACATCTGTAATTAAATTGTTTAATTTTTGTTCCATTTTTCAACCTCTTATTTCTGTTTATATCCTTTAACAAGATATGAATTTGATGCTTCATCAAAATCCATTGTCTCAACTAAAGTATGTGTTCTTTGCCAATATAATTGATCAGCATTTGATGACGGAATCGTCATTTCATAATATTCCATTGTTTCTTCTATCATTTGTACTAATTTTTCTTTCATTATAACTTTATCTTGAACATTTTTTGCAGAAACAAAAATTGAATGTTCTGAAACAGCTAAATGCGCTCCTTGAACCATATCTTTTTTATTAAATACAACGAGCATTGGGATATGTCCCATCTCTAACTGATTGACTAATAACATAACTGTTTCATATTGCTCCATATGATGTGGATGACTTGCATCAACTACATGAATTAACAATTGAGCATATTTCGCTTCTTCTAATGTTGATTTAAAAGCTGCAATAAGTGTCGTTGGTAACTTTTGAATAAAACCAACCGTATCTGAAATTATCACATTAAATCCATTATTTATTGTAATTGCTCTTGATTTTGGATCTAGTGTTGCAAAAAGCAAATCTTGTTCAAACGTTTCGTCATTAGATAACTGATTGAACCATGAAGACTTACCAGCGTTTGTATACCCTATAAGTGCAACTTGATATGCTTGATTGTGCTGTCGTCGCTCTCTATATCTTGAGCGGTGTGAAACAATAGTTTCTAATTGATGCTTTATTTCATTCATTCTAGTCCGTATATGTCTTCTATCAGTTTCTAATTTTGTTTCACCAGGTCCTCTTGTGCCTATCCCTCCACCAAGTCGAGATAAACTTTTTCCGTGACCTGATAACCTTGGTAGCAAATAATCTAGTTGGGCTAACTCAACTTGTAATTGCCCTTCTCTACTAGATGCTCTTTGAGCGAAAATTTCTAGTATAAGCTGCGTTCTGTCGATTATTTTCGTATTAAATAACTCATCTAAATGTTTAGATTGTCCAGTTGTTAACTCGTCATTTGCAATTATGGCATTAACATTTAAGTCATTTAATTCTATATATTCAATCACTTCTTCAATTTTCCCTTTTCCAAAATAATACTGTTGGTCCGGTCTGTCTCTTTTTTGAGTGAATATTTCTATCACTTCAAGTTTACTTGTAGCCGCTAAAGATTCTAACTCATCAACTGTTGATTGAAAAGTAGCTTCATCAATTCTTTTATCTTGAAATGCTAATAAGATTACCTTCTCAGTATCATGTTTAGTAGATTTCATATCATTCTTCATTTTATCACGCTCTCTTTAATTATATTTTAACATATAAATCAGTATGCATATTGATATGACTTTTATAAATTTACGACTATAATGGTAATAAGAAAAGGAGTGATTGCAATGTCAATTTATGACTTCGAAGTTGCGAAAACAAACGGTGAGAGATATTCATTGTCTGAATATAAAGGGAAAGCAATTTTAATCGTTAATACTGCTAGTGAATGTGGTTTCACTCCACAATTTGAAGGATTAGAAGAGCTTTATCAAGATTATAAAGATAAAGGCTTTGTCGTACTTGGTTTCCCTTGTAATCAATTTGGCAATCAAGAACCTGGAGACTCATATGAAGCTTACCAAAACTGTAAATTAAACTTTGGTGTAACTTTTCCAATGCATGAAAAAATAAAAGTAAAAGGTTCTGAACAACATCCACTATATGAATACCTTACGCTTGCGAAAAAAGGTATATTAAATGGAGCTATTAAATGGAACTTTACTAAGTTTTTAGTAAACAAAGATGGTGAGGTCGTTAATCGCTTTTCTCCACAAAAAAGTCCAGATCAATTAAGAAGTTCAATAGAAGAATTATTATAAATTTAAGAGGTTCTAAGATAGTATATTAAACTACTATCTTAGAACCTCTTAATTACATCACAGGACTTTATTCATTGTCTTTATTTTCTTCGTCTTGTGTATCTACGAAAGTTGAAATAGCATGTTTGTAAATTAGATTTTCTTTCCCTTGAATATCTAAAAGTACAACATTATCGTCAAAGTTGACAATTTTGCCTTTCATTTGAAATCCATTCAGTAAAAAGACTGTTAATTCAGTACCATCTGATTTGAATTTCTCCAACAATACTTCTTGAATATTTTCTTTCTCTGCCATATGACTTTCCCCTTCACTTGGATAATTGGATTACGTTGTCTGCGATTTCTGATAAAGACTGTTTATCCCGTTGAAACCAAGTAACATTCATTTTATTTTTAAACCATGTCATTTGACGTTTGGCATATCTACGTGAATTTTGCTTGATTTGTTCTTTTGAAGTTTCTATATCTATTTCTCCCTTTACAACAGGTATTAATTCTTTGTATCCAATTGCTTGCATACTTTGAGAATTTTCATACCCTTTCTCAACAAGATTAGACACTTCTCTTAATAATCCTCGCTGCAACATCATGTCTACACGCATATTAATTCTTTCATATAATATTTCGCGCGACATTTCTATCCCAATTAATATTGTACTATATTTTCCAGAAAATGTCTGGCTTTTCTTTCGTTCACTTAAAGTTTTTTTTGTTTTTAAGTAATATTCAATTGACCTTTCAACTCTTTTGCGATTGTTTGGATGCACTGTTGACGCAGTTTCTGGATCAATTTGATAAAGATAGTCATGCAATTCATTATTTTTGAAATTAGATAATTTATTTAATTTATTATTTATAATTTCCATTTTTTCAGAACTTATTTCTTCTTCTTCAAGCTGATAATCATATAATACTGACTGAACATATAGCCCAGTTCCACCAACTAATATAGGTAACTTACCTCTATTATGAATATCCTCAACTACTTTTGTAAAATCTTGTTTAAACTTGTAGACAGAATAAGGTTCATCGGGTTCATAAACATCAATTAAATGATGGACTACACCCTCTTTTTCTTCTTCTGTAACTTTGGCAGTACCAATGTCCAAGCCTTTATATATTTGAAAAGCATCACCATTTATAATTTCACCATTTAAAGCTTTAGCCAATCTAATACTTAATTCAGTTTTCCCTACAGCAGTTGGTCCAACTATTGCAATTAATGGTTTATCATTCATTTGAAGATTCCTCTTTTTCTAATTGTTTAATTTGTAAATTCAACCAATTATATAAATGTTCATAAACGGCGTATTGATTCGTTTCAAATAAAACTTCATGACGTTTATTCTTATATAGTTGCACTGTGACATGTTTAACACCTGAACGTTTATAAATAGATGCTAATTGTTTAATACCTTGTCCAAAACCACCAAAATGATCTTCTTTACCTGATACAAGTAATATAGGCATATTTTTATTTTGCACCTTTATGAAATTTGATTTTTTAGTTTGGACTGTAGCTCTAACTGTCTCTAAAAGGATTTTGTGTGATACTGGAAATCCTGCAAATTTATCTTGCTCATATAGTTCACGGTTCTCATCACTTTGACTAATCCAATTATTATCTTTGTTTAAATCTTTATGTTGACGGTTAGTAGTTTTGAATGCAATATTGTTAATAAATTTAGACTTAGTACGACTTCCCAAAAATAAATTCACTACTTTTAGAGCGTATAAGTTCATTTTGCCGCGTAAATTCGAATAAACTACAGTACCAGATAAGATTAATATATCAACATCATCTGGGTAATCATGTACGAATTTTCTTGCAATTAGTGAACCCATTGAATGACCTAGTAATATATAAGGTAAATCAGGATTCAATTCATTTTTAAATGTATCTCTTATTTCTTTAGTATCATCAACTAAATCTTGTAATGAATTGAAATGACCTCTCGTTGATTCTTCAATGTTAATACCATGTCCACGATGATTATGACGAATAACATGAAAGCCTCTTTTACATAAATACTCAACTATAGCGTCATATCTATCTTTATGCTCAGCTACACCGTGCAATATATGTATAATGCCTATAGGTTTTTCATCTGTTTTATCTATGGTAACTTCTAACGTCTGTTCTGTTGACAGAGTAATTCTATGATTAAAACGTCTCAAAGACATACGCCTCCCTTTTGAATCATTATATCAAATTCTATACTGATAAAAATATATTACCTGCTTTCTCTGATAAATAAAAAAGCTGAGACAATTAAATGTCTCAGCTTTTTTATGCGCATGCTTTTCCCGCAGGAGTCAGCGCAAAAAAATACCAAATATTAACAAATTATTTTATGATTGCTGGTTGATCGTTTGGATTAACCGCTTCTTTAATAGCTTGTTCTAATTCATCTTTATATAAACGTTTACTGTCATTATCATAATTTAATACTTTTGCCATTACTTCAACAATAGCATCTTTATGTTCTAATACGTAACTAATATCAAAGTATAAACGTCCTGAACGACGTACTAAGAAGTCTGTTGGTTTATGAACCATTTCTTTTTGAATACTATAAATCACTTCTGCGTATACTTCGATTGGCAAGTTTACATCCGCAACTTGTGTAGCGTGAGCAATTTCAAATACTTCGTCAACGTTTGAACCATATTTTCTAGCTAAATAACGTGCAGCATCTTCAGAAAGGTTGTAGTTTTTAGCTTCTTTAACTTTGCTTTCTACAAATGATTCATAATTTTTACTACCACCAACGTTACCACCAGAAATGTAAGTTTCTTTAGTGTTACAAGGTTTAAATGTTAATTTGTAATCTTCTTTAAGACGTTTACTTAATAAGTCAACAATGTCTTGAGCCATGTGACGGTAACCTGTTAATTTACCACCTGCAATTGTAAGTAATCCTGAGTCACCTTCCCATATTTCATCTTTACGAGATATTTCTGAAGGATCTTTACCTTTTTCAAAGATTAATGGTCTTACACCAGCCCATGTAGATTCTATATCTTTATCTTCAACTTTAACTGTTGGGAACATATAGTGAATCGCATCTATTAAATATTGACGGTCTTCTTCTGTAACTTTAGGTGATGATTTATCATTGTCATATATTGTATCAGTTGTACCAACATATGCTTTTCCGTCTCTAGGAATAGCAAAAATCATTCTGCCATCATTTTCAGTATCAAAGTAAACAGCTTGTTGTAATGGGAATTTACTTTGGTCGATGACAATATGAACACCTTTAGTTAATCTAAGTTGTTTATTGTTTGTTGAGTAATCTTTCCCTCTTACTTCATCTACCCATGGACCTGCTGCATTAATAACTCTTTTACCTTTAATTTCAAAAATTTCATTCTGTAATAAGTCAGTAGCTTCTATACCAGCAACTTTGTTCTTTTTGTTGTATAAAAATTTGTTTGATTTTGCATAGTTAATAATATCAGCACCGAATTCACGTGCACGTTTCATAACTTCAATTGTTAAACGAGCGTCGTCTGTACGGTATTCAACATAATAGCCACCCGCTTTTAAGCCATCTTGCTTAACTAGAGGTTCTTTGTTAATAGTTTCATCTCTATTTAACATTGTACGACGTTCTGATTTTTTAACTCCTGCTAAGAAATCATATACTTTTAAGCCGATAGAAGTTGTGAAAGGTCCCATACTTCCACCTTTATGCAATGGTAATAACATCCATTCTGGTGTTGTTACATGTGGTCCATTTTCATAAACAATTGCTCTTTCTTTTCCTGTTTCAGCAACTACGCCTACTTGGAATTGTTTTAAATAACGTAATCCACCGTGGACTAGTTTAGTACTTCTTGAACTTGTACCTTGAGCAAAGTCTTGCATTTCTACTAATGCTACTTTCATTCCACGTTGAGATGCATCTAATGCAATACCTGCACCAGTAATACCTCCACCTATAACGACTACATCATATTCTGTATTCTTAAGTTGATCTTTAACCTGGTTGCGGTTTAACGCTGATAATTGTTGCATAATCATTTCCTCCTATAAAATGTAAAAAAATGAGAGACTCATCCCTACAATAAATTGTACGAACAAAGCCTCTCACGTCTCTACGGAATATTAACTTACCTTAATGATAACACAACTTAATCTAATTTAAAAGCTTGAGTGGCTTTTACTGCAGTTTTCCAACCTTTGTAAAGTTTTTCTCTTTCTTCTTCTTCAAGTTCAGGTTTGAATTCTGTTTCTAATTTCCATCTTTGTTGTATTTCATCTTTTGATTTCCAGAAACCTACCGCTAATCCAGCTAAGTAAGCAGCACCTAGTGCAGTAGTTTCATTTACTTCAGGTCTTTCAACCGGTGTGTTTACAATATCTGCTTGGAATTGCATTAAGAAATTATTCTTAACTGCTCCGCCATCAACTCTTAATGTCTCAACATTAATACCAGAGTCTTTTTCCATTGCTTCTAACACATCTCTTGTTTGATAACATAATGACTCTAATGTTGCTCTAATGAAGTGTTCTTTTTCAGTACCACGTGTTAATCCGAAAATGGCACCCCTAGCATCAGCATCCCAATATGGTGTACCTAAACCAACGAATGCTGGTACAACATAAACGCCTTCAGTAGATTTAACACGTTTTGCGTATTCTTCTGAAGCTGGAGCAGATTTAATCATTCTTAATCCGTCTCTTAACCATTGGATTGCAGATCCAGATACAAAGATACTACCTTCAAGTGCATAGTTTACTTTTCCATCTAAACCATATGCTAATGTTGTAAGTAATCCACTATCAGATTTCACTGCTTTTTCACCTGTGTTCATTAACATGAAACCACCAGTACCATAAGTGTTCTTAACATCTCCACTTTCGAAACAAGCTTGGCCAAATAATGCAGCTTGTTGGTCACCAGCTACTCCAGCAATCGCAATTTTTTCACCGAAGAAATGATGTTCTTGTGTATAACCATAAACTTCACTTGATGGTTTAACTTCAGGTAACATTGATTTTGGAACATCAAGATATTCTAATAATTCTTCATCCCATTTTAAGTCGTAAATATTATACATTAATGTTCTACTTGCATTTGAATAGTCTGTTACATGCGTTTCTCCAGTAAATTTCCAAATTAACCATGTATCAATTGTACCGAATAGTAAATCACCGTTTTCAGCTTTTTCTCTAGCACCTTCAACATTATCTAGAATCCATTTTACTTTTGTACCTGAGAAGTAAGGATCTAATAACAAACCTGTTTTCTCTTTAAATATTGGTTCTAAATCTTTAGATTTCAAATCTGCACATATGTCTTGTGTTTGTCTAGATTGCCAAACAATTGCATGGTATACAGGACGACCAGTATTTTTATCCCAAACAACTGCTGTTTCCCTTTGGTTAGTAATTCCAATACCTTCAATTTGGTTAGGACTAACGTTATTTTCATTCAACACACTAGAAATAACTGCTAGAACAGATGTCCAAATTTCGTTTGCATCATGTTCAACCCAACCGCCTTTTGGAAAGTATTGCTTAAATTCACGTTGGCTAACAAATTTGATAGTTCCCTCTTTATCAAATAGTATAGCTCTTGAACTTGTTGTACCTTGGTCAATTGATAAAATGTATTTTTCCATATTAAACACTCCTATAAATTTGTTTGTTACAGAATTTCAGAAACTTCACCTTTTAGTAATGCTTTATTCAATACAATACCGAATAATACGACAACAACTGTAAAGATGAGTGAGAAAATAACTAAACCATTAACAACCCCGTTAAATAAAATGTTGTACAATGCTGCACCAAGCATACCACCAGCAATAGGTCCTAAAATTGGAACAACTGCATATTTCCAGTTTGAACTTCCTTTACCTGGAATTGGTAATAACATATGCATAATACGTGGACCAATGTCACGAGCTGGGTTAATTGCATAACCAGTCGCACCACCTAAACTTAAACCAATCGCTACGATTAATAAACCTACGATAAGTGGATTTAAACCGTCAGTAAATTTATTAGCTCCTATAAACAATAATCCCATAACTAAGATCATAGTTCCAATAATCTCACTTAAGAAGTTGGCAACATAGTTTGGATATGAAGGTCCAGTAGAGAATACTGCTAATTTCGCACCTTGATCTTCAGTTTTTTTCCAATGTGGTAAATATGTAGCCCATACAAGTGCTGCACCAATCATGGCACCGATCATTTGAGCAATGATGAATGGAACGACTTTAGACCATGGGAATGATCCGTCAATTGCAAACCCAAGTGTTACTGCAGGATTTAAATGTGCTCCCGAAACATTACCAGCTGCATAAACACCTAGCATAACAGCAAGCCCCCAACCTAACGAAATAACGATCCAATCTGCACCTTTACCTAACGCACCTTTAAGGTTAACGTTAGCACATACACCGCCACCAAATAATATCAAAATGGCTGTACCAATTACTTCCGCTAAAAATTCACTCATATTAAACACCCTCCTAATATTTTTCGTGCTAATACATAAAAATCCCTCTACGAACTTACAACTATACCTATTATTCGCATAATTAATTATACAAATTTATCGCATAGTGTTTTGTCATAGAGGGTCTCATTTACTCATCTCATATATTAACTTAATTAGAAGTATAATACTATATGAAAACGTTGTCAAATCGATTTACCAAATTGATGTATCACTAGACGTGATATATTGGGCACCGCTTTCAATAGCAAGTTCAATTTCTTGTTCCGTATTTATTAATCCACCGGCAATTATACGTTTACCTGTTTGGTCACTGATTTCTTTAATTACTTTAGTTGCAACACCTGGCAGCACTTCTACTAAGTCTGGATCCGACTGTTTAATCAATTCAATGCTTCTACTCAATGCGGTACTATCTAAGATAAACACTCGTAATATCGTTAAAGTATTTAACTTTTTCGCACGTCTTATAATTTTTGATTTAGTTGAAATAATGCCATGTGGTTTATATTGTTGTATAACATATTCAACAGCAGCTTCATCATTAGATAAACCTTTTATAAGGTCTATATGCAACATAACTTCTTTATCATGTTTTTTTATTTGTTCTAAAATCCCTTGCAAATGACCTATATGAGTATCTAATAATACGCAACGATCATAGTCCATCTTAAAGAATTTTTCCATATCTTTCATAGATCGAATAGCCGGTAATATATGTTTATTCATCTTATCCTCCTACATGACTCTTTTAAATAATTTTTCTAACTCATAAGTTGTTAATTCAATAATAATTGGTCTACCATGTGGACAAGTAAATGGATCAGTTGTATCTCTTAATTCATCAATCAAATGACTCATCTCATGATTTCTTAAGTAGTGATTAGCTTTAATTGATTTTTTACAACTCATCATAATGGCCGCATCTTCACGCAATTTTTTAATATCTACTTTTTCATGTTTTAATACATAATCAATCATATCTTTAATGATTTCTTCTGCTTCAATATGTGGCAACCAAACTGGATATTCACTAACCATATAATCATGATGTCCAATTGGTTCTAAGAATATGCCCGCTTCTTCTAAAGGATGCAAATATTTTTCAATAATCATATGTTCGTCTCTTGAAAAGTTAAATGTTAATGGCAACAATAAACTTTGAGTTTCATTCGTTACTTCCCCAATTTTCTCTTTAAAGAATTCATATTTTATACGTTCTTGAGCGGCGTGTTGGTCAATCATAAACATTCCTGTATCATTTTGAGCAATAATATATGTTCCATGTACTTGACCAACTACCTCCATATAAGGAACTCGCGGTGTATTTGATTTAGTCTCTTCATTTTGTCTTTGTTCATCATTGTCATTTGTATTTTCTATATCAACAGCGTGTTCGTATTCGTTATTATTAATCTCTGTTTTTTCAATATCAGCTTGCTCATCCTCATGTTGAATGTACGAATGTTCTGTGTTTGTATCTATATCTTCATTTATAAATGAATGGTTATCTTTTTTATCTTTAAATTGCCATTGCTGTGAGTTAGTACTATTCGTTGAATTTTGTTTGTAATTATTTTCAAACGTTTTATTGAATTCATTTGTTTCATCTATCGTGTCATTATCAATTTGACTTTGTTGTTTCACTGGTTCCTGACTACGTTTAGCTTCAAAATCTAACTTCTGCTGTTCAAAAATCTCTTTTTGTGATTTTTTAGGCTTATGGTTATCTAAAGAAGTGCCTGGTATTAGAGACATTCCTCTAAAGGCTTCTTTAATTTTGTTATTAATTAAATCATAAAGTAATTGTTCTTTTGAAAGTCTTACTTCTAGTTTAGTCGGATGTACGTTTACATCTACTAATATAGGATCCATTTCAATATTAATATAGACAATAGGATATCTGCCGATTGGTAACAGTGTATGATAACCTTCGATGATAGCTTTATTTAGAACAAAATTCTTAATGTATCTACCATTAATAAAAATAGAAATATAATGTCTATTACTTCTCGTATGTTCAGGTTTGCAGACGTAACCTTTCATTACATAATCATCTGTTTCACCATTGATTTCCACTAAATCTTTAGCTATTTTCATGCCATAAATTTCTGCCATCACTTCGTTCGTTTTACCAGATCCATTAGTTGACAGCACTGTTTTATCATCAGATACAAGATTAAACGAAATATCCGGATGGCTCATTGCCATTCTATTTACGATATCTGTAATCTTACCTAATTCTGTATATAGACTTTTAACATATTTCAACCTTGCTGGCGTATTATAAAATAAATCTTTCACAAGTATGTCTGTACCTTTTTTAGCTTTAGCCGGTTGTTGTTTAATAATTTCACCGTTTTCAACTTGTACTTCATGTCCAAGCATACCATCAGTACATGTCTTCATAGTCACTCTACTTACAGATGAAATACTCGCTAATGCTTCACCTCTAAAGCCTAAAGTACGTATGTGAAATAGGTCATAGTCATTATTTATTTTACTTGTTGCGTGTCTTCCAAATGCTTTATTAATGTCTTCTTCTTCTATACCAGTTCCATTATCTACAACTCTAATTGATTGTATCCCTGATTCCTTTATAGTTATATCTATTTGAGTTGCTTGTGCATCTATTGCATTTTCCAATAATTCTTTCACGACAGAAGCAGGTCTTTCTACAACTTCTCCAGCGGCAATTTTATTGGCTAAAGATAATTCAAGCTCTTTAATTTTTCCCAATGCACTCACACTTTCTATTTAAGTTGATTTTGTAATTCTTGAAGTTTTGTTAATGCTTCTATAGGCGTTATATTCATCAAATCTATTGATTTAATTTTCTTCTCGATTTCAGACGGGCTATGTTCTTCAAACAATTGGAATGCAGGTTGGTCAAATTTTTCAACTTTACGTTCTACTTTTGTATGAGATTCTAATTCCTGGAGAATAGTATGTGCTCTTTCTATAATTTCATCAGGTAAATCAGTTAATTTTGCAACATGTATACCATAACTTTGGTCAACCGCGCCTTCTTTAACTTTATGCAAGAAAATGAGTTCTCCTTGGTATTCTTGTGCTGCAACGTGAATATTTTTAAGTCCAGATAAAGTTTCATCAAGATGTGTAAGTTCATGATAGTGTGTAGAAAATAATGTCTTTGCCTTTGTATGATGATGTACATACTCAATCATAGATTGCGCTAATGCCAATCCATCAAATGTTGATGTACCTCTACCAATTTCATCAAAAATAATTAAACTGTCTTCTGTTGCACCAACCATTGCCTTTTCCGCTTCTAACATTTCAACCATAAATGTACTTTTACCTGATACTAAATCATCTGCAGCACCAATTCTTGTAAATATTTGATCAAATATAGGTAATTGCGCGTAATCTGCTGGTACATATGCACCCATTTGAGCCATAATGCTTATAATCGCAATTTGTCGCATATAAGTACTTTTACCAGACATATTTGGGCCAGTTATTAAGTATATAAACCCTTCTTGATCTAAATAGCAGTCATTAGGCACATAATCATTATGATCCATTACTCTCTCAACAACTGGATGACGAGATGATTTTAATGATAAAGTTTTGTCTTCACTAAATATTGGTCTTGTGTAACGATTTTTTTGTGCTATTTCAGCAAAACTTTGTAGACAATCTATCTCTGATAACAATTTCGCTTGTGTTTGTAATTGTTCAGTAAATGCCTTAACTTTCTGTCTTAATTCAAGGAATAACTGATATTCTAATGCTATCGCTTTATCCTCTGCACCTAAAATAATAGATTCTTTTTCTTTAAGTTCTTCCGTAATAAATCTTTCAGCATTTGATAATGTCTGTTTACGTTGATAACCGAGTGCATCAGTATCTATGTTATTTAAATTAGCTCGAGTAATTTCTATATAATATCCGAAAACTTTATTAAAGCTTACTTTTAATGATTTCACACCAGTTCTTTCTCTTTCTTTCAACTGTAACTCTGCAATCCATTGTTTACCATTTGTAGATGCTTCTTTATATTGATCAAGTGTTTCATGGTATCCTTTTTTAAATATTCCACCTTCTTTTACTGAGATTGGCGGATCTTCAACTAAGCTTTCTTCAAGTAAATGTTCTAAATCTCTTAACGGTTTAAGCTCTTTAAATCTTTCAATTGAATTTGAATCTAGTCTTTCTATAATTTCCTTAATATACGGAATTTGTTTTATTGAATAATTTAATTGAATTAAGTCTTTAGCATTCACATTACCATAACTCACTCTTCCAACTAGTCTTTCTATATCATATACCATATTCAAGTAACTTCTTAACTCATCACGTTCGATAAATCCGTTGACCAATAGTTCAACAGCATCTAATCTTTGTTCAATATCTCGTTGTTTAATTAATGGTCTATCAATCCATTGTTTTAATCTTCTTGCTCCCATTGGCGTTTTTGTGTCATCCATTAACCATAAAAGTGTTCCTTTTTTTGATTTAAGTCTAATACTTTCAGTTAATTCAAGATTTCTTTTAGCATAAAAATCCATTTTCATATAATCTAGTGCTCTATACACCACGACTTCTTCTATATGAGGCATATCTCTTTTACCATTATCATGGATATAATTTAATAAATAATTTAATGATTTCTTTTGAGCTTGAGAAGTATTAGTTACAACTTCGTAATCACGTTCATCATAACTATCTACAACAGTGATTGTTTCAGTTATAAGTTGAATTTGTTTATACAAATTATTTGGCAAAATTTTATTCACTATAATTTCATTCGGATGAATCGTTGTAATTTCATTAATCAAAGTTGTTTCATCAATGAATGAAGTTACCTTTAACTCTCCTGTCGTTACATCACAATAACTTAAATGAAACTCACCATCTTCTTTAATAAAACTTAAAATATAATTATTAGCCTTTTCATCCATTCCTTTTTGGTCCATAACAGTACCCGGTGTAATAACTTGTACAACTTCTCTACGAACCATACCTTTAGTTTGAGTCGGATCTTCCATTTGCTCACAAATTGCTACTTTATAACCTTTAGATATTAATTTTTCTATATATCCCGAAGCAGAATGATAAGGTACACCACACATAGGAATTGGATCTTTTTTAGCATCTCTTCTAGTTAAAGTAATTTCTAAAACTCTAGATGCTTCAACTGCATCATCATAGAACATTTCATAAAAGTCACCTAATCTAAAAAATAATAATGTATCTTGGTATTGTGATTTTATCTTTAAATATTGAGCCATCATTGGCGTTGGTTTAGACATCTATTTTCACGTTCCTTTTTTTAACTTTCGATTTATCTATTTTATCAAAACTTCTAACAATAAACGAGTAAAAAAAAATCATTAGCCTACGCATTGGCAGACTAATGATTATGTTTATTAATGTGAACAACTGCTCGTATTTGGTGCATTATTCACTGCAGCACCTGTTTCACCAGTAAGCTGATTCCCACCTGTTGATTCAATAATTTCATTTGTAACAGTATGACTAATTGAATGAGACACCATTTGTAACAGTTCATTTACTTCTACTTGAGCTTCTTTAAATTCACTTACGATTGGCATTTCATCTAATTCTTTTTCTATATTTTCTATTTTAGCTTCAACCATTGCTAATGCTTTTTCTTTACCATAGTTTTGGAAATTGACAGCTTGTTTTTGTAATGATTTTAAACTCGCCATTTTTTCTCTTACAGTTTGATTCTCATGTATTTGAGCTTCAGCGCGTTTAAAGAAATCTACTTCTTCTGTTTCAGACATCATTTTACCTAATTTTCTTGCTTGATCAAGAATATCTTCTTTTGTATACATTTAATGTACCACCTTTTCTTTAGATACAATCTCTATAAATTCACCATTTAATGAATATTGCTTAGCTTCAGTTATTTTAACTTTTACTATTTTTCCTATTACATCTTTTGAACCTTTAAAGTTAACTAATTTATTTTTTTCAGTATATCCAGCTAATACTTCATCATCTCTTTTACTAGAACCTTCGCATAATACATATACTTCTTGTCCTTCGTATGGTATCAATGATTTAGCTGTATACTCTCCAACCACTTTATTTAATCTTTGAAGTCTTGCTTTTTTCTCTTTGTCAGGAACATTATCCTTCATTTTAGCTGCTGGCGTACCTTCTCTAGGTGAATATACATACGTATATGCATGTTCAAATCCAACTTCATGATAAAGTTTAATCGTTTCCAAAAATTGTTCTTCTGTCTCATTAGGATAGCCAACAATGATGTCAGTTGTCAATGCAACATCTGGTATTGCTGCTCTAATCTTTTGAACTAGCTCAAGATAACTTTCACGAGTATATTTACGACCCATAATTTTTAGTACTTGATTATTACCAGATTGAACAGGTAAATGTATGTGAGGTACGATATTTCCACCATTTTTAATCACTTCAATTAATCGATCATCAAAATCCCATGGATGACTCGTTGTAAAGCGAACTCTTGGTATGTCAATTTTAGTCATATCATTTAATAAATCACCTAGACCATAATTTAATCCTTCAATATCTTTACCATATGCATTTACGTTTTGACCTAATAGACATATTTCTTGATAACCTTGTCGTGCTAAATCTCTAACTTCAGCAATAATTTCTTCTGGCATACGACTTCTTTCTTTACCACGTGTGAATGGTACGATGCAATACGTACAGAACTTATCACATCCATACATTATATTTACCCATGCTTTTATTCTACCATTTCTAACTTTAGGTAAATTTTCAATAACATCTCCTTCTTTTGACCACACTTCAACTACCATTGCTTTAGACATATACGCTTCTTCTAAAATTTCTGGCAATCTATGAATATTATGTGTACCGAAAATCATATCAACATTTTGGTATGATTTGAGAATTTTATTTACAACTGATTCTTCTTGAGACATACATCCACATACACCAATTAAACAGTCTGGTCTTTCTTGTTTAAGATGCTTTAAATTACCAATCTCACTAAATACTTTATTTTCAGCATTTTCTCTTATTGCACAAGTATTAAGTAAAATCACATCTGCATCATCAACAGAATGAGTTGGTGCATATCCTAACGCTTGGAATATTCCCGCCATAACCTCTGTATCATGTTCATTCATTTGACAACCATAAGTTCTAATATAGAATTTACGACCTTTCCCCATCCCTCTATGTCGCTCATCTATTTTAAAATCATCATGATATTCAATTTGTGATTTACCTCTTTGTTTAGCTTCCTTTAAGTTTGGAGGTTGATAAACATGTTCGAAGTATTTGCTATAATCTTTTTCTAAATTAGGTTCTGTCTTCGCATTAGCACCATGTTTTCTTTGCTCTTCATTCAATGTCAAAACCCTTTCTGCCCATATATTTACATCTTTATATTATATTAGAGTTCAACACAAAGTGCAAAAAAGTTTAAATATTTTCACAGTTAACATTTATTCAAGATTAATCCAAAATCTTTTTGTAATTTCGTTGTCATCTGATATAAAAGGTTCTGCTTCAACACCATTGTTATGAATAATAACCTTTTGACTTGCTAAATTATTTTCATCACATGTTATGAGCGCTTTTTCAACTGATTCTTCACGTAATTCTATCAGTGCATACTCTAACAATTTTGTTGCATACCCTTTACCTCTTTCACTTTTTCTTACCCCATAACCAACATGTCCGCCTTTACTTTCCAAGAATTCATTTAGTGCATATCTAATATTTACAGCACCTACAATATGCTGATTATCTATTAAGACAAATGTTTTTGCTTTTACAAAGTCTTTGTTAATTGGATTAATTGCTTCTTTTTGCATCATTAACATTTTTTTGAATCCACCATGGTGTTTTACATCAGTTGACCATGGAACCACGCTTTCTTCATTTTCATACCATTCACTTATATACTCTGTAAACATGCTTTCGATATCTGTATTTATTTCTCTAAATTCCATAAATTCACCCTCTTTAATGTAGTTCTTTAATTTGTTCTTCGTCATTCGCATTTAGCATATGATAATAAATGCCTTGTTGCTCTATTAAAGCTTGTTGTGTACCTGATTCAATAAGTTCTCCGTTTGCCAATACAAATACTAAATCTGCTTTTTTAACAGTATTCAACCTATGGGCAATAATAATACTCGTTCTACCGATCATTAAAGTTTCTAAAGCTTCTTGAATTTTTATTTCTGTCACTGTATCTATACTACTTGTCGCTTCATCTAACAGTAAGATTTTAGGGTCTTGTAACAAACATCTTGCTATTGATACAAGTTGTCTTTCCCCTTGTGACAATGAGCCGGATTCCCCTTTTAAAACAGTTTCATAACCACTCTCAAGCTCTTTAATAAATTCGTGTGCATTTGCTTTTTTAGAAGCCTCAATTACTTGTTCATAAGTTGCGTTTGGTGTGCCATACATAATATTATCTTTTATCGTTCCATCGAATAAATATGGGTCTTGTAACACAACACCTATTTCTTTCCTTAAAGACTTTCGCGTCATTTTATTGATTGGAATATCATCTATAAGAATTTTTCCACTTTGTACATCATAATAATGTAATATAAGTTGAACAATTGTTGTTTTACCAGCTCCAGTAGCACCAACTAATGCTACCGATTCACCATTATTTATTTTAAAGGACAAGTCTTTGATTGTTGGATTTTTTTGAGTCTTATCATACTTGAATACAACATTTTCGAATTCAATAGTACCTTTTATATCTTCGTAATCTGATGCATCGTCTTCATCTTTTTCAACTGGTTCATTCATAATATCAAATACACGTTCAGCACCGGCAATAGCTGATAATACAGTATTAAATTGGTTTGCTAAATCTGATAAAGGTCGTGTGAATTGTCTCGCATATTCTGCAAAAATAACTATAACACCGACTGTTACCCCAGCTGCATTATTTAAAGCTAAAATACCACCAATTCCTGCTACGATAGCAAAACTTAAATTATTTAAGTAGTTCATTACTTTTGGTATCATGCCGCCAATTGTCGTTGACCAGAAACTATATTCTTTTACATTTCTTGCTTTTTCATTGAATGTTTCCATTACATATTTTTCTTGAGAAAATGCTTTAACCACTGTTTGACCGTTCACAATTTCTTCAATATAGCCATTCATAATACCGAGTTGTTTTTGCCTTAAAGCATATAATACACTCGTACGTGCTGTAATCCATCTTAAACTCACGAACATGATTGGAATGATCGTCATAGTTAATAGTGTGAGTAACGGACTTAAATAGAGCATTATTGAAAGTGTACCTATTAATGTCACTACACTAGAAGTAAATTGAATAAACGATGAATTTAAAACTTGTGATACATTTTCAATATCATTTTGCATTCGACTCATTAATTCGCCATGTTGCTTCTTATCATAATATGATACTGGCAACTTTTGAAAATGTTTAAAAAGTTGATCTCTTAATAAATAGACTGTACGTTGTGCAATGCTCACCATCATAAATGACCCAATATATGAAGTTATGGATAATGATACATAAACAATCAGTATGATTACAATATATTGAGGGAGACCACTTAAATCTTTAGGTATAACTTTTGTATCGATTATACGACCGATTAAAAATGGTCCAATTAGACTCAATATTGAAGCACATACAATCATAAATATTACGATTATCAATTGAATTCGCTTTTCATCAATTAAATTCCAAATATTAAGTAATGTTCCTTTAGTATCACGTGCTCTTTTTTTCTTTTTCGGATTCTTTTTTGAAAAATCTGCAGCTTTGAAAACAGGCTGATGACCATAAGGTTGTTTTATACTCATGATGAACTCACCGCACTTTCTTGACTATTGGCGATTTCTTTATAAAGTCTTGATGTTGCTAATAGAGACTCATGTGTATCTATTGCTTCAATCCGTCCATCTACAAGTAACATAATTCGATCAGCGGTCTTAGCTGTTGAAATCTTTTGAGTCACTATTAACTTCGTTGTATCTTCATCTTCTAATGCATCCCATAAAGCCGATTCTGTCTTAATGTCTAATGCTGAAGTAGAATCATCTAAGATTAATAACCCCGGCTTTCTTACGAGAGCTCTAGCGATTGACAGTCTTTGTTTTTGACCACCTGATAAAGTTACGCCTTGCTGACCAATTAAAGTGTCATACTGATTATCAAAACGCTCAATAGATTGATGAATTTGTGCTTTTTCAGATGACATTTCTAATTCTTCTATTTCTGCAGACGGATCTCCAAACTGCAAATTCTCATATATTGTTCCTGAAAATAAAAGTGCTTTTTGAGGTACATAACCAATAGCATCTCTTAAAGCTTCTATATCCCAGTCATTCACATTTTTGTTATTTAATAATATTTCGCCAGATGTTGCTTTGTACATTTTAGGTATTAAACTTAATAATGTTGACTTGCCTGAACCAGTAGCACCCATAATCGCAAAAGTTTCTTTAGGTTTAACATCAAAACTAATATTTTCTAATACAGGATTATGTGCATTTGGATATGTAAATGAAACATCTTTAAATGAAATACTATAAGCATAATTTGAAGAATGGTTTACTTCGTCATTTATCACTCGTTCATCTGATTCTGTAATTAGCACTTCTTCAATGCGGTCACTTGAAGCTTTCATTCTACTTAATGTCATAATTAAAAATGCTAACATACCAAAGCCACCTTGCATTCTCATTCCATAATTTAAAATGGCAACGAGCTTACCTATTTCTAATGTAGATTGATTTACCATATCTGAACCAAACCAAATAACAGCTAAAATACCACCATTTATAATCAGTAATAATGATGGATTGATAAGTTCCATAAGTCTTAATGCATATGTATAATTGTGTCTAATATCTTTAATTTTTTCTTTAAACTGACTTGTTTCCCGTTCACTCGTTTGACTTGCTTTAATCAATCTAACTGCTTCCAAATTTTGTTGGAAAAATCTATTCATTTCATCAAACTTTCTTTGAATTTTAGTGAATAGTTTAGATCCCGTTCGAGCAATTATAAAAATAATTATAAAAATAATTGGTGTACCTATAACTAAGTAAATCGCTAACCTAGGTTCAACAACAAAGCTCATTATTATACTACCAATAATCATCAATGGTGCTCTTAACATAATTCTAATTGACATATAAACTGCTTGATCACAATTGTTTACATCACTTGTTAATCTAGTGATTAAGCTAGACGTTTTAAATTTTTCTAAGGTTGCTAAAGAAAAAGTTTGTATCTTGCTAAATTGGGCAGTCCTTAAATCATAAGCAAATGCTTGACTGACATGACCTGCTACGAAGCTATTCCACACACCAGAAACTAGTGCAGCTAAACCTGTTACAAGCATAATTGCTAAATATAAATAAACGTGATTTAAATCATCCTTCAAAATACCGTTATCTATAATTTCAGATATAAAAATTGGTTGAACTAATTCTACTGCTAGCTCTACTAACATTAATATTAAACCTAATGCGAATAGCCATTTATATGGTTTAATAAATTTAAGTACTGTCTTCAATTTGCTCGTCCCCTTTATTTCATAAAACGAAATATTTCTATAACATTCTCCTTTTTATTTTAACTTCTACTTAACTTTAATTATGATTCATTTTCATACAATTAAAAATAATATTAAAAAAAGTGGTTTATTCTTTATATTTTTCTGTTAAAGATTCCATAGTTATACCTTCTGGAACATGATAAAACTTTATTTGAGAAATAATACTTTCACATTCAAGTTCAGCCATTCTTTCATTTATTTGCTCTATTAAAATCAAACAAGCATTCATTTCTCCTTCAATTGTCGTTTCTAAAGGATGAACTTCATATTTCAATCCAGATTGGTCGATTACTTTAATTGCCTCATCAACTAATGGTATAACTTCTGTTTCATTATGTTTGGGAATAATTTGAATGCTCATTAACGTATTTGTCATTTTATGTTCTCCCTTCAATTTAGAAAAAAAGCCCATAGATAAATCTATGAGCTTAAAGTGTGACTATTATACAATTATTTAAATTGAGAAACAAGTTCATCAAATTGATTTTTTTCAAGTTTTAATGATTTTTTAACAAGAGGTTCTTCATCAAATTGCTCTATTTGAGATTCATATGATGGTGTTTCTTTATCTTGATAAATAATACCTGTAATCATAGATTCTGTATCAAGCACTGTTTGCATAGCTTGAGCTTTATTTGAATTATCGTAATCTTCAATATCAGCAAGTTTCGTTAAATTCTCTTTAAACCAATCATACGTGTTAATTTTGTTGTATGTCACACATGGTGAGAATACATTAACAAAAGAAAATCCTTTATGATTAATCGCTTCTTCAATGATATTTGTTAATTCTTTAATATCACTTGAGAAACTTTGTGCTACAAAAGTCGCACCTGATGAAATAGCAAGTTCTAAAGGCGCTACATTTTGTTCAATGTTTCCTTTCGGAGTTGATTTAGTAACAAAACCCTTTGCAGAACTTGGCGATGTTTGTCCTTTAGTTAATCCATAAATTTGATTATCCATTACAATATAAGTCATATCCATGTTTCTTCTTAAGGCATGAATCGTATGGCCCATACCGATTGCAAAGCCATCACCATCTCCTCCAGATGCTATAACTGTTAGGTCTTTATTAGCCATTTTAACGCCTTGAGCTAACGGTAATGAACGACCGTGTATAGAATGGACACCATATGAATTTACATATCCACTTAATCGTCCAGAACAACCGATACCTGTAATAAGTGCAACTTCTTCTGGTTCTAGCCCTACATTAGCTGCAGCCTTTTGAATTGCGGCTTGTACTGAGAAATCTCCACATCCTGGGCACCAGTTTGGTTTAACATTATTTCTAAAATCTTTGAATGTTGCCAATTATATCAACTCCTTCAAATTGCTTACTATTTCTAATGCTTTATCTTCAATTTCATGTGGTAAGAATGGTGTACCATCATATTTTGTTTGGTTTATGATTTTATTTTGATGATTTATATTCATTTTAATAATATTAGATAGTTGACCTTGATAATTATGTTCAGCTACTACTACTTTTTTAGCTTTATTGAATGCTTCTTGTACAACGTCTGAAGGAAATGGATGTAATTGTCTTATTTGAATATGATTTACTTTAGCGCCTTGATGATCCAATCTAGAAATCGCCTCATCAATTGCTCCAGCAGTTGAGATAAATCCTACATAAAGAATATCCGCTTCATCATATTTTTCATTTGATTCAACTGGCTCATCGATTAGCAATTGAGCAGTTTTTCGCATACGTTTATCCATTTGCTTTTGTCTATTTTCAGCACTTTCAGAAGGCTTACCTTCTTCATTATGTTCTACACCTGTAACATGGTGGATTCCACCTTTAGTTCCAGGTAATACACGAGGTGAAACACCTGAATCAGTTAATGCATAACGCTTAAAGTATGCTTTATCTTCTTGTGCTTCTAAATCACCTTCAACTAATGCTCCACGACGAATTTCAACTTTATCATAATCTAAAGATTCAACTGTTTGTTTACCTAATGACAATTGTAAATCTGATAATAAAATTACTGGACATTGATATTCTTCAGCTAAGTTAAATGCTTCTACCGTTAAATAGAATGCATCACTTGCACTTGTTGGCGCTAACACAATTTTAGGAATATCACCATGTGTACCATAAATCATTTGCATTAAATCAGACTGTTCTTGTTTAGTTGGTAAACCTGTTGATGGGCCACCACGTTGTGTATTAACTATAACAAGTGGTGTTTCAGTCATACCTGATAAACCAATAGATTCCATCATCAATGATAATCCTGGTCCTGCTGATGATGTAAATGAACGTACGCCAGCATAGTTAGAACCAATCGCCATAGTACATGCTGCAATTTCATCTTCAGTTTGGATAACAGCACCACCTAAAGCAGGTAGGCGATCTATCATGTATTCCATAATTTCAGAAGCTGGTGTAATTGGATAAGCTGCCATAAATCTAACGCCTGCTGCAACTGCACCTAAACCAATTGCATCATTACCTATCATGAATAAATGACCTTCTGAATCAATAGGTTCTAATGTATGTTCGCTATTTAAACTTTCCATTTCTTCTTTCATTAAGCGATAGCCTTCATTTAAAGCTTGTATATTTAAATCTACAACACTCTCGCCTTTTTTACCGAACAAATCTTTAATTAATGATTCAAATACTTTTGTATCTAAATTCATAACTGCACATGTTGCACCTACAGCAACCATATTTTTCATTAAAGCAGTTCCTAGTTCTTTAGCTACACCTGTAAACGGAAGACTTACTAATTGAGCTTTACTATCTTCAGGATTTTGTGGTTTAGCTTTTTCATCAGCAATTATTATACTTCCTTCAAGCATTTCACCATAATTTACATCTATTGTTTCTTGGTCGAATGCAATCAATATATCTAAATCGTCACTTATAGCTCTAACTGGCTTCGACGATACTCTAATTTTATTGTTCGTATGACCGCCTTTAATTCTACTTGAAAAATGACGGTATCCGTATAAATAATATCCTTGGCGGTTCATAGCAGTTGCAAAAATTTCACCTGTTGATTCAATTCCTTCACCTTGCTGTCCGCCAACTTTCCATGAAATTTGTGATTTCATTTTATGGCCTCCCCATGTAATATCTCAATTTATATCATAACAAAAAAAGCCCTTTAATCCTATGAAATTAAAGGGCTTTAGTAAAAATCAGTCTAATGGACGATACTATTCAAATGGATGATCATCGTTAATTAAAACTCTTTGAATTTTTTTAGCCTTACCTTCTGCATTGAGATCAATAATTACACCAGACAATACTTTTCTACCTTCATCTGGCAAATTATGACGTTGTGGCAAGCTTGTTATAAATCTTTCTATAACTTCTTCTTTTTTAATGCCAAGAATACCATCATAGTATCCTGTCATTCCTACGTCCGTAATATATGCTGTACCACCATTTAACACGCGCTCATCAGAAGTTTGAATGTGTGTATGTGTTCCAACCATAGCACTCACTCGCCCATTCAAATACCAACCCATTGCATTCTTTTCAGACGTTGTTTCAGCGTGAAAGTCTACAAATATATATGGTGTTATTTTCGATGCTTGTTCAATTAGTTCATCTGCTTTTTTAAATGGGCAATCTATTGCTGGCATGAATGAACGGCCTTGTAAATTAATAATTGCAATATCTTTATCATTTACTTTAATAATTCTCATACCTATTCCAGGTGCTTCTTCAGGAAAATTTGCAGGTCGTACCATTCTGTTAGCTTGACCTATAAAATCGTATATTTCCCTTTGACCATATGTATGGTTTCCCATTGTTAAAAAGTCAGCACCCATACGTAATATTTCTTTATATAATTTTTCTGTTAATCCTTTGCCGTGAGCAGCATTTTCTGCATTCACAATGGTTAAAGTTGGTTTATAACTTGCTTTAATTTTTGGTAAATAATTTTCTAATTGCTCTCTTCCTAATTTACCTACAATATCACCTATAAATAAAATTCTCAATATTGACATCCTCTCTATACACTATATATTCTAATTCAAAACAAAAATTTTTAAAAGAGATGATTAATATTTTTTTATTAGGGTATTTATAAAATGGACGCTATATAGACATGATTGAAATATGATTGTTTTGTTAACGTTACAAAATCTTACTAGGAGTGTTTATTTAAACATGGGAATTGAAATTCAACCAGAAAAATTTGCAGAATTAGTGGTTAGTGCAAATCCGTCCGTAGAAGAAAATGCAGAAGATATTGCGAAAGACTGTTTAGAATTATACGTTACAGCATTTAAGCTTGCTGAAAAGTATGGTAATTGTGGTGTTAATTCACAAGAAACATCTAACGTCTTAAAAGAAGCTTTAGAATTAGAACTGAACTTAACACATTAATTAATTATAAAATATTAATCCAAAATAACATCTCTACAATAATTGTAGAGATGTTATTTTGGATTATTTCATTATAAAGTTTACAATATTTTCTGTTGTTCCGATTTTGTCTGCATCTAATAGTCTATTCGTAATATTGTGGTAATCAATTTCTTTGTTCTCTAATAACTGTCTTGCTAAAATGCGTTCATCATTACTTGCAATTTCAATATTTACAAGTTCAAATATATCGAAATAAAAACCGATTTGTTGTGAATAATCTTCCGTATCTTCTTGTAATAAGAATATTGGTTTATTCAAATGTGCAAAGTCGAAAATTGTTGAGGAATAATCTGTAATCATAGCTTCTGAAATTAAGTATATTTCTTGAATATCTACAAATTCATTATAAAAACAATGGATTCGTTCACTCAATTCACTATATATCCGTCTTAAATGAGCTTCATTAGGATGTAATTTAACTATAATTTCATATTCTTCCGGCAAATGTTCAAGTAAAATGATCAGATTAATTTTTGATAATATTTCTCGTTTCTCTTTTCGCCATGTAGGACAGAATAATATAAATTTCTTATCTTTATTTTTAGTAAAGAAGTACTTAGAACGAACGCGATCGCTTTCTTCTTCATTACTTTGTATTAAATATTCATTTCTAGGTGCACCAAGCTCAAGTACTTGTAAGTTTTTATTCTCTTTAAGATCAAATGAGGACTCCAATAGGATTGTATTTATAGCCGAAGAAGTAAGTAAATAATCCCACTTTTTCATTCTCGGTCTAAATGCTTGAACTTGTTCTTTTCTTTCAATTTCATCCCCTAAATCATTCAACATTCTTTTTAAAGGGAAACCATGCCATGTTTGTATAAATATTTGTTCTTTATGCTTAAATACTCTATCTAAAGTATTTCCATTCACTATTACATATTTACATTCTCTAAATGTTCGATTATAAATTTCACTACCGAATCTTATAGGAACTAAATTATAACTTCTAACCTCCATATCTACCAATGCATTTCTAGAACTTACGTATACCTCTTTTTCAGGAAAATGTTTTTTAATATAAATTCCTAAATACTTAGGATCTCCACTAAAATTATTACCATGAAACGACTCGATAAACACTTTGTTATGCGAAGGTTTAATTTGATCATATATTTGTTTCATTTTATCTATTTTTCTTTTTTCATATTTCTCTTTAGCAAAATTAAACACTTTTTCATTATTTAAGACTACTCTTAATAATGGCTTTGTTTTATATTGCTCGTATAAATCTCTACCATATTCAAGCTTTGACTTCTTCCCATTATTGCTCTTTGAAACTTTTGTATTAACTGAACCTCTTTTAAGTTCATTCATACACCCAATTGATGACTCAATGAAATCATTCGCATAATCTCTATCTATAAACGTATCTTTCATCAATGCTACATCTGCAGCTCTTTGTTCTTTAGTATATTTATGATCAATAAAGTCAAGTAGTCGTTTGCAATCGTCTTGTATATTTTTTTCTAAAAATTCAATCGCATGATATTTTTTATAAATTCTTTGAAGAACACCATCTTCACCAGCGTAAATAAAAGCTTTATTTCCTTCAGCAATTGCTTCTAATATAGAATATCCCAACGTTTCATATGGTGAAGAAGAAATATAAATATAATTCTTCGGTTCTCTCTCATTAATATGTATATTATCTTCTAAATGATAATACTGAATTAAGTTCTTATACAATATTTCAGACGGACCATACCCTTTTATATATAACTGAATATCGTCATGCCCTTCAATGTTAACAATTCGATTCATCAATTTTATTACATATGAAATGTCTTTAATATTATCTTCAAAACGAGCTTTAATTAACAAGTTTCTTTTTGTTACACTTGCTTCTTCATTTAATTCAATATGTGATGCATCTACATATTGGTTGAAAACATTCGTAACTTTAAAGCGTTTCATAAAATCATTTTTAACATCCATTGTACTTACTCTAAATGCATCGATAGAGTCCATCGCTAAATCTTGACCATCATTTATATAAGCTAATGGCGCATGAATCTCACCTACAATTTTAATACGATAATCTATCGATTTAATTTCTCTTGCTAAATAAAAGAAAGTTTCTCTCGTCAAAATAACTAAATCAGCTCCGACTAAGTCATGAGCATCCTCAAATAGTTTGAAATTCAAATTTTTATCAAATAATTGTTCATTGATCATGATGTTAAACTTTGCAGTTTTATCAAATTCTTTAAAATTATAATACGTAACCTCATGATTAGATTTAATAAAAGATTTGATTAAGTTGATGTTGCTTCTTGATGTTCCACCTTTTGCAAAAAGATTGAACCCTAGAATTTTAATATTCATTCAATCTCGCCCCTCTTTTAATTGGAGTTAACAATTTAATTTTTTCTCTATATTAACACTAATTTAATATTTAATCTATATATAACAACAATTTATGACATAATTGATAAAAATTTTATTTTATTCTAATAAATACAAAAAAGGAGATAACCTGAGTTCAAGTTATCTCCTTTATATAAACTTTAATGTTACGTTTTTTTATCCCTAGTTAGCAGCCTTAAAAAATTACATATCCTATTCTTTAACAGGTATTAAATCAATTAATACATTCATTATATGGCTTACTATCCCTATAGTAATCGCTATCAGCAAATCTTGAACAATAAAGCAATAAACTAGAATTCCTATTAAGTGACTTATGATTAAATTCATAAATATATATTTTAAAGTCATCATTTATCATTGCCCCTTCAACATCAATATACCACGTTTTCATTAATCGTTTATTGTTTAAGTATTAATTTTTATTTAAGATGATTTAATCATTAATAAAAAACTCCACCAACGACCTTGTTGGTGGAGTTTTTTAGAATTTGTTTACCATTAACTACATAGTGATATCAATAAAGTCTTTATTAGCTGTTAAATAATTACCATCTTCTGTAACAAGTCGTGGTGTTGAGTTATTAGTATAAATAATATTACTGATTTTTATGTTTTCACCAATTTTTAGTATTTTAATCGGTTCATTTTTAAATGATCTCGAATCATATAATTTACAAGTTTTTTTAACTTTTACTTCACTTGGCACTTCAGTTATATACTTATGGTGATTTTTTTCATCAATATGTGTGACAAAATCTTTATTAGCAGTCATTATACTACCATCTTCTAAGACTAACCTAGGTGTACCGTTAGAACTATATTTTATTTCAGTTGGAACAACTTTTGATCCTGGCTCCAAGTTCATAATTGCTTCTTTAAATTCAAGGTCTTTATATATCTTAGTTTTTTTAAGTGTAATTAATGAATCAGATATGTTTGTAAAATATTTATTTTTTTTATTTTCTTTCAATCTATTTATAAACTCTACCTTGAAACTTTGTCTTTTCATTTTAAACGTTTCATTATTACTTGGATATGAAGCATAAACCAACGTACTATCCATTTCACCATGATCTACACATAAATTTACATCTAAAGCTTCTAATTGATCGAATTGTTTTTGATTTATATAAATTTTGTCATTTTTATAATCAAAGTCTATGTATTGAGTATTTAACACATTATTAATTTCAACTAAGCTTAGGGCAGTAATATTAATATGTTCTGGTTTTAAAACTTTTATTACTTCATACATCTCTCCATTTATGTATTGGGTACCCTCATAAATTGGATAACAATCTACAGCGATAGGGTTTATGATGTCATAATTATTTTCTAATTCTTTATAAACCGCATCATTTTGGACATAAAAACGCCAATTCCCATATACTACATCATGTGTGAATTTTAAAAATTCATCTTCATTTTCAGATTGGTATAGTTCATACATAGCTGTAAAAATTTTATTTTTTAAAAAATCTTTTGTTTGGAATCCATGTTCTTTTAGTATTTCTTCATTTTCATTAAATAAAATGTAAAATTCTTGTTTATTATCAGATTTCAAGAATGTCTTTGTATGCAAAAATCTTCTAAAGAAGTCAACTTCGACCATTCTAGATAAAGCTAGTTTTTTTAGTGGTAATGGTATATCTGCCTTACAAATTCTTTTTGTGATTTCTTTATTTAAATAAGCTTTGTCCAGTACAGATGTTTCTTTTACAAGTGAAACATTTTCGTCATATCTATTCACGTGATACACCGGAATTGTAGACATTGTAATATTACTAATCTTCGAAATGAGCTCAATGAAAAATAGTTTATCTTCTCCAAATTTCATATGTTCAAACTCTATTTGATTATCTTCTACAATACTACGCTTAAATACTTTCCCAGGTGGTCCAACTGCTCTAAAAATTTTCTCTATTTCCTCAGGTTTCAAATTAGAACTATCTTTATATGCTGTAAACCTTGCATGAAATGTAATATTTTTATTTGTATGCTTATAACTTTGACCTAAACCAAATTCAGCATCGTCTTCATTAACTTTATTAATAAATTTTGGGAACCCTTCTGTATCTAACCAATCATCGGCATCTAATAATGTTAAATACTTTCCACTTGCTTCTTTCATGCCTATATTTCGTGGTTCTGAAGGACTACCTGTATTATTTGGTAACTTAATGATTTTTATAAATTCAAATTTTTCTACATAACTTTCTATTATTTCAACGGAATGATCTGTTGAGCAATCATCTACAAAAATTGCTTCAATCTTCGAGTGATCTATATTTAAATTAATTAATGATTCTATACATTTCTTTAAATAAGGTTCTTTATTATATACAGATACTATAATCGAGACTAACTTCCCCATCATTTTTCCCCCTTTAATCTACTTGATTATTTTTATAACTATTATAAAACGACTCATACTTAACTTTTCCAATACCGCCAACTATATATTTCCCAAATTTTGTTAAATTAAACAAATATGTTATACAAATTGCAAAAGTAACAGTCAATGTAAACGTAAATAATATATTAAATGCTGGATTATCATGTAATTTCCCTAATCTATGAACAATAAAATAGTGTATTAGATAAATAGAGAACGAATAATTACTAATGAATATAAAAAATCTTGGAACATACTTAGTATAAGATGATATTAAAAAGAATACCAGAATAATCATAGTAACATATAGAGGTGTATCTATACGTTTTGAATCTACTAAAGTTAGCCAACCAGATAAATAGTTGAACACAGTTATTACAGTAACAATTAAAGTACCGACTAGAATATGAACACTGTATCTTTGTATATTAGCCATGAATGTTTCATAGTAGTAACCCATATAAAAGCCTAATAAGAAATAACTTAGCCAACCTATAAAGACCATCCATCCTTCTCTTTGCCACATCCAATTTAAATAAAAGGCATCAGGTGCATCTATAAATGTTCGCATTGCCCAAAATAGGCTCGTTATAATTAATGAATAAAAAATCATCTTTATAGGATTCAACTTCACTAAATATTTAGCGAATAACATATGTAATGCGTAAAATTGAAAAATAATGATAATAAAATAAGTTAATGTTCCACCGTGAAACATCATAAAATTAACTGATTCCATATATTCTTTCAGGTTTTCAGGATGACCATACACATAAGCTAGCCCTAAATTGATAATAATATAAGGAATTCCTAAAATAAGTAACTTCTGCTTCACAAAGCCTTCTTTAACTTCTGTCTTATAATGCTTAGCTAATAAGAATTCAGAAATAAACACAAATATAGGTGTTGCATATAGTAATAATAATTGAAAAACTCTTAATAAATAGCCTTCATTTGGCATTTCAAATTTATAGAATGTTGTTGTTATAGTATGGATCATAACAATACTTAAACATGCCATTGCTCTCATCCAAAATATAACTGATGTATATACTTTCATAAATGTACTCCTCTTTAATTTTAACAATTATCTTACTATAGGATTTTTTACAAATAGTTAACAAATGCTAAATAATATACACTAATTATAACTATATATTGTTAAACAAATCTAGAGTAAATTTTTTTGACGAAAAATTTTCTTGTAAATAAAGATAAATATAATATTTTGAAAGCTTCTAGTAAAAGTAATAGCCTCACATTCTAAGTGTTATATTTGAAGCATTTGAACAATTTAATTAAGTTATTCTATTTAAATTTTTAACTTAACACTTTACAAACACGAACACTTGTTCGTATAATGAAGATAATAATTCTACGAGAGGTGTTAATTATGAATAAGTATATAAACTTAATGATTAATAAATTTGAATCTTATATTTACATGTTAGATAGCATTGAGCCAACTAATGACACCGCAAAATTTTTAAACGACAAAGTTATTTATAAAGAAATAAACAATGTTTGTAATTATCTTAAGTCATTTAATAGTCGAACAGAAAAGTTCATCTTATATTCAGATTATTTAGAGTTACTATGCACAGTTTATGATGACGTACAGTCTTCACATACTCAAAGAAATACTATGATTGTTGCATTAAACAACTCGATTCATCGCTTAAATAAAATAAATAAGGAACTTGCATATGAAAGTCATTAATCCGAGTATGCCTGAACCATACAAATATGAATCTGATTATCGAAAAATACCAAATAAATATCTTCAACAAAACATACCTAAAGGCCGTGGTATGATTAAATGGGCACCATTTGCGACAATGCCACAACAATACGAAACGATTAAACAGTTTATAAGAGATCAAACAAAGGTTGATAAACCTATATTAGAGGACACTGCATTAAACGATTTAAATCATGTTTTAGCAGAGAAGATATTCTATAATCCAAAAGCATCAATTAAATATTGGGATAATGGTTATTTTAAAGAAGTAGACTGTGAAATAAATAAATTTGATAGTGAACGAAATAAGTTAGAAGTGCTTAAAAATAATGAGTTGCTAAAGCTAAATATGGATTGCATTGTAGAGATAGAATAAGCGTTAATAAGGGGGTTTTCTACTATGGTAAATATAGAGAAAATAATAAATGAGAATCAAAAAGCACTTAAACTGCCCAATGAAAAGTTTGAATTATACGGAAAATTAATCGTTACAAGAGCAAATAATTTATGGAATTATCATGAAATTTTAACTGAAACTGAAACAATGGTTTTTCCAGATGAAAATTATCAACTAGACATAATTAATCAAAATGGATTTGCACTTGGTGCTTTTGAAAATAATGAATGTGTAGGTTTAGCAATTTTCGAAAATAATTGGAACAAATATCTATATCTAAGTGATTTAAAAGTGGCTTCATCACATCGCAGAAAAAATATTGCTTCAATGTTGTTAGATGCAGCAATATCAGAAGCAAAAACAAAAGAAATATATGGACTATATACAATTGCGCAAGACAATAACTTAAGCGCTAATCACTTTTATTTACGTTATGGATTTGAAATAGGCGGATTAAATACGAAAGACTATAGTTTCACTAACCAAGAAGGTAAATATGATATATATTATTATTTAGATTTTTAAAATAAAAATAAGCATATCACTAGAACTGATTACTACAGTTTTACAGTGATATGCTTATTTTTATAAGAACAACCAAAAAGTACAAATCAAATTTCTTTAACACATATACATGTCCCAGACACTATTTTGTATTGTTAAATATATAATCACCTATATATTTAGATGATTCTCCTTTTTCTAAAGAACAGAATTTCTCATAAAACTTCTCTATCTTATCTTTATATTTTTCTTTATGTTCGTCAATATTTTTTAACTCTTCTGCTAATTTAAACTCATCTGTTATAATTTCACCTGGTAAGTCAGTCATATAATTCATATAGAATCCTCTTAAACCTTTATCATACTTTTCAATATCATAAGCAAAAAAGAATTGAGGTTTCTTAAGAATACCAAAGTCAAACATAACCGAAGAGTAGTCTGTAATTAAAGCATCAGATATTAAGTATAATTCAGAAATATCATTATAATTAGATACATCAATAGCAAAGTCTTCATATCCATTTAAATCTAGAGCATTAGAAATCAAATAGTGCATTCTAAGTAATATGACATATTCGTCACCTAACTCTTTTTGTAAATTTTCTAGATTAATTTTTAAATCAAATAGATACTTTCCTTTTTTGACAAATTCATCATCTCTCCATGTAGGAGCGTACATAATGATTTTTTTTCCTTCAGGTAAATTCAAATCTTTTTTTATTTGTTCGATATATTCTTGATCATTACTTCTATTAACTAATACATCATTTCTAGGATAACCAATTTCCATCGTTCTTTCTTCATCCATCCAGAAAGCAGTTTTAAAAATATTTGTTGAATATCTGTTTGGAGAAACTAAATAATCCCATCTTGATGTTTCAGCATAAAAATTCTTTTTGTAATTAGACGTAGTTGTACCTGGCATTCTAACAACTTTCATATCGTTAGCTAATCTTTTTAATGGTGTACCGTGCCAAGTTTGAATATATATTTGATTTTCTTTCTTGTTTAAATAAAGAGGTAGTCTAGCATTGGTAACCCAAAACTTTGCTTTAGAGTATGCATCGTAATATTCTTTAGATCCTTTTTTAACTTTCTCAGCATTTCCGATAATTACATTTTGTTCAGGTTTGGCAAATACCCAAATGTAATTTAATTGAGGATAGTTTCTTTGCATATATTCATATATATATTTAGGACTATCACTATAATTTTTGCCACCAAATGATTCAAATACAATTGTGTTTGAATCTACACCTTCTTCTTTATCAAACAATTGATATTTAGAACGATTTTTCAATTTATTATTTTGTAATATATTTTTCACATGTCTACTTACATATCTAAGATTATTAACATACTTTGCATTTTCGATCGCATTCATAGATAAAAATAGTATCTCTAAGTTGTACAAAATTTTAGAGTCTTTCATTAAGTCCCACTTTAAAGATTTAACAACCTTAACTAATGGTTTCTCAAGGGTATTGTATCTCAACTCAATATCTTTTAAAGATGGATCGAAACCATTTTTGATTTCTTTTTTCATTTTATTAGTTAAGAAATGAATTACTTTTTTATTATCAGTTCTTTCAATAGAATCGAAATAGCTATTAACATAGTCTTCAAATGTTAATATAAATTCTTGGTCAGTTAGAGTATTTCCTTCAAATGGATCGTATACTTCACCTCTATAATAAAACGGAAAATCAAATATTCTGGCAAATCTTTCAACATACTTCATATAATCAAGTACAAATGAAGCATCAGTGTATATTTTTAAATTTTCATTAAATCTAATGTTATGCGCTTGTATAATTGCATTTTTAAATAAAATATTACAAACAGTATTCTTTCTTAAAAATGAATTAGGATTAGAATTTTGAGTTAAATATTCAACTCTTACTTTATCTTTATTAACGTATTGTGGTTTATTCATAGTGAATTTGTGTATAGGTGCTACTAATCCATCCAATCCGTTAACTTTAGATAAATAATACTCAACTGAATAACTTGCTAGTTGGTCGTCTGCGTCTAAAAACATAACATATTGTGTATTTACATGTTCTAAAGCAATATTTCTAGCATGTGCATGACCTGAATTATTTTCTAATGTAATAAAATTAATGTGTTTATCATAGGTATTAATCGACTCTTTAACTAAATTAGCTGATGAGTCAGTTGAACCATCATCGACAATAATCAAATCAAAGTTTTGATTTCTTTGACTTTTTATACTTTCTATACAATCTAATATATGATCTTTATTATTATAAAATGTAATAATAATCGATAATTTATTCATTTTTTCTCCCCATTTTTTCAAACTTTAATATTTTAATTCATCTAGTAAGTTTTGATAATTATTAATTGCAGATTCTAGACTAAATCTATTATTCAATTTTACATCTTTCAAAGGTATATTTCTAGCATTTTCCATAGCTGTTGCAAGTTCGTCAATATTGTCTTTTTCTACTAGAATGCCATTTTTATTATTTTCTATTAATTCACTTGAACCATATTTAATATTGTAAGATAAAACTGGACATCCATTATTTAAACTTTCCATTATAGTAAGTCCAAAACCTTCAAATTTACTAGTTAAAATAGAAGCAATTGAATTTTCGAAAACTTTTTCAGGATTACTAGTGTACCCTTTAAATTCTACATATTCATTTAAATTCAATTCTTTCACTAGTATTTTTAATGAGTTCAACTCTCCATTTTCATCTTTACCATATATAAGTAATTTTGAATCATTACCTTTACTTATATATATACTAAAAGCTTTAATAATATGATCAATTTGCTTTTCTTTTGAAATTCTACCAACGTAACAAAATTGATTGTTTTTCTCGTTAATTTCATGAGATTTCATTTTCTCAACAAAATGTGGAATTACTTTGAATTTATCATCTTCAATCTCGAAGTCTTTTTGAATATCTTTTTTTTGATAATCAGTAAGAACTATATACTTATCAATAATATCATCACTATTTAAAACCAGCTTATAAGAACCTCTAATTCCTCTTTCCACTAAATGAGTGCTATGAAACACAGCTACCCTTTTTAAATTTTTATCACATTCTATTAATGATTTATCCAATAACCTAGCATCATTAAACACTATTGAATCATCTTCAAGAACATTATTGAAATAATAAGTAAACATCTCTTTTTCATTTCTAAAAAATTTAGCTGGTCTATTACCTTGATAAAACGTTATATACAAAATTTTATTCTTCTCAACATCAGAATAGTATTTTTTTAAATATATATATCCTACCTTATTATAATATTCTTCGTATAATTTATTATAACTTGTTGGTGAATAGTTAGTAATTCTATGAAGCACACCATTTCTTGTATACTCTCTTCTTTCCAACCTTTTACTTGATATAGGCGACATAAAATCTTCGAACAGCAAAATTTTAGTACCAAAGTAAAATTTTCTATATAACACATATTCATCCTTATTATAGTATCTAACAATGTTTTTATTAATTTTTTCATTTAAGTGTTCAATAGTGTACTCTGTTTCTTTCTTTTTTTTAGTAAAAATTGTTGGACTAGAATATTTTTCAAGCAATTTGTCGTTAGATAGCCATTCATAAATATTTTTTATTTCTAAAGAATCACTTATGATATTTCTTTTCTTAAAGTCATCATAAACATTAAAATAATCCGGATTATAATTAGTAGTGTGGATAACAGACTTTTGGTTTAGATGTTCTTCTAAAAACTTGATTCTGTACAATAAGGATTTAGTTCGACCCCCATGTATCTTTGGTAGTATCGATGTAATAGTATATAACATAAAACTCCCCCACTATTTAATTTATAACAATATAAAAAAGTCTCACTCATTCGAGCGAGACTATGATTATCTACGATGTTTAACTTATATATAGTAAACCATAATATTAAGAAAATGTAAATTATCATATAAAGTCATTAACTGACTTTAGTTAAGTTATTTACACTAATAATTCTAAAGTTTTAATAACTCCACTTTTATTATTATTTACTGAAATTAGATTTGCTGCTTCTTTTAGTTCTGGATATGCGTTATCCATTGCTACTTTATACTTAGCTGATTTAAATAAGTCGATATCGTTTAAACCATCTCCAAAAGCAATTGTTTCAGATGGATCTATATTTAAAATACTTTGTATTCTATTTATAGTCGTTCCTTTATTAACACCTAATGCTGTAATATCAATCCAATAATGTTCAGAAGCAACTATATAAACCTCATTTTTAAAGTAACCAATTTGTTCGGCTGTATTCTTACATTTCCCTTTAATATCATGAACTGTAATCTTTAAGAAATCACTTTTTATTTCTACAAAATCTTTTATGTATTTCACATTTTGATATGATCCATGCACAAATTTACGTTCTTCTTCTGAAGTAGATTCTAAAACATAAGCAACTTCTTCTGTACAAGCTATAATAGTCTGTTCTTCATCTATTTCTTTTAACGATTCAATAATATTTAAGCCTAAATTATTATTGATAGTAGCTGTATATAGAAATTCTCCATTATACTTTATACGTGTAGCACTATCTCCAATAATAAAAGTATTGTTACTCAAATCTCCTACAATATTTTCGACTCTTTCGCATTGCTTCCCAGTACAAAATACAAATCTAATATCTTTAGAATCCAGATTTTCCTTTAATGCTTTAAATGCTTCTCTATTAAAATCACTATTACTATCTAAAAAAGTCCCATCCATATCTGTTACAACTAATTTAATATCCAATTTAATACCCCTTTTTATACGGTTTAATTATATTGTACCGGTATAATTAAAAATGTACAAATGATTTTGTTTATATTAATATCCCGCTATTATAAAGTGTCACCCATTTATAGATAACAAAAAACCCTCTAACCGTTGTGGTTAAAGGGTTTTAAATTTAAGGGCAACTATTTAGCGTATTCGGTTGCTCTCATCTCGCGGACAACTGTCACTTTAATATGCCCTGGATATTGTAATTCACCTTCTATTTGATCTTTAATATCTCTTGCTATCCTATGTGCTTTCAAGTCGTCAATATCTTCAGGAGAAACAATTACTCTAATCTCTCTACCTGCTTGTATTGCAAAGGCTTTTTCTACACCTTGATAACCTTCTGATATTTCTTCTAATCTTTCTAAACGTTTTACATAATTTTCTAAAGTTTCACGTCTAGCTCCTGGTCTTGCAGCACTTAATGCATCTGCTGCTGCTACCAATATAGAAATGACTGATGTTGGATCTACATCCCCATGATGTGAGTGTATTGCATTTATGACTGTATCATGTTCATGATATTTCTTTGCAAGTTCTACCCCTATTTCAACATGGCTACCTTCAACTTCGTGATCAATAGCTTTCCCAATATCATGTAATAAACCTGCTCGTTTTGCTAAAGTGACATCTTCACCTAATTCAGCTGCTAACATTCCTGAAAGTTGTGCAACTTCTACAGAGTGTTTCAGTACACTTTGGCCATAACTTGTACGATATTTCATTCGTCCTAAAATTTTAACCAATTCTGGATGTAAGTTATGAATACCTAATTCAAAGGTAGCTTGTTCACCTGATTCTCTCATCAGTTCATCAACTTCTCTTCTCGCTTTTTCAACCATATCTTCAATTCTACCTGGATGGATACGTCCATCAGATACTAAATTAGTTAAAGCTGTCTTAGCGATTTCTCTACGAATTGGGTCAAATCCAGATAAAATGACTGCTTCTGGTGTATCGTCTATTATTAAATCTACACCTGTCAATGTTTCTAAAGTACGTATATTTCGACCTTCACGACCGATAATACGACCTTTCATTTCATCGTTAGGTAGATTAACAACTGATACAGTTGACTCAGAAGTATGATCTGCAGCTAATCTTTGCACTGTTGTTGCTAACAGTTCTTTAGCTTTCTTATCTACATTTGTTTTTAGTTCGCGTTCTTTGTCTTTTACAAGTACAGCAATATCATGTGACAGTTCTTCTTCAACTTGTGAAAATTGCTCTTTACGAGCTTCTTCACGTGTTAGTCCGGAGATGCGTTCTAGTTCTTGTTCATGTTTCGTTATTATTTCTTGAACATTACTCTCTTTTGCATCTACCTGTTGTTGTCGCTCTTCAATTTTAGCTTCTTTGTTTTCTAGAATTTCATCTTTTTTGTCTAAAAGATCAGATTTGCGCTCTAAGTTCTCTTCTTTTTGAAGTAATCTTGCTTCTTGCTTTTGTAGGTCACTTCTTCTCTCTCGTATTTCACTATCAAGATGATCTCTAATTTGTTGATTTTCTTCTTTTGCTTCAATCAACTTTTCTTTCTTTAGGCTCTCAGCTTCTTTATTAGCCTCACTTATTATATAGTGAGCAGACTGACGGGCTTGATCTTGCTTTTTCGTTAAGCTATTATGTGCGAAAAAGTATCCTACAACAACACCTAGAATAACTCCTAGCAAAATGAGTAAGAGGGTTAATAAGTCCACATAAACACCTCCTTCTATCTAGGTTCTATGTCTTATATATACAAAAATATGATTAAATGGAACATTGGAATCATACAACTCAATTGTACGTTTAAATTTGTACAAGTGTCAAGGACATGGACTTTATTTTTAATACTCTTTTATAAAAAAACATTCTACAAATCTACTTTAAAAAAAGTGATTCATAGAATGTTTAAATTTATAGATAAACACAGTTTAGTCTAATAAAGTTTCTTGTCCTGGACTTCCTGTCTTTTCAGCTTTGTCTTCCTTTTTAGCTTTGTCTTCTTTTTTAGCTTCTTCTTTCTTCTTACCATTGAAGCCTAATTCATCTCTTAAAAGACCATCAATTTCTTCAATAATTGCTGGATTTTCTTTTAAATAAGATTTAACATTTTCTTTACCTTGACCCATACGTTCTCCATTGTATGAATACCAAGCACCAGATTTATCAACAAAATCATATTCAACAGCTAAGTCTATTAACTCACCTTCACGAGAAATACCCTCACCATACATGATATCTACTTCTGCTACTCTAAATGGTGGTGCAACTTTATTTTTAACAACTTTAATTTTAGTACGGTTACCTACAACTTCTTGTCCTTGTTTCAATTGTTCAGCACGACGTACTTCTAAACGGACAGAACTATAGAATTTAAGTGCACGTCCACCAGGTGTAACTTCTGGGTTACCAAACATAACGCCAACTTTTTCACGAATTTGGTTTATAAATACTGCAGTTGTATTAGATTTAGAAATTGCTCCTGATAATTTACGCAAAGCTTGACTCATCAATCTTGCTTGTAAACCAACATGAGTATCTCCCATTTCGCCTTCAATTTCTGCTTTAGGTGTTAAAGCAGCAACTGAGTCAATAATTACGATATCCACAGCACCACTTCGTACAAAAGCTTCAGCTATTTCTAATCCTTGCTCACCATGGTCAGGTTGAGATAAGTATAGGTTATCAATATCTACGCCTAAGTTCTTAGCATAAACAGGATCTAATGCGTGTTCAGCATCAATGAAAGCAGCTACGCCACCTTGTCGTTGTGCTTCGGCAATAGCATGTAAAGCTACTGTCGTTTTACCAGAACTTTCTGGTCCATATATCTCTATGATACGTCCTTTAGGATATCCACCAACACCTAGTGCTTTATCAAGTGTGATAGATCCACTAGAAACTGCAGATACTTCTCTACTTGTATTATCCCCTAGCTTCATTACTGCCCCTTTACCAAAGGATTTTTCCATATTCTTAATTACTGTATCGAGTGCTTTCTGACGGTCGTTCACGCGATAACCTCCTATATATATAAAATGAATTTACTTGTTTAATTAGCTATTATTACTATATCTGGTTTCGTTCTAAATTGCAAGCATAAAGCGAATATTTGTTCGTGTTTTTGTGTTCGTTTTTTGAAAATATGCGAACATAGGTACCGATATTATTAAATTATGAATCTCATCGTAATAAGTTTAAATATTCAATAAGTGCTATATTGCTTATTCTATCACGTCTTCCAGCATATGATTGGCTTAACGAAGAAATAAATTTTTTGTTTTTTTGCTTATGCGAAATATAAACTGTAGACTCTTTATCATCTTGCAATAATAAGATGGTACTTTCTACTTTAAATACTTCTTTTAACTTTTTAGTGATTTCTTCACTCGTATCATTTTGTGCAATATTAAGTACACTGTCTGACCAATCATTTTTAACTGTATAAGCTTTTAAGTACTCTTCACTTTTCTCACTAAGCTTTAACCTTGAATATAGTACTCCATCAGTTATGCCGTCATAAATTACAAAAGGTTGATCTAATTCATTAAATACCGCTTCTTCAATTGACAAATCATCACTGCCATAATAGTACTTACCAATTCTACTTAGAATTTCTTCTTTTACAGGCTTGATTAATTCGAGCGCTTTTTGTTTCGTTTCTGTATTTGCAGTTATTCTTAATGAAACTTCATGTTGACCTGCTAAAGGAGCTATTGTAGGATTCGTTTGATTATCTATTATATCCATCAATTCCGTTTCTAGACTTGATTCACCTATTCCAGTAAACTTTAATGACTCAGAGAAAATCACACGCGCTTCATTCAAGAAATATGGTATAAGATATTGATTAACCATAGGCTGAAGTTCTTTTGGTGGACCTGGTAACAATACAATTTTTTTGTCATCTAACTCCAAATACATGCCTGGAGCCATACCGACATCATTATTTAATACATCACTACCTTCAATAACAAGCGCTTGCTGTTTATTATTAGGCGTCATAGTGCGATTTTCATTTTTAAAATATCGCTCTATATGATCCATGGCTTGTTGATTTGTTTCAAGACCTCTCTCTAACACTTGTGCTACCGTTTGTTTCGTCAAATCATCCTTAGTTGGTCCTAATCCTCCAGTGAGAATAACAACATCATGGTTAAATAATTCTTCTTTAAAAGTTCTTTCTAATCTTTCCGGATTGTCACCAACTGCAACATGTCTCACAACACTAGCACCAAGTTCGTTTAATACTTTTGAGATAAATTGAGCATTGGTATTCGCAATTTGTCCTAATAATATTTCAGTACCAACACTTAATATGCTCACTTTCATATATGTTCCTCCTAAAGAAAAACCTACAAACTCAATGTTGTAGGTTGATTGTCATTATTATTTTGATCCTTTAAATACATCTCTACCATTATAAAAATACTCTATTCCAGATAAAATAGTAAAGAATGTAGCCACATACATTAGCCATTGCCCTAAATTAATTTGCCATAAAGTAGAGAAAGGTTCTTGTAGTAAAATAAATACAATAGCTACCATCGTAACCGCCGTTTTAATTTTACCTAATTGACCTGCTGCACTTACAAATCCTTGTTCTATTTGCAATAATCGTAACCCCGTTACTGCAAATTCTCTCGCTATAATAATGATTGCGATAACAGAAGATACTTTATCTAGTTCTACTAATGCAATTAATGCACTAGCTACTAATAATTTATCAGCTAATGGGTCTAAAAATTTCCCCATGTTTGTTACAAGTTCCCATTTTCTAGCTAAATAGCCGTCAAACCAATCTGTAACAGAAGCTAAAATAAAGATAATACCTGCTATAAATTGTTCTACTCGCATTTCTTGACCGAACAAAAAGCTCATTTGTCCCATATTAAAATCAACAAGTAAAAATAATACAAAAATAGGTATTAAAATAACACGTAATACCGTTAACTGATTAGGAATATTCATATTCTTTCTCCTTCTTTTCATACAAACACATAATAATACTATTATAAATCAATCGCTTATATAATTAAATGATAATTATTAATAATACCCAAGCAATAAGACATACGCCAAAGAAAGTAACCATTTGAGTAATTAACTTAGCGACCATTTTATTCTCAGATATTTCTGTTTGGCTTCTTTTCTCTTGTGTTAATATACGAAATGCTTCTTTTGCAGATGGCGTTGTTTTAGGCAATTCACTTTGATGTTTATCAATTAATTCTGCAGGACTTACATTAATTGCAGATGCATACTTAGTGATGAATCCTCTAGCGTAATCAGGATTTGGTAATTTTTCGAATTCATTTTTTTCAATCATCACTAAAAATGGTCTCTGTATCTTAGTCTTTTTTTCAAGTTCAACTAATGTCATACCTAACTGTTCTCTTTTATTCCTTAATGTTTCCCCAATATATTTCAAAATATATTCACCTCAGCAAAATTATTCAAAGAAACCAAATCCATCTCCAAATGCCATATTGTCATTTGTAAATAAATCATTTTTATTCAATTGTTCGTATGTAATTTCTTGATCTTCAGTTTCTCTCAATTCAATAATATAATCAAAATCTTCAAGACTATATTCTGAGCGCTGCACAAATAAATCAGGATGTTCAACGACTTTAATAGTTGGTAAACTCATGACTTCTCTAACCAACTGTTTATGCTTTTCATCTGTCTGTTTAGATGTTACAGCACCATCAATTATATAAACGTTCTCGTCTCCATACTCACCTTTTAAGAGAGAGCTTCTCACAGTTTGTTTAATCAGAGTTGAACTAATAAACAACCATTTCTTATGTGCACAGACACTTGCTGCTACTACTGACTCTGTCTTACCAACTCTCGGCATACCACGTACACCAATCAATTTATGTCGATTTTCTTTAAAAAGTTCAGCCATAAAATCAACTAACAAACCTAAATCTTTTCTTTCAAATCTAAATGTCTTTTTATCATCAACATCTCGTTTAATATACCTACCATGTCTTACTGCCAATCTATCTCTTAAACCAGGTGTACGTAATTTCTTTATGGTAATATCATCAATTTCTTTCACGATATTTTCGAAGCGTTTAACTTTATTCATATCATCTGTTTTAATGAGCAAACCTCTTCTCCCTTGGTCTACACCATTAATCGTAATAATATTAATACCTAAAATACCTAATAGACTAGATATATCCCCTAATAATCCTGCTCTATTTACTTGAATATCATATTCTAAGTACCATTCTTTTTTAATTACTTCTTCCATAATATCCACCCCAATATTAAATATACCATCCTCCGTTAATTCGAAGTACTTGGCCAGTTACACTTTGAGATAGCGGGTTTAGTAAATAAGCTACAGTCGCACTAATCTCTCCAGTCGTAACAAAGCGACCTTGTGGTATTTCTTCTTTTAACTGTGTTTGAGTAATTGCATCAAGTTCATCTGTCATTTTACCATGAACAACGCCTGGAGTTATAGCATTAACTGTAATTGATGTTAAAGCTAACTCTTTAGCTAATGACTTTACAAAACCTAATTGTGCCGCTTTCATAGTTGAGTAAATCGTTTCGTAACTTGCACCTGTTTCTCCCCAAATTGAAGATACAACAATAACTCTTCCATTTTCACTTTTTCTCAGTCTATCTACAAATAATTGTACTACCTTAATTAAAGAAAATACATTTATATGGTATTGTACATCAATTTCTTGATCAGTAAAGTCTTGAATAGATCCAAATGACGATTGTCCAGCTACGTATATCAATTGATCTATATGTCCTACTGATTCTAATTCACTTATGTCATTCCTGATTGCAAGATCAAACTGTAGAAAACTAACTGCTTGTCCTTCGTATCTTTGTTTAAGTAGATTTAAATTCGAACTATTATAATGTAGTATGACTTCATTACCAAGTGATAAACATTCGTCTACTATTGAAAGTCCAATATCGCCGCTTCCACCTATTATAAGCGTTCTAGCCATTTTGTTTCACCAAACGACTTTCAACTATATTGTCAAAATCAATTAATGATTTCAATGTTTGCTGAACACTATCAACCGTTACTGATTCTAATATATCAATCAGTTCAAACAGCTCAAGACCTTCAAAATAAAACTTCGTATATTGATTTGCAATATATTCTGGAGAATTCAAACTTGAAATAATTTCGCCTAATGTTTGTTTTCGGACTCTTTCTAATTCATCTTTATTAAAACCTGTATTTATATAATTATTTAATTCTCTAAATAAAGCATCTTTAAATACTTTATGGTTATCTGTTGTTACAGCTAGAATTAAGTAACTATATGTCATTTCATTAGCAAATTGATAACCAAACGTATCATCAATAATACCTTCTTCAAGAAGTCCTTGATAAAAATCTGTCTGTTCTCCAAACATCAGGTCTAAAGCAATCATCATTTCCATATCATTTTTAACTCTATTTTTGTCTGAAATTGTATTAGGCTCAAATTTAAAAGCTAGCATAGACTTCTCTTGTATTATATCCATTTTTGTCTCGATGTAAGGCGTATGCACAGATGTAGGTTCTTCTATAGGTTTTCTTGTAATAGGCGGCATTTCTTTCATATTTCTTGCAGCCTCATGTTTACGAACTAACTCTATTGTGTCTTCTGGACTTACATCTCCAACAATAATTAACACCATATTCGCAGGATGGTAAAACGTTTCATAAGATAAATATAAGTCTTCAGCAGTTATTTTATAAATGCTGTCCACTGAACCAGCAATATCTACTTGAACTGGATGATTATGATAAAGTGCTCCTAAAGTTTGAAACATTAATTTATAATTCGGCTGTTCTTGATACATTTTAATTTCTTCAGCTATAATACCTTTTTCTTTCTCAACAGTCTTCTCTGTAAAATAAGGGCTCTCTATCATTTTTAATAGTCTTATAATATTGTTATTTATATTACCAGTCGCGCTAAATAAATAACTCGTTCTGTCGAAAGTCGTAAAGGCATTAACTTGTGCATCATTTTCGGCAAAGCTAGTAAACACATCGCCTTCTTCTTTTTCAAAAAGTTTATGTTCTAGAAAATGTGCCACACCATCAGGAACTGAGACAAATGCTTCTTTCCCGTGTGGTTTAAATGTATGGTCAAGTGAACCAAAATTAGTCGTATATGTTACAAAAGTTTTAGAAAAACCAGCCTTAGGAATAACAACCACTTTTAATCCATTGTCTAAAGTTTCTTCATAAACTGTTTCATCAATCTGTTCGTAATATTGATTACTCATTATTTTCACCTTCAGTCAGTATATATATTGTATCCAATTGTCCTAGTTGAGCAATATTTTTAATGTCATCTATCGTAATTGATTCTATTTCTTTAATCCAATCATCATGATTATATACTGATTGATAACGTGCATGTGTATGTAATAAATCAATCATTTGCCGTTGCTTATCAAACGTCTCTCGTGCATGAGATATAAGAACTTTTTTAGCTAACTCTAACTTTTGCTCGTCGAAGTTCCCTTCCTCTAAATCTTTATAAATGTCCAATATCGTGTCTTTAGCTAATTGAACTTTATCTTTGGAAATTCCACCAACAATATATAAAAAGCCATTTCTAGCATCAATTTGAGAATGAATAGAATATGCCAAACTTTGTTTTTCTCGAACTTCGCTAAATAATATTGAGGATGCATCTCCACCTAATAACATATTCAATACTAAAAATGAATAATATTCTTTAGAATGGAATGCAATTGGGAATCTATAGCCCATATTTAACTTAGCTTGATCAATTTTAGTATAATCCACTATTTCTTTTACTTCTTCAATGACTTTTAATGATGAAGTTTCAATTTCTAAATGACTATTGTGATCAAAACTAAAATAATCATTACAAAGTGCTTTAACTTCGTCTAATTCAACGTTTCCAATAATATATGTAGAAATTGCGTTTTCATGAAGTAAATCATGATATGTATCAACTAATGATTCTGGAGTCACATTATCAATGTCTTCAAGACGACCAGATGCTAAATATTTATATGGTTCATCCTCAAACATATGATTCATGAACTGAATAAATGCTCGTTGCGACTTGTTATCTTCTATTGCAGTTAATTTTTTATGTAAAAGTGATTTTTCTTGCTTTGTATATTTTTCATTGAACTTTCCATTTTCAATTAATGGATTAAATATTACTTCGTGTAATAATTGAACAGCATTTTCAAATAAGGATAACTCACTTCTTAAGTATTTTTCATTCACTATTTCAATACCAATCGTCATAATATGATTATTTGCTTGTTTATTTACATAACTAAATAAATGTGCACCGTATAAATCAGCGAGTAGATTATTCATCTCTCTATCTGTTTGATACTTTTTAGTTATTCTTGTTATTAACTTACTTAAAATTGACCTAGATGTAATCGTAGTACTATTTAAAGGCGCTACAAATTTAAAAACTATCGTCGTTGTTTTAAACTTTTCTGTTGGTATGACATAAACATCGTTTGATGCTAATTGTATATGTTCTGTAGTAATCATCAAATACACCTCTCTTATATGTATATATATACAGAAACAAAGCAACAATTGTTACTTTGTTTTCCTCAATATATTTATTATATCCTATTTCTTGTAATTCGAAACTTTACAAGACTACTTTTAAAATAATTTAAAGAATAAAGAACCGGTGTACCATGTTCATTATAATGTATCTGCGTTAATAACATCATAGCATCGTCTGGTTCAGAGTTAAGTATTTCACTTATATAAGGTTCATAGCTTATAGATTCTATAGATGTATTTGCATGCGTAATTTTAAACTCTACTTTACTTTCTATTGCTGATAGTATTGAAGAATTCGAACGATAGTCACTACATGCAAATAAATCAGTAGCAATTTTATCTAAACAATATACAACTGGTTCTCCATCAGCAGTTCGCAATCTTTCAATTACAGATATCATGGCATCTTTTTCTAAATTAAGAACTTCTATATCTTTTGAAGTAGCAACTTCTTCATCTAAACTGATAAATTCTGTACCCGCCACTTCTCCATTCTTTTCTATCATTTTAGTAATACTTAACAATTCATCTAAAGGATAATAGTAAGGTTGAGTCGGTTTAACAACTGTGACATCCCCAGATTTTTGCGATAGGATTTGTTCAGTGACAAGTTCATGTATAGCTTTTTCAATTTCTTCATAATTTACTTTCAACAATCTTTTGATTTCGAACTCATTAGGTATCGTTTCACCAGGTTTAATTTCTCCTGATTGAATTTGATCTAATATCCAGTTCTTTACAAAATTTGTAGTTGCATCTGTAGACATAATATCCCCCTATTCCTCTTGATAAATATCAACCAATACTTGTCTAGGTTTACTACCTGATTGTGGTCCAATAACACCATTGTTTTCTAAATCGTCCATTAATCTAGATGCTCTATTATAACCTATTCTAAATCTTCGTTGTAACAAACTAGCACTTGCTTTTTGTTCTTCAACAACAAATAAATATGCTTCTTTATATAGTGCATCTTCACTTTCCATTTCACTCGCTTCAGTAGGTTCATCAGGTTCCATTTCTTTCACATAATTAGCAGTTTGTTCTCCAACTACATGCTGAACGACTGTCTCTACTTCACCATCTGATAAGAATGCACCTTGTATTCTTGTTGGTTTTGATGAATCTCTTGATAAGAATAGCATATCTCCTCTACCAAGTAGTTTTTCAGCACCACCACCATCTAGTATCGTTCTAGAATCTGTTGCAGAACTTACTGCAAAGGCAATTCTCGATGGTATATTTGCTTTAATACTACCTGTAATAACATCTACAGAAGGTCTTTGCGTCGCGATTATTAAATGTATACCTGCTGCTCTAGCTAACTGAGCTATTCGCATAATTGATGACTCCACATCTTTCCCTGCAACCATCATTAAATCTGCAAGTTCATCAACAATAACTACGATATATGGTAATTGTGCTTGCTTTTCTTCCATTTCTTGATTCGTACGTTCAATAAATTGATTATATCCTTCTATATTTCTCGCACCTACATGTTGGAATAAGTCATATCTTTTTTCCATCTCTGATACAACTTTTTGTAATGCTTGATTTGCCTTTTGAGGGTTTGTGACTACCGGCGTTAATAAATGCGGCACACCGTTATAAACATTTAATTCTACCATTTTAGGGTCAATCAGCATTAGTTTCACTTCATGTGGTTTAGCATTCATTAAAATACTCGTAATAATACCATTAATACAAACTGATTTACCACTACCAGTTGCACCAGCTACAAGTAAATGAGGTAATTTATTTAACTCTGCTGTTATTGGCTCACCAGAAATATCTCTACCAAGTGCTACTTCAAGTTTATTTGTCGTAGGTTTCGCTTCGCTTAACACTTCTTTTAATGTAACCATTGAAATATGTTCGTTTGGCACTTCAATTCCAACAGCTGATTTACCTGGAATAGGTGCTTCAATTCTTATGTCTTTAGCTGCTAAATTAAGTGCGATGTCATTACTTAAATTGACTATTTTGTTAACTTTCACACCTTGAGCTGGCTGAACTTCATATTGAGTAACAGCTGGACCAATTCTAATTTGTGTTACTTTAGCATCTACATTAAAGTTTCTTAATGTTGCTTCTAGTAACTTGCCTTTTTCTTGAACAGTCTTTTTTGAAACCGATTGAGATTGAGGTGGATCATTTAAAATATCTAATGATGGTAATTTATAATTTAAATTCTCCGTTTCATCTATAGTTGATTCATTGATTTCACTTTCGACAGGTTCAGTATTTTGTGGTGATCGCTTCGGCTGTTGCTTTCTTTTAGCTTCTAGTTTTTCTTGTGATTCATAAATTGGAATATCTTCATTCACTGGTTCTGGTTCAACTGTTGAAACTTCATTAGTAGGTTCTAGTTCTTTTAAGTTCGATACATCTTTTGGTTGATTTTTTTGACGCTTTTCTTTTTCTAATTGTTTAGCTCTTGCTTTTTCTTCACGTTTTTTTTCTAAATTAGTCATTTTTGATTTAGTTTTGCTTTGAGCAATATCAAAAGTTGATTTCGTTATGTCACGATGTCTTTTCTTAGCAATTAAAATAACACTAGATATTAATATAAGTATTGTCAATAAACTATAACCAAAAACAGATATTAGTTTACTCAAAACATTAAAAGCATAATAACCTATATATCCACCACCATTAAAGTAAAATGAATTTCTTTCTAAACTTGAGTACGTTTCACTTATTGTCATTTTAAAAGTATCAAAAGACTTATCTTTAAAATATAAAATCAATTGCATAACAAAAATTAGTGCAATTTGAAATATAAGTAGACCATTTAGTCTTCTTGTAAATTTCAATTTACCGTTTATTGTAATTAGCAGTGATATAACCGCAATGAGAATATATGTGAAGTACTTAGAGTAACCGAATAAAAAATGAAAGAAGCTATCTATCATTAATCCTATAAATCCTAATTGAAAAACTCCTAGCACTAATAAAAACAGCACTATCATTTGAATGACATATTTTAAAGTATTATCCTTTTGCTTTTTCTTACCACGTGTTGTTTTTCTTTTACTAGTTGCTGGCTTCTTCTTTTGTACCATCTTGAAATAGCCTCCTTATCTATAATGCAAAAAATAAGCCCATGATTGGGCTTATTTGACTGTTAATAAATCTTCCATAAAACAATCCATTAGATTTCAGAAATAATAGGAATAATCATCGGGCGACGCTTCGTTTGTTCATATAAATATTTGCCGAGTTTATCACGCATATTTTGTTTCATTTCAGACCATTCAATTTTCTTTTGGAGTAATCCTTCTTCAACAATTTCACGTACTTTTTCTGAAGCATCATTTAATAATTCTTCACTTTCTCTTACATATACAAATCCACGTGATTGAATTTCAGGTCCTCCAACAATTTTTCTGTTCTTAGGATCTAATGTTACTACAGCTATAAATATGCCATCTTCAGCTAATAAGTGTCTATCTCTTAAGACAATATTACCTACATCTCCGACACCAATTCCGTCTATTAATACATTCCCTGCTGTTACTTTTTCATTGGCAAGCATTTTTTCACCATCAAAATTAACAACGTCACCTTTTTCAAGTAAGAAAATCTTCTCAGGATTCACACCAGTTTCAGCAGCCAATTTCGCATGTGCAATTTGCATTTTAAATTCACCTTGTACAGGAATAAAGTATTCCGGTTTCATTAAATTAAGCATCATTTTAAGTTCTTCCATACAACCATGACTTGAAGCATGCGTCTTTTTATTATTAGGCATGATATGTGCACCAGCTTTAACAAGCTCATTTAAAGTTTGTCCAATAATAACTTCCATATTTGCAGAGGCAGTAGTAGAAATGTAAACATTATCCCCTTCTAAAATATTCATAATTGGATGTCTTTGTTGAGCCATTTGACCTAGTGCTTCAATTGGTTCACCTTGCATACCAGTTGCAATGATAATCATCTCGTTCTTAGGATACTTACTAATATCGTGAACAGGAACTAATAAGTTTTCTGGAATATTAAAATAACCTAGTTTACGTGCTACGTTAAATGAACTTTCTAATGAACGTCCTAAGAATGAAACTTTACGATTTAATTTGCTTGCTGCGTTTAATACTTGTTGTATACGGATAAAGTTAGATGCATAACAAGATACAATGATTCGACCATTTGCTTTAGCAAATTCATCTACTATATGACTTTCAATAACATTTTCCGGAACATTATATCCAGGCTTTTCTGCTTCTGTTGAATCACTAATTAGTGCAAATACACCATTTTGACCAATTTCAGTCATTTTAGCAATATCTGGTGCATATGCCCCTTGTAAACTTTGGTCGAATTTAAATTCACCAGTATATACGATAGATCCGTAAGATGTATGTATACATACACCTAAACTATCTGGGATTGAATGTGTTGTATTAAAGAACGTTACATTAACATTTTTAAATCTCATTACTGAATCTTTATTTACTGTATAGTAACGTACTTTTTTATTTATTTTTCTAGCTTTCATATGGTCTTTTACTAACGCAATCGTTAATCTAGAACCATAAACAGGTGCATCTAATTTTTCAAGTATATAACTTACTGCACCAATTGAATCTTCATGTCCATGTGATAAGAAGATACCTTTAAGCTTTTCTTTATTTTCAATTACATATTGTATATCTGGTATAACAACGTCTACGCCTAACATTTCATCTTCTGGAAACATTAAACCAGCGTCTAACATGAACATTTCTTCATCCACTTCAACGATATACATATTTTTTGCGATTTCTCCAACACCACCAAGTGGTATGATACGAATTTTATCATTTTTCTTTTTAATTAAACTCAAAATTGTTCCTCCTAAATGTAGTCCCGTCCATAATATATTTATTTAATCATACCATTTATATAATCGTTTACACAAGCACATACAACAGACTTATACATAATTAAAATAAAGGAAGAGAATATTTTTACTTCTTATTACGATATATATTATTTCTCTGTAAGTATAAATTCAGAATAAGGCGCTTCAAGTAATATTTTTGTAGCTGTTTTAATATCTTTTAACTGAATTTGATTGATTTCTTTTTCAAATTTATCGTTTGAAATAAGTTCGTTATGAAACATGATTGAACGCGCATTTCTTGTCATTTTATTTTGATTAGATTCGGAAGCCATTAAGAAACTTGTTATAATATGACTTTTTGCATCGTCTAGTTCTTCTTGCGTAATGCCATCTTTGAGTAGGTTTTCAAGAACTTCTGTAATCAACTTGCTTGAAGCATCCACATTCTCTTTATCTGTTGCAACATAGATTGTCAACAAGCCATCGTTCGGAAAGCTTTGGAAATCCGAATAAACATTATAGCAAAGACCGTGTTCTTCTCTAAGCACTTGGAATAATTTAGAACTCATCGTTTCACCTAATATTGTATTTAATATATTAGTAGAATAATAGTGCTCATCATTATAGCTTGGTGCGACGTAGCTTCTCATAAAGTGCGTTTGTTCAAGTTCATTTTTATAGTAAGTTTCTTTCTTTTCAATAAACTGCATTTTTTGTTGATCTTCATCAATAGCAATACTCTGCTCATCTGTTAATCGTTCGATTATTTCTTCTTTTAAAGATTCACTGTACGCACCAGCAACAGAAACGATTAATCGATTACTTTGATAAAATTTTTCATGAAAATCGACTAAAGTCTTTCTATCAATTTCATTAACACTTTGTGGTGTACCTAAAATCATTCTACCTAATGGTTGGTCTTTATAGATTTCATTTTCTAATTTATCCAATAACCATTCTTCAGGTGTATCTTCAATCATTTTAATTTCTTCAAGGATTACTTTTTTCTCGCGCGTAATTTCTTCTTCTATAAATAAAGGATTCTTAACCATGTCCAATAATAAATCTGTTGCTTTTTTTTCAAATCTTTTTAAAGTTTTACAGAAGTAACAAGTATAAAGCTTAGTTGTGTATGCATTATTATATCCACCAATTTTATCAAATTCAGTTGATAATTGCTGTCTTGAATACTGTTTACTTCCTTTAAAAAGCATATGTTCCATAAAATGGGCAATACCTTCAGGATAATCTCCTTCATTAGCTGTACCAGTCTTTACATATACACCAATACTAATTGTTTCACTATTAGGAACATCTTCAAATATTAATGTTGTACCATTTTTTAATGATTTTAATTCTGTCATTCTATCACCTCATAATAAAAATAGGGACACGTGAATGTCCCTATTTAAAGCATTTATTTAATTATATTACTATTTTTGTTCTTTTTCTTCATCCAATAACACTTTACGTGAAGCATTTACACGTCCTTGACGGTCAATTTCAGTAACTTTCACTAAGAATTGATCACCAATTTTTGCTACATCTTCAACTTTGTTAACTCTTTCGTTTGAAAATTGAGAGATATGAACTAGTGCATCTTTACCTGGGAATATTTCAACAAATGCACCAAATTTCTCGATACGTTTAACTGTACCCATATAAATAGCGCCGACTTCCGCTTCTCTTACGATATCTTCAATGATTTTACGTGCACGATCAATCATTTCTTTATCTTTAGAACCGATAAATACTGTACCATCTTGTTCAATGTCTAATTTAACACCTGTTTCATCAATGATTTCATTGATTTTTTTACCTCCAGGTCCAATAACATCTCTTATTTTGGCTGATTTAATATGCATGATTTCTATTTTAGGAGCATATTGACTTAATTCTTCTCTAGGCTCTCTTAACGTTTCTAACATATGGTTTAAGATATATAGTCTACCAATTCTAGCTTGTTCAAGTGCTTCTTTTAAAATTTGCTCACTTAAACCGTCAATCTTGATATCCATTTGAATTGCAGTAATACCTTTTTCAGTACCTGCAACTTTAAAGTCCATATCACCTAAGGCATCTTCCATACCTTGAATATCTGATAAAATTGTATAATTATCATCTTTAGTAATTAACCCCATTGCGATACCTGCAACTGGCGCTTTAATTGGTACACCAGCATCCATTAATGCTAATGTTGATCCACAAATTGAAGCTTGTGAAGATGAACCATTAGATTCAAGTACTTCAGATACAACTCTTATTGTATAAGGGAATTCTTTTTCATCTGGAATTACTTGTAATAAAGCACGTTCTCCTAATGCACCGTGTCCAATTTCACGACGACCTGGTCCTCTTACTGGGCCAGTTTCACCAACTGAGAAGTTAGGGAAATTATAGTGATGCATGTAACGTTTTTGTTCTTCAGTACCAAGTCCATCAATAATTTGATGTTCTCCAAGCGCACCTAAAGTAGCAACTGAAAATGCTTGTGTTTGTCCACGCGTAAACAATCCAGAACCATGCGCTCTTGGTAATAGACCAACTTCTGATGCTAATGGTCTAATTTCTTCAGGATTACGTCCATCAGGTCTAATTTTATCTTCTGTAATTAAGCGACGAACTTCGTCCTTAACAAGTGTATCTAAAATTTTACTTGCAGACTTTAGAACTTGTTCGTTATCAGGATCTTCTTCATTATCGAAATGTTGAAGCACTTCATCTTTAACAGCAGAAATATTAATATCACGTTGTTGTTTTTCTTCAGTTCTTATTGCAGCGTTTATGTCTAAAGCTTCAGCTTTTGTACGAACTGATTCTTCAAATGAAGCTTCAATTTCTACTGGAATAAATTCTGCTTTTACAGGTTGAATTTCTTCAATAATTGCTTCTTGGAATTCAACAAGTCTTTGTATTTCTTTATGTCCGAACAAAATTCCATTTAACATCATTTCTTCTGTTACTTCTTTAGCACCTGCTTCAACCATGTTTACTGCATCTTTATGTCCTGCTACTTGTAAATCCAATAAAGAAACTTCTTTTTGCTCTACATTTGGATTTATAACATACTCACCATCTACTAAACCTACATTTACACCTGCAATAGGTCTTTCAAATGGGATGTCAGAAACAGATAATGCCATTGAAGAACCAATCATTGCTGCCATTTCTGGAGAACAATTTGAATCTACACTCATGACAATTGATATTACTTGAACATCATGTTTATAGCCTTTAGGAAATAGAGGTCTAATTGGTCTATCAATTAATCGACTTGTTAAAGTAGCATCTTCACCAGGTCTACCTTCACGTTTATTAAATCCACCAGGAATTTTACCTGCTGCGTACATTTTTTCTTCGTAATTTACCATTAATGGGAAAAAGTCTACATTTCTAGGTTCTTTAGATGCAGTTGCTGTTGATAATACAACTGTATCCCCATATCTTACTAATACTGCACCATTAGCTTGTTTTGCTAATTGGCCTGTTTCAATTATTAATGGACTGCCTGCCCATTCTGTCTTAAAGACTTTTTTCTCTTGAGACATTTATGAATCTCCTCTCATACAATTAATCTCTTATATCATACCATTATATACTTATTTTTTATATTTATTTATAAAAAAAATCGAAAGAAATCTGATCGATTTCCTTCGATTGATATTGTGATTAACGACGTAATCCTAATGATTTGATTAAATCACGGTAACGTTGAACATCATTGTCACGTAAATATGTTAATAAATGTTTACGACGACCAACCATTTTTAATAATCCACGACGTGAATGATGGTCTTTCTTATGTGTACGTAAATGTTCGTTTAAAGTAGTAATTTCTTCAGTTAAAACTGCGATTTGTACTTCTGGAGAACCCGTATCTGTTTCGTGTACGCGGTATTCTTTAATTAGTTCGTTTTTTCTTTCTTGTGAAATTGCCATTGTCAATTTCCCTCCTATAATTGTATTCACCGTAAACCTGAGCGAATCGTCGGAGTGTCGATTAGCCAAGGAATAGGCACTTAAACTATTATACATAAAAGCATATTATCTTTCAAGCAATAATAACGATTTCGCTTCTTCTTTATCTTTTGTGATTTGACTTACGAGTGCATCAATTCCATCAAACTTTTGTTCTGGTCGAATAAAGTGATGCCAATAAACTTCAACACGCTCTCCGTAAATACTTTCATCAAAATCAAATATATTTACTTCAATACTTATTTGAGAAGCAGAAGGGTCATGGAATGTCGGTTTAACACCAACGTTACATACACCTTTATACGTTTTATCTCTAGATTTAATGAGTATAGTAACTGCGTATACGCCTTTTCTAGGTAAAACGTAATCATCAACCGGTTCTACATTAGCCGTTGGAAATCCAATTGTTCTACCTCTTTTTTCACCTTGTACAACCATTCCTTTAATAACATAAGGTCTACCAAGAGCCAAATTACACGCTTCAATTTCACCAAGTTCAAGTGAAGCTCTTATATCCGTTGTAGAAATTTTATCATCGTCTTGCAAAGTTTGTTTAGATACTACATGTACGCTAAAAGGATAATCATTCTCTTGTAAAGAAGACATATTACCTTTTCCATATTTACCAAAACTAAAATCATATCCTGCAATAACAGCTTTCACATGATTTTGTATGAAATACTGATCTATAAAATCATCTGCAGATACATTTGCAAAAGTTGAAGAAAAGTTTACTACGAAACAATAATCGACGCCTAATTTTTCTATTGATTCTATTTTGTCAGCAATAGGTGTTAAATATGTTGTTCGCTTCTTCTCAGGATTCAATACTACTGAAGGGTGTGGATCAAATGTCATGACTGCTTTCTTTAAATGTTGATCTTTAGCTACTTTAATCATTTTTTGAAGTACTTTTTGATGCCCTAAATGTATGCCATCAAAAAATCCAATTGCTAAAGCAATATTTTCATTTACAAATTGTGTTGATTTTATTGGGTGTGTAATTTCTATAACTTCCATCAAAATACTCCTTTAAAGAAAAACTTTTTTCGGCTTATATAATGCACTATTTTTTTCGTATGTATCCATTATTGCTATGGCTTTTTCTTCATACCAAACAACGAATATACCATCATGTTTATGTTCGTCTATTAAATGTTTTTCTATTTTTTGTCCGTTTTGAATTCTTTTAACGATGTCTTCATCGTTTATCGTTATTTTTTCTAAACCATTCAATCCATATTCTAATGGAAGAAGCACATTTTGTAACTTATCTTGCTCAACTATTTCTCTTAAATCATCCAATTTAACAGCTTGGTCGAGTGAAAATCCACCACTTTTTAATCTGATCAAATGAGACATATGTGCTGGAAAGCCTAATAACTCACCCACTTGGGTTGCTAAAGTTCTAATATAAGTCCCTTTACCACATTCTACTTCGATTTCAAATTTGCAGATTTGGTCAACATATGAAATTTCTGAAGTTAATTCTATGCTATTAATAAAGACTTTACGAACAGGTCTTTCAACTTCAATATTTTGTCGTGCGTATTCATATAATTTTTTGCCGTTTACTTTCACAGCAGAGTACATAGGTGGTATTTGTTCAATCTCACCAACTAATTTATTCAATGTAGATCTTATATCTTCGGTACTCCATGTATGCTCATTTACAATTTTCTGTTCTACTAATTCACCTGTTTGATCTTCAGTAGTCGTACTAAAACCAATCGTAACTTCTGCTTTATATTTTTTGCCACTTTCCATAACATAGTCACTTACACGTGTTGCTTTACCAATACAGATAGGTAATACACCACTCACTTCCGGATCCAATGTTCCCGTATGACCAACTTTTTTTGTCTTTAATATTTTACGAAGTTTAAACACAACATCATGGCTTGTCATGCCTACTTCTTTATGAATTGCTAATATGCCATCCAACTTTACGACCTCCAAAACATGCTTCATTTCAATATAAGTTTACATGAAAATGCAATTAAAAAGAAGAAATAACTGATAATCTACTTTAATCGTCTTCGTAGTCATCATTATCATAGTCATCATCATCTTCATAATAATACTGTTCTTTCTTAGCATTTCCCTCATTATAGTCAGTTTGAGGGCGTTCTATATTAAACCAAGATACTGAATTAACCTTACCATTTAACGCATTAACAGAAACCATTGCACCTTCATCATGATCTACATGCTGAGTGACTGTATAAGTAGCTGGTTTAGATTTCTCATTTTTTTTAATATCTACAAATGTTCCACCAACTTCATTCATAACAATCTGTTTAGCTCTTTTTTCAGTTATAAATGTTTGTTTCTCTTTTTCTTTTTTAGGTTTCTGCTTTTTTGCGACTTGTTTAGAAATTGATTGTGATGTAACATTTTTAATTGTTTCATCTTTTCTGTCAATTTCTAAACTATATTTTTTATCTTTATCTTTAATCACTACATAAAACATTCGATCATCCTTAGATTGAGTTAATTTAATTAACTCGCCTTTATACCTTTCTGACACCAAAGTTTTCGCATGATTTTTATCCATCAATTGTTCTGTTGACCTGAAATAAATAATAGTAATTAAAGTAATTAGAAGTATTGCCATAATAACGATAAGAACAGGCTTAATTAGTTTCTTCACATTTTCACACCTTTCTCACTTTTAAAATAAATTCTGATCCAATACCTAATTTACTATTAACTTGTATATCGATTTGGTTTTTAGATGCCAGTTCTTTTGCTATGGATAAACCTAATCCAGATCCACCAGACTGACGAGATCTCGCTTTATCAATTCTATAAAACCTCGTGAATATTTTATCAATATCTTCTTCAGGGATACCAGGACCATAATCTTTAATTTTAATTTCTATATATTTATTTTTACTTATTAAAAATAAATCAATTTCTGATTGACTATATTTGTACGCATTATCTAAGAAAATTGTTATTAACTGATTAAAACTTTCTTTATTAATTTTACCAATTAAAACATTTTCATTTGTGTGTACATTAATTTTTCTTTTATATACTTGTGAAAGTTTTTTAGTTAAATTCGAAACTTGTGAAACAATATCAACATTTGAAAAAACAATATCATGAAATGTACGTTCTATTTTAGCCAAATCTAACATTTGTTCAGTTAAATATTTTAACCTTTTAGCTTCTTCATTTATTGTATCTATTCCCTCATCTAATAAATCGGGTCTTGTTTTGCCAAATCTTTTTAACATTTCGCTATAAGAAGTCATAACAGTAATTGGCGTTTTTAATTCATGAGAAGCATTAAGTATAAATGCTTGTTGCTTTTCGTCATGGTCTTTTAAATTAAGCATCATTTCATTGAAAGTATTTGAAAGTTCTTTCAATTCTTTCATATCGTTATTATTTATATTTATTTTACTGTAATGTTTTGTTTCTCTCGTTTTATTCATTTGTTCAATAAGCTCATTGATAGGCTTCAAAATAATTTGCGTAATGATTCGATTCAATAGAAATATCACGATTAGTATAATGAATGTTGAAACAATTAATATCCACTTTAATATTGAAAAAGTTTCGTACTTAAAATCAATATTTTCAAATATTTGAAGATTATTTACTTCACCATTTTTCAAAATAATCGGTAAAGATACCATTGCAAAATGATTTCCATTTTTATCAACCACTTTTTTATATTGTCTATTTTTGTATGATTCTGCTAAATTCTTATATTTAATATCAGTTGATATTTGCACAATATTTTTATTTTTTGGATTTACTACAGTAATATATCCATCTGAGAGTAAATAAGATTGAAGAACTGCCTCCGTATTTACATCACTATCTGAAGTGTTTTGGAATTCTTTCATTATATTTATTCCCCTGCTTTCTAACTGAGTCACTTCAGATTCTAGTGAAATCTTTTGGTAGACAAAGTAAACAAATAAATTAATGCAAATAACAACAATAACTATCATAACAGTGGTATAGAGTTGTATTTTCGTCCCAAGTTTCATTGATTTAATCCTTTATCATATATCCAATACCTCTTACGCTAGATATTAAGGATATTTCATTTTGATCTAGTTTTTTTCTTAAATATCTTACATAAACATCGATGACATTTGTATCACCATAATATTCGTATCCCCAAACTTTTTCAATAATCTGTTCTCTAGTCAAGGCTTGGTTTTTATTCTCAACAAAATATAACAATAAATCATATTCTTTCTGCGTTAAGTTTATTAATACTTTATCCATGTATACTTCTCGACTTAATGGATGAATAACTATATGTTTAAAGTGAATTTCACTATTATTCTCATTTGTGACTTCATTATTTTGTTTTAAATGAACTCTAATTCTAGCTAGCAGTTCTTCTATTTCAAATGGTTTTGTCATATAATCATTTGCCCCAGAATCTAAGCCACTTACTTTATCCATAACTGCATCTCTTGCAGTTAACATAATTATTTTAATGTTATTATCTACTTCTCGAATCCTTCTCAGAACCTCTAATCCGTTTAATTCAGGAATCATAACGTCTAATAAGACTAGGTCAAAGTCTTTTGATTCAAATAAATCTAAAGCTCGCTTACCAGTATTCGCAATACTAATTTCGTAATTTGCATACTCTAACTCTATTTGTATAACTCTTGCAATTTTCACTTCATCTTCGACTATTAATATTTTTTTCATTTTAGTACTCCTTTATCTAAGCGATAAGCCAGTAAATTGCCACCAAAAATAATAACATGCAATCATCATTAACATATATATTGGCATCAAAATACTGCTAAGTTTTGCTAAATCTTTATTTTCAAAAGGCTTATTTTCTTGCTCATAAAATAAAAGTAGTGCTTTCGAACTTACTGGAAAAGTAACACAATAGTTAGTTCCAATCAAAGTTATAAAAACGACCGCAACTGGATTTAAATTAAACATATCACTAAACAATAAAAATAATGGAACAAACACGACAGCTCTAGTAGTATGACTTGTTACATATAAATGTGACGTTACAGTTATTATAACAATAATCAATAATATAACTTGTACATTTATATTTTCAAATCCAGATAGATAACCAAATAAATGTTCTTGTATATATTGAACAACTTTATATGAAACGAGTAATTTTCCAAGTGATGTTGCTCCAGCTACAAAAAATATTAAACTCCATGAAATACTTTGTAATCCTTCTTTCCATGATATGACACCTACATTAGGCGTTACTATAACAATACTCATAACAATTGTTATAAATGCAATATCAAATCCATGTATAGATTCTGTTATCCACAAACTAATAGTAATTAACAAATATAACAAAGTCTTTTGCTCTTTAACACTAAATGCTGAACGATTCCTTTTTAAATAGTTTGAAGTTGTTTGGGTATTGATTTCATTTGTATTAAAATTCATTTTATTTATAATAATTAAGCTTATAATGCCTATCATGATGCCAAAAGGCCCACCCCATAAAAGAAATTCAACATAAGAAATATTTTCATTTGTTTGACCTTTTAACAATCCAATACCTACAATATGACTACCAGCACCTATTAATGTCAGGTTTGCACCCATTAAAATAAGTACAGGTATCAATAATGCAAAATATTTTTGATTGTCTTGAAATCTAATAGCAAAAGCTTTATATATTGGCAACATAGCTGCAGCTCTCCCAGAAGTCGATGGAACCAATATTGATATTACTTGAACTATTATAAATAGAAATAAATTCATTTTATTTTTTGTACGACATTTATCATTTATCCAATAAATTAATCTATCTAACAAACCACTTTTCTCAACAGCAGCTCCAATAATAAATGCCCCAATCATGAGCCACACAACTTGTTCATTTAAAGATTCAAATAATACTTTTTCTGGCAATCCAAGTACAATACCTATTATTAATGCTATAAATGCAGAAAGTCCTGCAGGCATGTTCGTTAATAGAAACAATCCTAAAGATAATACAAATACTATTAAACTAAGTTGTCCTAAATAAGGTAAATCAGTACTTAAAAATACTATTATAGAAAACACAAAATAAATACACAGATATATTAATTGTTTATTACTCATTGTACAGCATCTTTTATTTTATACATTTGATTGCCTAAATTTATACCAATCAAAATATGTCTCAGTGCATTTTCAGAACAATTTTCTAACCATTTATCTGCGTCTAAAATTGAATTTTCTAATGTCGTTGGTTCTGGAATAATACTACTAAACGCATCAATACCACTTTGATAATTTATCTTTGCATTATGCCCGATTGTACCTGCAAATGCGATGACAGGTTTTCCATGTATTTTTGCTATTCTCGCAACTTCTGATGGGATTTTTCCGTTAGGTGTTTGAAAATCAATACATCCTTCTGCAGTAATTACTAAATCTGCATTTTTTATAGCATCAGAAATTTCAATATACTTCATGATGATTTCAAATCTAGGGTATAAACGCGCATTAAGAAATCCATATAATCCAGCACCTAAACCACCCGAAGCACCACCACCACTCATTAATGAAACATCCTTGTTTTTAAATCTTTTTATGAGTCTTGCAAGGTGTTCTAGATTATTAGACAATTTTTCGACATCACGAGGAGATGCACCTTTTTGTGGCCCATACACTCTTGCTACTCCTTTATTACCACATAATAAATTTGTCCAATTTACTGCTACATCTATATTTACTAAGTGAATTCTAGCATCTATATATCTCATATCAACACCATGAATTCGATCGATTTCACCGCCGCCATTTATGAATATTTCATTACCATGTTTATTTAAGAATTTAACACCTAATGCTTGCGCCATTCCAACGCCACCATCAGAAGTTCCTGAATCCCCACATCCAATTAAAATTCGTTCAGCACCGCAATCTAATGCTTTAATTATAGTTTCACCTACACCAAATGTAGTTGTATTAATTGGATTTCTCATGTCCTTAGGTACTTGTCTTAACCCTGCAATTGCTGCCATTTCTATCACTGCTGTTTTAACACCATTTTCTACAAAAATTCCAAAAAAAGATTCTGTAGGTATACCAACTGGCCCCATCACATGAGTCTTGATTTTGCTTCCTTCTTTCAATTTTATAATCGTATCTACAAAACCTTCACCGCCATCTACCATCGGAATAGTTGTTACTTGATGTGAAGAATCTACTTTTTTTATACCCTTTGTAATTGAATGACCCACTTCCTCTGCACTTAAACTTTCTTTAAATCCTGAAGGTACAACAACAATTCTCATTTTTATTTCCCCCTTATTTATTCTTTGCTATTTTTAACTTGATTTAACTATACCTTTGCAAAGTTCATAAATAATTAGAGAAAAATTAAAACTTGATTAAAAAGAAAAAACGAAGCTAGGACAAATTAATTGTCTTAGCTTCGCTTTATTATATTTGCAGTAGATGATTGGTCCACTACATATAAATTCAATCAAATATTCAAACTTTAGTCATTACGATTTAAATCTTGAATCATACGTTCAATCTTATTACCATAATCGATTGATTCATCATATTTAAAATGTAATTCAGGTAGAATACGTAATTTCATACGACTTCCAATCTCAGATTTAATGAAACCTTTACCTTTTTCTAAACCTTTAAATGTATCTTCTTTTTCTTTATCTGTTCCTAATACTGTTAAATAAACAGTAGCATGAGATAAATCACCAGGAAGTTCTACATCTGTAATCGTTAAAAATCCAACTCTTGGATCTTTAAGTTTATTGTTTATAATATCCATTAATTCTTTTTTCATTTGTTCGCCAACGCGTTCAGAACGAATACTCATTTCTTTCACCTCTTAATATTCAAATCTCTATTTATACATTATTAAATTATAACACATGCTTGTTGGCTTAAAAAGACAATCATATCAAAGTTTAGGTAGTTTAAATATTATGATAAATGCGACATTATTTAAACATCATTAATCGTTCTTATCTTTATAAGCATTGATCGTATTATAAATAATACTTCTTGCTTCTTTAGCTTCTGGTATAGGCTCTAATGGAAACACATGATTTTGATTTATATACTCATGATATGCCACGTTATTATTAAATGCTTGTAACTTGTCATTAAACAATTGAATATCCGGTAATAAAATTTCTCTAGAACCTACGAATAATGTAATTGGTGGTAAGTCTTGCAAGTCTCCATAAGTTGGTGATAATAGATGATGTTTTTTATCAGTATGTCCACTCCATAATTCACCAACAAATTTTAATGATTCAACTGTTAACATTGGATCACTTTCTTGAAGGAATTCAGTCATATTTTCATTATCCATATTAATATCAATCCATGGAGAAATTAAAAAGACATGAAGCGGTTGTTTAATCTCTTGTTCTTTCAATAACTGAACTAAACCTGTCGCTAATCCACCTCCAGCAGAATCACCAATTATCACTATGTCATCGTAAGTTTCAATCATTCTACGATACAAATCAATAATAAGTTCATAAGACCTTAAAAACATTTCATTTGGAGCTTTAGGATATATTGGCAACTCAACAGTAGCATCTACTTTCGTCGCTAATTCTTCTATAAAATAATGATGAAAAATAGACGGTTGATGAATATATGCACCACCATGTAGGTATAATATACCAATATTTGATTTTGCTTTCACATTATAATTAATCACTTTCATTTCATCAATAAAATAATCATCCATATCAGTCTTTGGCTTATACATTTTAGGAAGTTGATATTCTTCCTTATTAACTTTATACAACGCATTAACAAAATCACATTTAGAATCATAATCGTCATAACTAGGACGTTGCGTTTTTGAAGCAATAATCCATTCAGCAATTTGACTTCTCATACTTCTTTTAGAAAGTTTCTTGATTACAACTTGGCTAAGTGCTAAAGTACCTCCGACAGTAGCTACACCTTTAAATAATGTTTTCATATCTATCTACTCCATATTTCTTAATACAAATATATTCCCGTTTTTTGGTATAAGTACACATAAGAAATTACATTTTGTTATTCATCATTTCTATAAATCAACTGTATTACACCTGATTGAAATGTTCTAGTATTGATGAGTTTTAGTTCTTGTCTATCTTCAATATCTATAAATAGCGGTTTTCCTTTTCCGAGAACGATGGGATGTACTGATAATCTATATTCATCAACTAAGCCGTATTTTACAAATGATGTAATTAAGCTTGATCCACCGTACAACCAAATATCTTTTCCAGGCTCTCTTTTTATTTCATTTACCCTTGTATCAATATCATCTTTAATAATATTCACATGATAATCATCAAAATTAAACTTTTTGGAAAAGACATATTTTTCTTTAGAATGTACCTTGCTCCACATCGCTTTATCATCTTCAGAATCCGTTAAACTTGGTTGAAAATCTCCCCACATTTCATAACTTTTTCTACCATAGAAAATAGTATCTATTTGATCTAGAAAATCATCGAAATTCATTTCAGGATCCATAATACACCAATCAATTTCACCATTTTCACCTTCTATAAATCCATCAAGCGTAACAGCTAAATCTAGAATAATTTTCCTACTATTGTCTTTTTCTATCATAGTCTAACCTCCCAAATGGTCTTTCTCTCATCATACAGGATAAAATAAAACCTTCATATATATCCACTTATATGAAGATTTTTATGTTTATTTATTTGTCGTTTCTTCTTTAAATATTTTGATTTTCAATCCTATTTCATCTCTAACTCGTTGAAATTCAGACCATTCTTTTCCTGCTGGATCGTCAAAACCCCAATGTTCTTTTTGTACATGTGCTGGAATTGTTGGGCAGTTTTGATCTGCATGACTGCATAACGTCACAACTAAATCAGCTTGGTTAAGTATATTTGAATGAATTAAATCAGAAGTTTGATCAGTAATATCAATGTTAACTACTTTCATTGCATCTATTGCTTTTGGATTTACACCATGTGTTTCTATACCAGCTGAATATACATTCCATTCGTCACCTAGTAATTGCTTACCCCATCCTTCAGCAATTTGACTTCTACATGAATTACCTGTGCATATAAAGTAAATTATTTTTTTATTCATATATAAATGCCTCTTTTTCTTTAAAATATTATCAATGTTATATATAAGCCTAATAATGTAATAAATAGTACTGGGATTGTAATGATTATACCTGTTTTAAAATATGTTCCCCATGGTATTTTTACGCCTTTTTGAGAAAGTACGTGTAACCATAGCAAAGTAGCTAATGAACCTATAGGTGTTATTTTAGGTCCTAAATCTGAACCTATAACATTAGCATATATCATGCCTTCTTTTAATGTCCCAATTACATTTGATTGATTTATTGCTAATGCATCAATTAGAACGGTGGGCATGTTATTCATAATAGACGATAGAAATGCTGCGATAAATCCCATTCCCATAATACTTGCAAACAGTCCATGTTGAGAAATTGATGTAAGGATATCTCCTAGGATTGTTGTAATACCTACGTTTTTAAGTCCAAACACTACGAGGTACATTCCTATTGAGAATATTACAATATTCCATGGCGCACCTTTAATTACTGCTTTTGTATTTACAGCTTTTGATTTTCGTGCAAGTAATATAAATATTATTGCAATTATACCAGCAATAATCGATACAGGTATATGAACAAATTCGCTAATTAAATATCCTATTAATAATATCGCTAACACTACCCAAGAAATATAAAAGAGTCTTTCATCTTTAATTGCAGTTCTAGGATTTTTAATATGACTTGCATCAAAAGTTCTTGGAATTGATGATTTGAACAACAACCATAATACAAGAATACTTGCAACTAAAGAAAATATGTTAGGAATAATCATACGCGTGAAGTATTCTACAAAGCCAATATTAAAATAATCGGCTGAAACGATATTAACTAAATTACTTACGATTAATGGTAGTGAAGTCGTATCTGCTATAAATCCACTCGCAATGATAAACGGGAATATAATCTTTTTATTAAACCCTAAATTACGGACCATCGCTAATACAATCGGTGTTAATATAAGTGCAGCCCCATCGTTAGAGAAAAATGCTGCAACAACAGAACCTAATAACATAATATATATAAACATTTTCAATCCATTACCATTAGATGCTTTTACCATATGTATAGCTGACCATTCAAAGAAGCCAATTTCATCTAGAATAAGAGAAATTAGAATAACTGCCTCAAATGTTAATGTTAAATTCCATACAATGCCGGTCACTTCTATTACATCAGAAAAACTAACCACTCCCGTTATAATGGAGATGATAGCTCCTATTAGTGCTGTTATACCGATATCCAAGCCTTTAGGTTGCCATATAACAAATATTAGAGTTATTACAAAAATCAATATCGCTAATATAGTCATGCTTTGCACACTCCTGGCTCCATAGAGTTACAAATACAAGATTCACTATTGTGATAGATGCTTTGAAGTTGATTGTTTAACTCATTAAATAATTCTGTATTTAAACGATACATTCTTTTATTACCTTCTTTTCTAGTAAAGATCAAATTACAGTTAACAAGAGACTTCATATGATGGCTTAAAGTTGGTTGAGAAAACTGAAAATGTTCTAATAAATCACAAGCACAAAGTTCACCACATGATAGTAAATCTATAATTTCTAAACGATTTGAATCAGATATTGTCTTTAATAATGTTGATAGTACTTTATAATCCATAAACTCTCCCCCATTCCTCTTAATAGATTAGCATCTATATAGATTTTAGATTAAAATCAAGTCAAAACGCACGAAGACTTCAGAGATATCGGGCGATTCAGCTCATATCCAATAAAAAAATGAGGCTGGGACAAATTAATTGTCTCAGCCTCAACTTAATATTAAATATTATTTTCTTTCGATTTCAACCATTTTGAAAGCTTCAAATATGTCGCCTTCTTTAATATCGTTGAATTTCTCAATTGTGATACCACATTCGTATCCTGTTGCTACTTCTTTAGCGTCATCTTTGAAACGTTTTAATGTATCTAATTCACCTTCAAAGATAACGATACCGTCACGTATTATACGGACACTTGAATCTCTCGTAATTTTACCTTCAGTTACGTAACTACCTGCAATTGTACCTACTTTAGATACTTTGAAAGTTTGACGCACTTCTGCTTGTCCAATTACTTGTTCTTCATATTCAGGATCTAATAATCCTTTCATTGCTGATTCAATTTCTTCGATTACTTTATAAATAATACGGTGTAATCTCATATCTACGTTTTCTTCTTCAGCGGCACGTTTTGCACCTGCATCAGGTCTTACGTTAAATCCAATTATTATACCGTTTGATGCTGCTGCAAGTGTAACGTCTGATGCATTGATAGCACCAACTGCTGTATGAATTATACGTACGTTAACACCTTCTACATCAATTTTCATTAATGATGCTGCTAAAGCTTCTACTGAACCTTGTACATCACCTTTAATAATAATATTTAAGTCTTTCATTTCACCTTGTTTCATTTGTTCAAACAAGTTATCTAAAGAAACACTCTTACTATCTTGACGTTGTTTTAAGATGTTTTCTTGTTGACGTCTTTCACCGATTTGACGAGCTTCTTTTTCGTTTTTAAATACTACAAAACGATCTCCAGCTTGAGGTACATCATGTAAACCAGTAATTTCAACAGGCGTAGATGGGCCAGCTATTTTAATACGTTTACCTAAATCACTTACCATAGCACGTACACGACCATATGTGTTACCTACTACTAATGAATCTCCAACTTCTAAAGTACCATTTTGTACTAATAGAGACGCTGCAGGTCCACGTGATTTATCTAACTCTGCTTCAATAACTGTACCAACTGCTGCACGGTCAGTTTTGGCTTTTAATTCTTCGACTTCAGAAACAAGTCCGATCATTTCTAGTAAATCGTCGATTCCATCACCTTGAATTGCAGATAGTTGAACAAAGATTGTATCGCCACCCCAATCTTCAGGGTATAAACCATACTCTCCTAATTCTTGCATAACACGATCAGGATTTGCTGTTGGTTTGTCAACTTTGTTTACAGCTACAATAATAGGTACTTCAGCAGCTTTTGCATGGTTAATCGCTTCAATTGTTTGAGGCATAACACCATCATCAGCAGCTACTACAAGTACTGTAATATCAGTTACTTGAGCTCCACGTGCTCTCATTGTTGTAAATGCAGCATGTCCTGGAGTATCTAAGAAAGTAATTTTTTTGTTATTATTTTCTATTTGATAAGCACCAATATGTTGAGTAATACCGCCAGCTTCTCCAGCTGTTACACGTGTATGACGAATTGAGTCTAATAGCGTTGTTTTACCGTGGTCAACGTGCCCCATGATTGTAACAACTGCTGGTCTTTCGATTAAACTTTCATCATTTTCGTCTTCAGTTTCAAAGTAATTTTCTAAGTCAGTTTCATCAACATGAATTTCTAACTCTGCTTCGATTTCATAATCAGCACAGATCAATTCAACAGTTTCAGTATCTAAACCTTGGTTAATATTAGCTACTACACCAAGTAAGAATAATTTTTTAATAATTTCAGAAGCATCTTTATTAATTTTATCAGCTAATTCACCAACAGTGATACCTTCTTCATAAGTAATTAAAGATGGTGATTCTTGAACTACTTCTTTAGGTTGTTGTTGTTGTTGTTGATTATTTTGCTTTTTGTTATTTTGCTTCTTATTTTTATTATTCTTTTGTTGATTATTATTTGGTTTGTTGTTGTTTGGTTTGTTATTTGTTTTGCTAGTAATTGCGTGAGTAGTTGGTTGTTCTTTTTTAGCTGTTTCTTGCTTTTTGAATGCTTTATCTAAAATTTTAATGTCGTTCTCCTCTAATGCTTGCATGTGATTTGATACTTCTATATTATTTTTCTTTAACTCATCAATTATATCTTTACTCTTTAAATTGATTTCTTTTGCATACTCATATATTCTTTTTTTACTCATATACTCACTCCTCATGAAAATCATGAATCATCGTTTTTAGCTTTTTGCTAAATCCAATGTCAGTTATGCCCAACACCACTCTGCTTTCTTTTCCAATTGCGTAGCCTAATTCAAAGCGTGTAGCAAAAGTTAAAAGTGTTACATGATAAGTTGCACATTTATTTTTTATTGTTTTTGTAACATTTGCTGCAGCATCTTCTGATAGTATGACAAGTTTTACGTTGCCTCTTCTCATTTCACTTATAACAATTTCTTCCCCTGTTTTAATCTTTCTAGCTCTTGTTGCTAGACCGAGAAGGTTCAAAATTTGGTCTTTCTTATCTATACTCATTTAGGTATACGCTCACGATATATTAAACGAATAATTTCTTTATATACAGGTTCGAGTGTTTCTTTATCGCTGCCGAAATATCGTTCTAATTTACCTTGTTGCTGTGCAGTTTCAACAACGTCTAGATCTTTAGAAACATATGCGCCACGTCCTGGTGCTTTACCAGTTGCGTCAGCTTTAATTTCGTCAGCTTTATTTTTAACTACTCGAATCATATCATTTTTTGGTTTCATTTCATTTGAAAGTATACATTTACGCATTGGTATCTTTTTCTGTTTCATGATAAAAGCACCTACCTTATGATTCTTCAGTTGAAATAATGCCTGCTTCTTTTGCATCAGTTTCTGATTTGATGTCAATCTTCCAACCAGTTAATTTTGCTGCAAGACGAGCATTTTGACCACGTTTACCAATCGCTAATGACAATTGATAATCTGGTACAACTACAGTAGTTGATTGATTAGCTTCATCAACAATAACTTCTACAACTTGAGAAGGGCTCAATGCATTTCTTACAAATACTTTTGGATCTTCATCCCATTCGACAATATCGATTTTTTCTCCGCCTAGTTCATTAACTACAGCTTCAACACGAACACCTTTAGCACCAACACAAGCACCAACTGCATCGATATCTCCGTTTTCAGAAGTAACACTTATTTTAGAACGGTCACCCGCTTCACGTGCTACTGATTTAACAATAACTGTACCATCATAAATTTCAGGTACTTCTTGCTCAAACAAACGTTTTAATAAGCCAGGATGTGTACGTGAAACAAAGATTTGAGGTCCTTTAGTAGTTTGCTCAACTTTATTTACATAAACTTTAATACGTTCATTTGGTAAGTATTGTTCATTTGGACTTCTTTCAGCTTCTGAAAGAACTGCTTCAGTACGACCTAAATTAACATATACATAACGATGATCGACTCTATCAATAACACCTGTTACGATATCATCTTCTTTATCAATAAATTCATCATAAAGAATGCCTCGTTCTGCGTCTCTTAAACGTTGCATTACTGCTTGTTTAGCAGCTTGTGCACCAACACGGCCAAAATCTTTAGGTGTAACATCTTCTTCAAAGACATCACCAATTTCGTATGCTGGGTTCGTTAAAAGAGCTGTATCTAAAGCTACTTGGTCTCTATAATCTTCAACATCTTCGACAACGTCTTTTCTAGAAATAACTCTATAAGTTCCTTCGTCAAGATTTAATTCTATTCTAACATTTTTAGCACTGTCATAATTTTTTTTATAAGCAGTAATCAATGCTGCTTCAATTGCATCTATTAATACCTCACGTGGTATTCTTTTTTCCTTCTCAAGGTATTCAATTGCAAGTAATAATTCATTACCTTTCACAATGTATCCTCCTTTATATTATAAAATTACTGATCGACGTGCTTTTGCTATTTTTTTGCGAGGCAACGTGACATTTTTAGTTCTTGTTTTTATTTTCACTTCAAGCAAAATCGATTCTTCAGTAACTTCTTTTAAAACACCTAACCATTCTTTATCCCCTTCAATAGGTTCATATAATGAAATAAATACAGGTTGATCAATTGCATTCAGATAGTCTTTTTCTTTTTTTAATGGACGTTCCGCTCCTGGAGATGATACATCCATGAAATACGGTTCTTTAATTGGATCTTCTTTGTCCATAACTTCACTAATCTTTTCAGAGGCAATTGTGCAGTCGTTTAAATCAACGCCACCGTCTTTATCAATTGCAATACGTAGATAATAGTCTGGTCCTTCTTTAACATATTCGACATCTACAAGTTCATAATTTAATTCTTCAAGTATTGGTTGAATGATTTCCTCAACGTTTGCTGCAACTTTACTCATAATGACCTCCCTCTTAATACAAACAGAAAAGAGCGGGAAATGTCCCACTCTTTCAACGTCAGAGTATTATTTTAAGCAATAATAGTATATCACATAATGGCGCTATGCTCAAGGATATACGTTACAAATCAAAAATAGAAAGCTGAGCTTTATCTGGCATATTTGGAAGTGAACCAAGTTCATCCAAATAATCTATGATTTTTTGCGAAACTCCAGCCTTTTTATTAAGATCTTCTTTAGCTAAAAATGGCCCTTCTTGTCTCGTTTCAACGATACGTTTAGCTACATTCTCACCCAGTCCTGGAACTGCGATAAATGGAGGGATTAAAGTGTCACCTTCAATTTTGAATTCAAATGCATCACTTTTTTCTAAACTTACCGGTAATAATTTAAATCCACGATGAGCCATTTCATTCGCAATTTCTAATACTGTTAATACATCTTTTTCTTTTTTAGCTAATTCATGGAATCTACTGTAATACTCTTTAATTGCAGATTTAATAGATTCTTTATCTTTAGTCATGACTTTTAAATCAAAGTCTGTTGCACGTACTGTAAAGTAACTTGCGTAATAATACAATGGATAGTGAACTTTGAAGTAAGCGATTCTTAATGCCATTAATACGTATGCTGCAGCATGTGCTTTAGGGAACATGTATTTAATTTTCTTACATGAATCTAAATACCAATCCGGCACTTCATTTTCTTTCATTGCTTCTTCAAATTCATCAGTTAAACCTTTACCTTTACGTACCGCTTCCATGATTTTAAAGGCAAGTGAAGGTTCTAAACCGTTATACATTAAATAAACCATAATATCATCACGACAACCAATAACACTTGATAAGTCACACGTACCAGTTTTAATTAATTCTTGCGCGTTTCCTAACCATACGTCCGTACCATGTGATAATCCTGATATTTGAACGAGTTCTGAAAACGTCGTTGGTTTAGTATCTTCAAGCATTTGTCTTACGAAACCAGTACCAAATTCTGGTACACCGAATGTTCCAGTCTTACATAAAATATCTTCTTCTGTAACACCTAATGATTCTGGTGTACTAAATATTTTCATAGTTTCTTTATCATCTACTGGAATAGTCTTTGGATCAATTCCTGATAAATCTTGAAGCATTCTGATCATAGTAGGATCATCATGTCCTAAAATATCAAGCTTCAGAATATTATCGTGAATTGAATGGAAATCAAAGTGAGTCGTTTTCCATGCTGATTTCTGATCATCTGCTGGAAATTGTATCGGTGTAAAGTCGTATATATCCATGTAATCAGGTACAACAATAATACCACCTGGATGTTGTCCGGTTGTTCGTTTAACACCTGTACAGCCTTTCACCAATCTATCAACTTCAGCTGCACGCTTATGAATACCTTGATCATTCAAATATCCTTTCACATAACCGAATGCTGTTTTTTCAGCTACAGTACCAATTGTTCCTGCTCTAAATACTTTATCTTCACCGAAAAGTTCTTTCGTATAATTATGTGCAATAGGTTGATACTCACCACTAAAGTTCAAGTCAATATCTGGTACTTTATCACCTTTAAAGCCTAAGAATGTTTCGAAAGGAATATCTTGTCCTTCTTTTATCATATCTACATGACATTTTTCACATTGTTTATCAGGCAAGTCAAATCCAGAACCGACAGAACCATCATTAAAGAAGTGACTTTCTTTACAAGATGGACAGATGTAGTGAGGTGGCAATGGATTAACCTCTGTAATTTCGGTCATTGTAGCAACAAAACTAGAACCGACAGAACCACGTGATCCTACTAAATATCCATCATTAAGAGATTTCTTAACCAATCTTTGTGAAATTAAATAAATAACTGCAAATCCATTACCAATAATACTTTCAAGTTCTTTTTCTAGTCTATCAATAACAATTTGAGGCAGTTCTTCACCGTATAAATTTTTAGCATTAACATAACTCATTTCACGAATTTCTTCGTTTGCACCTTCCATGTTAGGCGTATATAATTCATCCCTAATTGGAACGACTGTTTCTAGTCGGTCAGCAAGTTCGTTTGTATTTTTTACTACGATTTCATATGCTTTTTCTTCACCTAAAAAGTGGAATTCATCTAACATTTCATCTGTCGTTCTAAAGTGTGCTTTTGGTAACGTTTGTCTATTAAGTGGATTACCAGGTTGAGCTGCAATCAGTATTTTTCTAGCTACAGCATCATGCTCATTTAAATAATGTGCATTTCCTGTTGCGATAACTGGGATATCCAGTTTTTCACCAACGCTCAATATACGAGAATAAATTTCTTCCATTGTTTCATTGTCTTTAATAAGTTCTCTATCAATTAAATCTTGATATAAACTCTTAGGTTGAACTTCTATATAATCATAATATTTGGCAACTTTTTCAACTTCATCTTGGTCTTTCTGCATGACAGTTGTAAATACTTCACCTTCATCACATGCGCTTCCAACTAGAATACCTTCACGGTGCTTATTTAACAATGAACGTGGTATACGCGGCGTACGATAGTAGTAATCAACTAATGATGCACTTACAATTTTAAATAGATTTTTTAATCCTACTTGATTTTGAACAATCAATGTAACATGAGACGGTCTTGCTCGTTTATAAGCTTCATCGTTAGATAAATGTTTATTAATTTGATTGTGATTATGTACACCTAATTCTTCTAATTGTTTCAGCATTTTAATGAATATATGAGCTGTAGTTTCAGCATCATATATCGCTCTATGGTGTTGAGTAAGTTCTACTCCATATTTTTTCGCTAAGAAATTCAAGCCATGCTTACCATATTCAGTATTAACTGTACGAGATAATTCTAATGTATCGATTACAGCATTTGTAGTAGCACCAATACCTATTCTTTCAAAGCCCGTGTCTATAAAGCCCATATCGAATGAAGCGTTATGGGCAATATATATTGCATCTCCAACCCACTCATGAAATTCACTTAATACTGTTTTAATATCCGGCTGTCCTTGTAACATTTCATCCGTGATACCTGTTAAGTTTTTAATTATTTCTGATAAACGTACACCCGGATCAGAAAAGCGTTCGAAAGTATCAATGACTTCTCCATTCCTTACTTTTACAGCTGCTAATTCTATAATTTGGTCATATTGACTTGATAGTCCTGTTGTCTCCACGTCAAATACGATATATGTAGCTGTTTTAAGAGGTATATCCTGTGGTTTATATGCAATTGGAACACCATCGTCCACTAACATACCTTCCATTCCATAAATCATTTTAATATCATTTTTCATAGCAGCAGCATGAGCATCAGGATACCCTTGTACACCGTTATGATCAGTTATCGCAATAGCTTTATGTCCCCACTTTGCAGCTTGTTCAACATACTTTCCAATATGACTAATACCATCCATTTGACTCATTGATGTATGCAGATGAAATTCTACCCTTTTATCTGGGGCTTTATCTAGTTTCGGTGATTTCTTAATTTCGTGAATATCAGTCATCATCATTACTAAATCACGAATAAATTGGTCTTGTTCAATTCTTCCTTGTGCTCTAACCCAAGCACCGACTTTTAAAGCTTTAAAATGTTCTAAATCATCTTTACCTTTTCTAGTGAACATTTTAAGAATCAGTGAATCCGTATAGTCAGTAATTTTAAGTGTAACAATATGTCTACCACTTTTTAATTCTTTCATTTCAATATCAAAAATAACACCTTCTAGTGCTACTTTGTATTCTTCTTCTATAATTTCTTCAATTTTACGGATTGAATCAACTGGTATATCTTTACCAATTTGACATCGTGACACTGCATTTTCATTATCACCAGATTCAGCTTTTTCTTTTTTCATTTTTTCCATTTTCTCAGATGCAATTCGAGCTGCTTCTTCATCTTCTTGTTGTATATGAGCTTCGAATGACTCTAGCTCTCTCTTCATTTGTTCTTCATTATCCATTGTTTCAAAAATGACACGATTTATTTGAAAACCACATTTTTGCAATGCTTTAACTAATGAACCGTTAACCCTTTTATCAAAATAGTCGCGCTCAATATCATTATTAACTTGAACTTTCACTACTTCTTCAGCAAAAATAATTGGTTTTTGTTTTAATTGATGTTTAACTTTATCGCTTAAATCCGTACCATCGATACAATGTGGCATATATTTTAGAATATGCTCATCTATTTGTTCTTTATTAGCCACTTCAATTGTCCAATCAACTTCTGCAATACTTTGAAAAGCAGATTTTAGTTGATTCGTAAAAACAAGATACATTTCGCTTGATAAGTATTGCGGTAATTTGATGTAGAAATGCCACAATCTTTTAGCTTGAGATACATCAATTCTTGTTAATTCACCTTGTTCAACAATACTATTATCAAGTTCATCTGTAATGTTCATCTGTGTGAGAAGCGTTTGGAATTTCTCTTTCCCTGTCATTGACACTTATACGACCACCTTCATCAAAATGAAAAAGAGGCTAATCTAAAAATAGCCTCTTTAAATATCTTATATTATATCAGAATTAATTGTTTTTATCAGTCTATTTCACTGCATTGTAAAATGATGATAATACATCATTTAATTCATCAATATGCACTTCTTGACTTTCTGAATTATCGCGACGTTTTACCTCAACGATTCCTTCAGCTGCTTTTTTACCAACCATAACACGTACTGGCAAGCCAATTAAATCTGCATCGTTAAATTTAACCCCAGCACTTTCTTTACGATCATCATATAACACGTCATATTGATTTTTCAATTGACTATAAAGTTGTTCTGCAAGTTCTTTTTGATCATCTTTTTTAGGATTAATTGCAATTAAATGCACTTCATAAGGTGAGATAGCTTTTGGCCAAATAATCCCTTTGTCATCATGATGTTGCTCTATAACAGCTGCTAATGTTCTTGAAATACCAACACCGTAGCAACCCATAATTAAAGGTTTCGCTTTTCCTTGTTCATCTAAAAATGTAGCATTCATACTTTCAGAATATTTCGTTCCAAGTTTAAATACTTGTCCAACTTCAATACCTTCAGCAAATTTAGCTTTTCCTAAATTGTCAGGTAATGCTTCACCTTCTAAAATAAATCTAAAATCGCCATATGCTTCAATTTTAAAATCTCTGTCCACATTAGCATTTAAATAATGGAAGCCATTATCATTTGCTCCAACTGCTAAATTATTGATATCTTGAACAAAATTATCAGCATATATCTTAATTTGATCTACATTTACAGGTCCTAAACTACCAGGCTTTGCATTTAAAATATTTTCAATCTCATTATCATTAGCCATCTCGATATTTTCAGTTTTGAAATAAGATTTTAATTTAACATCATTTACTTCGTGATGTCCTCTAATAAGTATCATGACATACTCATCTTCAACTTTTATGATCATAGATTTAATAATTTTATCAACTGTTACATTTAAGAAATCAGCTAAAGCTTGAGCTGTTGTAACATTTGGCGTTTCAATCTTTTCTAAATCTTTCAAAGAAGTATGTTCATGGTTTGGAGTATATGCCACTTCTGCTTTTTCAATATTTGCAGCAAAATCACTCGTTTCACTATAAACTATTGTATCTTCACCAATTTCTGCTAGCGCCATAAATTCATGTGTATGGTCTCCACCAATAGCACCTGAGTCTGCTAATACAGGTCTAAAGTTCAAACCAACTCTTGTGAAAATTTTATGATAAGCGTTATACATATCATGATATGTCTCATCTAAAGAAGATTCATCAGCATGGAAAGAATACGCATCTTTCATAATAAATTCACGGCCACGTAATAGTCCGAATCTTGGACGCTGCTCATCTCTAAATTTAGTTTGTATTTGGAATAATGTTATTGGTAATCGTTTGTATGATTTTAATTCATCTCGTACAAGTGAAGTCACAACTTCTTCATGAGTAGGACCAAGACTAAAATCACGTTTGTTACGATCTTGTAGTCTCATTAGTTCAGGACCATAAGCGTCCCATCTACCTGATTCTTTCCATAATTCTGCTTGTTGTAATACAGGCATTAATACTTCAACACCATCAATGACTTCCATTTCTTCACGAACGATTTGTTCAATTTTATTAAGTACACGCTTAGCTGTTGGTAAATAACTATAAATACCACGCGCATTTTGTTTAATCATACCTGACTTTAATAAAAGTTTATGACTAATAGATTCCGCTTCTGCAGGAACTTCTCTTAATGTTGGTATAAATATTTTAGACTGTTTCATAAGTTTCCTCCTATAAATTACATGAAGTAACGTTGAATATCATTCCATGTAACCATAATCATTACAAATATTAAAAATACAGCACCAATTGAAAGCATAACCATTTCTGCTTTCTTATTAATTGGTCTTCTAAATATCATTTCATAAATTACAAATAATAGTCTACCACCATCTAAAGCTGGAATTGGTAATAAATTCATAATACCTAAATTCACACTTAACAATGCAGTGAAGCCCATTAATGTTTCAAAACCTTGTTTCACCACTGTATCAACATTACTATATATACCAACTGGACCATTTAACATATCAAACGAGAAACCACCCGTAAAGATGCTGCCAATTAAACTTAGTACAGCTTGGAAGATTACTTGACCAGCTACGATAGTCTTTTCAATTCCAGCTAATAATGGTCCAAATACTGTATGTTCTGTCGGTTGTGCTACACCAATAATGTATCTTGTTTCATATTTACCTTTACTTACTTCTTGTGTATCTTTCTTAGCCGCAACTTTGAAAGTCTTTTCTTTTCCATCTCGATCCACTTTTATTTCGACGGGTTCTGTTTTCTTCTCTTTAAAAATAGGCTGTATATCAGTGAATTCATTTATTTTTTTACCATCAACTGATTTAATTTCATCGCCTTTTTTAATACCTGCTGTTTGTGCTGGAGCACCATCTTGTAAATCTCCAAATACTGGATCATTTGTTGGTACGCCGTTCCAATAAGCTAGTCCTACGAATATTACAAGTGCAAGAATAAAGTTAAACAGAGGCCCTGCAAATAAAGTAAGAAATCTTTGATAAGGCTTTTTAGACATTAATTGTCTATCCTTTGGTGCGATTTGAATTAAGTCTCCACCTTGAACAAAATAAGCCTCTCTCGCTAATTTGAAATGGTGTCTTTCATCATCACTGGCAGTAATGCCTTCGATGTAGATTTCATCTTCAAAATCACTATCTTTAATTTCTAAATGCTCAATTTGTTGAAATTTATGTTGATCATCCATAATTACATGTGTTATTTCATTATGGTCATTCAATTTAATTGCAATATGCATACCAGGTGTTAAAGGGTTTTGTTCTAAACCATCGCCTGCCATTCTGACATATCCACCAACTGGCAGTAATCTAATTGTATAAAGTGTTTCATTTTTCTTATATGAGTAAATTTTCGGCCCCATACCTATAGCAAATTCCGGACACATAATACCAGCTCTTTTTGCAAAAAACATGTGTCCATACTCATGTACAGTAACTAAAAGACCAAAGACAAAGATAAATGCTAAAATTGTATAAATCACGCTTACACCCCGTAATCCTTAGATTTATAAGCTGCATCAATTTTTAGAATTGTTTCTAAATCTGGATGCTCTATAACTTCATGTTCTTTCATTGCTTCCTCAATCATATCTTCAATTTTTAAAAATGATATTTCATTATTCAAAAATTTGTGAACCGCCACTTCATTTACAGCATTTAATACAACAGGCATCGTGCCCCCTATTTTAATAGCTTCATAAGCAAAGTGTATACATTTAAATCGATTAAAATCCATTTCCTTAAAGTTCAATTGTCCTATTTGAGCTAAATTGAGTCTTTCAGCATCTCTAAATGCTCGTTTTGGGTATGTAAATGCATACTGTATAGGTGTTCTCATATCTGGAGTACCTAACTGTGCAATTACACTTGTGTCGTTAAATTCAACCATAGAATGAATAATACTCTCTTTATGTAAAACCGTTTCAATTTGATCAATATTCAAATCAAATAACCATTTAGCTTCAATCACTTCTAATCCTTTATTCATCATAGTTGCAGAATCAATCGTAATTTTTTGACCCATTGACCAATTAGGGTGATTTAAAGCATCTTCAAGTGTTACATTTTTCAAATCTGCTCGTTTTAAGTCTCTAAATGAACCTCCACTAGCAGTGATAATTAACTTGTTTATATCTTTTTGGTGTTCACCATTTAAACATTGAAAAATTGCTGAGTGCTCAGAATCTACGGGCAATATCTTTACATTTTTTTCTTTAGCTTTTTCCATTACAAGCTCACCAGCGACTACTAATGTTTCTTTATTAGCTAAAGCAATATCTTTACCTGCATCAATTGCAGCCATAGTAGGTCGTAATCCAATACTTCCTAATATAGAATTCAATAGCAAATCAGCGTTAGAATATGTCGCAACAGCTAATAATCCCTCTTCGCCATGTACGAGATCTACATCTAGATGTTTAAGTTTATCCATGTCTTCTTCATGTTGTACAGATACGAGCTCTGGATGAAATTCTTCTATTATATTTTGAGCATATGCAATATTTTTCCCTACTGATAATGCCACTAAATTAAACTGTGAGTTGTGTTCTCTTATAACATCTAATGCTTGTTGTCCCACTGACCCACTTGCTCCTAAAATAGCAATATTCTTCATAGATTTCACCCCAATTTACAATTGAAATAAGAAAAGATTTAACAATGGTAACACAAAGATAAAACTATCAAACCTGTCTAGTATACCACCGTGTCCTGGCATTATATTCCCTGAATCTTTAACACCAAAATGTCTTTTTAATCCTGATTCTACAAGGTCACCTAATTGACCAAACATACTTAATAGCATTGTTAATGGAATTAATAACCATAATGATACATCCATATTAAATGATTGTCCAAAAATAACCGCTACTATTAAGCTCGAGAAAATACCACCAATAAAACCTTCTATCGTCTTATTAGGACTAATTAATGGCCATAATTTATGCTTACCAAATAATCTACCAAATATATATGCACCAGTATCAGTTAACCACACTAATAGTAATGCAAATAAGATAAATTGTAAGCCATGTTCTCTCGTTTCATAAAAATACATAAAACCTATACCAATATATGTAACTGACATAACGCAAAAAGATGCATCCATGAAGTTAAATCTATTTTTAGACATGACTGTATAACTCAACATTAAGAAACTCATAATGATTAATAATTGTAACTGTATACGTATATCGTTATTAATCAGTTCTTGAGGTAATAAAATAATGCATAGTGAAATAACAGACAAAAAACCTGGTATAGAAACAATCGATAAATTATTCATATTTAAAATTTCTTTTAATGCAATAATCGCAAGTAGATACGCTAATGCGATGACAGGTAATCCCCCATATATTACGATTGGAAGAAATACAGCCATTGCAACGATTGCAGATATTGTTCTCGTCTTCATTTTTATCTCCTTTACAGCCCACCAAATCTACGTTGTCTCGACTGATAAATTTTCAAACAGTCTATTAAAGATTGTTCATCAAAATCTGGCCACAATGTTTTAGTAAAGATAAATTCACTATATGATGATTGCCAAATTAAGAAATTACTCAATCTTTCTTCTCCTGAAGTACGTATAAGCAATTCAGGATCTGGTATATCAGAAGTAAATAAATGTTTTTTCAAATTATCTTCACATACTTCATCAATAGATAAATGACCCTGTTCGACTTCATGATAAAGTTCTTTAACTGCATTTAGAATTTCAGCTCTACCACCATAATTCAATGCAAATACAAGATTTAATCCTGTATTATCTTTAGTTTTTTCGATAGCTTCTTCAATAGCATTTTTAGTATGCTTCGGCAAAGCCTCTGTAAAACCAATTGTCGTAACTTTAACATTTTTCTCGATGAGTTCAGGCAAGAACGTTTTAAGGAAATCAACAGGAAGTTTCATTAAATATTTCACTTCATCTTTTGGTCTTGACCAATTTTCCGTAGAAAAAGCGTATAGAGTCAAATATTTCACACCTAAATCATTTGCTTTACGTGTGATTTTTTTAACTGTTTGCATACCCTCATAGTGCCCTTTAACTCGAGGCATTTTTCTATTCTTAGCCCATCTACCGTTACCATCCATAATTATTGCTATATGTTCAGGGACTGTTAATTCAATGTCTTGATTATTTATTTGTTGTTTTTGCTTTATAAACTTTTTTATCATAGCGTCCTCCATCAAACAAACGCGAATTTATATGTATAATTAATTAAACATATCGTAATACATTTTATCACAAAAAGAACGGTTCTGTGTACATAAAGAAAAAAACCGTACCAAAGTCTGATTTGGTACAGTTCTTATCTTTAAACTTCCAAAATGTCATTTTCTTTTTGTGCAGTTAAATCATCTATCTGTTTGATGAAATCGTTCGTAATATCTTGAACTTCATCTGTTTGACTTCTTAAGTCATCTTCAGTAATATCGCCATTCTTTTCTTGTTTCTTCAAATCTTCATTTGAGTCACGACGAACGTTACGAATTGCTACTTTAGCACTTTCTGCTTCTTTTTTAGCTTCTTTCACTAATTCTTTTCTACGTTCTTCTGTTAATGCTGGTACTGAAATTCTAATGATTGTACCATCACTTGTTGGATTAACACCAAGATTTGCTGCATTAATCGCTTTAAGAACATCTTCAACTGAAGATTTATCGTAAGGTTGCACGACAAGTAAACGAGCTTCTGGTACAGAAATACCAGCTAATTGTTGAATTGGTGTTGGTACACCATAATACTCAACATTAACTCTTTCTAAAAGATTCGCATTTGCATGACCAGTTCTTATTGAAGCTAAATCTCTACTAAAACTTTCAATTGTTTTTGTCATTTTTGACTTTGTTTCTTGAATAACATCTGCCATGGAATTACACCTCATGTTTATTTTGTAATAATCGTACCGATTTCTTCACCTTGAACAGCACGTTTAATATTTCCTTCTTCCATAATTGAGAATACAACAAGTGGGATATCATTGTCCATACAGAACGATGAAGCTGTTGAATCCATTACTTGTAATCCTTCTTGTAACATTTGAATATATGTTAATCTTTCATATTTTTCTGCATTAGGATCTACTTTCGGGTCAGCAGAATAAACGCCATCTACGTTATTTTTACCCATTAAGATAACATCAGCTTCTACTTCAGCTGCTCTTAAAGCTGCAGTTGTATCTGTAGAGAAATATGGATTACCAATTCCTGCTGCAAATATAACCACTCTATTTTTCTCTAAGTGACGAATTGCGCGTCTTCTAATATATGGTTCTGCAACTTGTTTCATTTCAATTGAAGTTAATACACGAGTATCACATTCTAATTGTTCTAAACTATCTTGTAATGCTAAAGCATTCATTACTGTGGCTAACATGCCCATATAATCTGCAGTACCACGATCCATACCTAAATCGCTTCCTGTTTTACCTCTCCAAATGTTTCCGCCACCAACGATAACTGCAACTTCACAGTCCATTTGAGCAACTTCCGACACTTGTTGTGCTATACTTTTTATCACTACTGGGTTGATACCAAAGCCTGAATCACCGGCTAAAGCTTCTCCGCTTAGTTTTAGAACGACGCGATTATATTTAGAATTCTTAGTCATCTTGATCCCTCTCTATGCTTATAATTAGGTCTTTATATATAACGAAAGAAGACACAAGACGTGTCTTCTTTCTAAAAAGCAAACTTAGTTGCCTTTCATTTGTCCTTTTACTTCATCAGCAAAGTTATCAGAACGTTTCTCGATACCTTCCCCAACTTCGTAACGAACGAAATCTACAAGCACGCCACCTTCTGTTTTTAAGAATTCAGCAACAGTTTGGTCTGGATTTTTAACGAATGCTTGGTCTACAGCACAGATTTCTTCTAAATATTTACGCATTCTACCTTCAACCATTTTTTCAACGATATTTTCAGGTTTACCTTCATTTAAAGCTTGTTGTTTAAGAATTTCTTTTTCGTGAGCTAATTCTTCTTCTGAAACTTGGTCACGAGAAACAAATTTAGGATTTAATGCAGCAATGTGCATAGCAACGTCTTTAGCTGCATCAGCATTAGTTGAACCTTCAACAACAGTTAACACACCGATACGTCCAGCCATGTGTAAGTACTCACCGAATGAATCGTTGTCAGTTTTAGTTTTTAAAGTGAATCTACGTAATGTTAATTTTTCACCAATAGTAGAAATTGCTTCGTTCATTCTTTCGTCAACAGTTTGTCCATTTGCTAATTTAGAAGCATTTAATTCTTCAACATCAGCTGGTTTAACTTCAAGAATATGATCTGCCATTTCTTTAACTAAGTTTTGGAAACCTTCGTTACGAGCAACGAAATCTGTTTCTGCGTTTAATTCAAGAATTACAGCATCGTTACCTTTAGAAGCAACATAAGTTGTACCTTCAGCAGCAATACGGTCTGCTTTTTTAGCAGCTTTAGCAATACCTTTTTCACGTAAGTAATCTACCGCTTTGTCGATGTCACCATCAGTTTCTGTTAAAGCTTTTTTACAGTCCATCATACCTGCGCCAGTTTTTTCACGTAGTTCTTTGACAAGTTTAGCTGAAATAGCCATAATCTAATTCCTCCATTTATATAAGTAATAAGTTGTTTATAGTAAATCTTTCTAAAAAAAGGTGATAAGTTATAGAACCTTATCACCTTTTTGAAATTATGCTTCAGTAGTTTCAGTTGATTCTTCTTTAGGTGCTTGTTCTGTTTCTTTTAAGTCGATGTTTTGCTCTTCAGCTACATCTTCATTTGAAACGCCTTGTTGACCTTCTAAAATAGCGTCAGCCATTTTACCAGTTAACAATTTAACAGCACGAATAGCATCATCGTTTGCAGGGATAACATAATCGATTTCATCTGGATCACAGTTTGTATCAACAATACCAACGATTGGAATGTGTAATTTACGTGCTTCAGCAATCGCGTTACGCTCTTTACGAGGGTCAACTACGAATAATGCTTGAGGCATTGATTTCATATCACGAATACCGCCTAAGAATTTGATTAAACGGTTGTATTCTTTTTTAAGTTCTACAACTTCTTTTTTAGGTAGTACATCAAATGTACCGTCTTCTTCCATTTTTTCGATTTCAGAAATACGTTTTACACGTTTAGAAATTGTTTTGTAGTTAGTTAAGATACCACCTAACCATCTTTGGTTAATGTAGTAATGTCCAGCACGTTCAGCTTCTTCTTTAACTGACTCTTGTGCTTGTTTTTTAGTACCTACGAATAATACTTTACCGCCTTCTTCTGAAACAGATTTAATAAAGTTGTATGCTTCGTCAACTTTTTTAACTGTTTTTTGTAAGTCGATAATATAGATACCGTTTCTTTCTGTGAAAATATATTTTTTCATTTTTGGGTTCCAACGGCGTGTTTGGTGACCGAAGTGAACACCTGCTTCAAGCAATTGTTTCATTGAGATAACTGCCATGATAATTCCTCCTAATTGGTTTTATTCCGCCATATACACTTTTTATAGAAACAACATGATATGTTGCACCACTCTATAATTTACGTGAATATGTGTGAATTTGGCTTTTATAGCCGTTGTTAAATATATCACATCTTATACTGTTCATCAAGTATTTTATTTATTTAAACCTAATTCATCTAAGAAACGTTCTTTTTTGATTCGAATGAATGTACCTTTCATCCCTAAAGAACGTGATTCAATAACGCCAGCACTTTCTAATTTTCTTAATGCATTTACTATTACAGATCTTGTAATACCAACTCTATCAGCAACTTTTGAAGCTACTAATAAACCTTCAGGTGCACCAAGTTCTTCGAAGATATGTTCAATTGCTTCTCTTTCTGAATAAGAAAGTGAATTAATTGCCATAGTAATAGCTGCTTTATCTCTTGCTTCTTGTTCAATTTCGTTATGTTTTTCTCTTAAAATTTCCATTCCGATTACAGTTGCTGCATATTCACCAAGAACAAGGTCATTGTCATTAAAGTCTTGAGAAACACGACCAACTACTAATGTTCCTAAACGTTCACCGCCACCTAAAATAGGGAAGATTGTTGTTTGGCTATCTACGAATAGTTCTTTGTTTTCTGGTGGAAATACAGTTAGAACGTTCTCAATATCAATGTTAGACATTGTTTGTTCAACATGCATTAATTGATCAGTATATTCTTTAGGTATGTGTCTGTCTTCTAACATTTTAATAATACGCTCGTTACTTAATAATTCATTTAAGCTTGAACCTAGAATTTTACCTCTTCTTGACACAATAAATACATTTGTAACTGTTACATCACTTATAGTTTTTGCCATATCTTTAAAATCTACAGCAATACCTTTATGCTTTTGTAGTAATGTATTTAATTCTCTTGTTTTTGTTAATAAACTCATTTAATTTTTTCTCCTTTTTTATAGAATAAATGCACTTAAATCTTTATTTTTTGCAATCGATTCTAATTTTTGATTAACGTATTCTGGTGTAATATCTACTACTGCATTTGGCATATTTGAAGCTTCGAAAGAAAGATCTTCTAACATTTTTTCAAGTATTGTATGCAGTCTTCTTGCGCCAATATTATCTGTTTCTTGGTTCACTTGAAAAGCAATTTCAGCTAATCTATTGATAGCTTCATCAGTAAAGTTGATTGTTACTAATTCAGTTTGTAACATCGCTTTGTACTGTTCAAGTAATGATTGTTTTGGTTCTTTTAAAATTTTAACAAAATCTTCAGTAGTTAAACTGTCTAATTCAACACGAATTGGAAATCTACCTTGTAGTTCAGGTATTAAATCACTAGGTTTAGACATATGGAATGCCCCAGCCCCAATAAATAAAATATGCTCTGTATTGATAGAACCATATTTTGTTTGTACTACGCTGCCTTCTACTATAGGAAGAATATCCCTTTGAACGCCTTGTCTTGAAACATCTTGCCCACCATTATTATTACTAACTGCAATTTTGTCTATTTCATCAATAAACACCATGCCCATTTGTTCAGTTAACTGGATGGCTTCTTCATTTACTGATTCTTGATCAATTAATTCGTTAGCAATTTCATCAGTTAAAATTTTTCTTGCAGTTTTAACTGGTAGTTTACGTTCTATTTTTTTCTTAGGCATCATTTGACTTAACATATCTTGCATTTGTGGATTATTTTCCATGCCCATCATGCCTAAAGATTGTTGCTCTTGTTCTACTTTGATTTTAACAATTTCTTCTTCTAATTCACCGTTAGATAATTGATTCTTTATATCTTCACGTTTCGTTTTAATTTCTTCAGTTGGTGCTTCTTCAACTTCTTCTTGTTGGTTAAAGTTTGGAAATTGGCCGCCAAATAAAGATTCAAGTGGGTTGTTACCATTACTTTGTGCTTTTTTCTTCATACTTGGTACAAGTAATTTAATTAATTTTTCATTCGCTTTCTTAGTAGCGTCATCATGTACTTCTTTTTTCTTTTCCTCTTTGACTATACGACGACCTACTTCAACTAAATCTCGAATCATACTTTCAACATCGCGTCCTACGTAACCTACTTCAGTAAATTTCGTAGCTTCGACTTTTACAAACGGTGCTCCAACTAACTTAGCCATTCTTCTAGCAATTTCAGTCTTACCTACACCAGTAGGGCCAATCATAAGAATATTTTTAGGTATAATTTCACTTCTTAGTTGATCGTCTAACAAACTACGTCTATAACGGTTTCTTAGTGCAATAGCAACTTTACGTTTTGCATCTTGTTGACCAATGATATGATCATTTAATCGATCAACAATGTCGTGCGGTGTCATTTTCAATTGATTTTGTGACAACCTTAAACCCTCCATTTATATTTCTTCTACTTTTATTTCATGATTTGTAAATACACAAATATCTGCAGCAGTATTCAATGAAGCTTCCGCTATCTCTTTAGCTGATAAATGTGGTGCATATGACTTAAGCGCTCTTCCAGCACTTAATGCATAGTTACCGCCAGAACCAATAGCAATTATACCATCATCTGGTTCGATAACTTCGCCTGTACCACTTACAACTAATAAATCTGTCTCATTCATAACGATTAACATCGCTTCAAGTTGGCGTAGCATTTTATCTCCTCGCCATTCTTGAGCAAGCTCTACTGCAGCTCTCGTCAAATTCCCACTGTATTCTTGTAATTTGACTTCGAACTTTTCAAATAATGTAAAAGCATCTGCAACACTACCAGCAAAGCCAGCGACTACTTTATCATGATACAGTCTTCTAACTTTTCTTGCAGTTTGTTTCATGATGACTTGTTCACCTAATGTAACTTGGCCATCACCTGCCATTGCAGAATGTCCATTATGTCTAATAGCAAAAATTGTTGTTGCATGTAATGATGAACTCATTATAAATTCTCCTTTACGCACGTGGATGTGCAGATAGATATACTTTTCTTAACTGATCTTTCGTTACGTGTGTATATTGACTAGTCGTCGATAAACTTTCATGTCCTAATAAACTTTGAACACTTCTCATATCAGCACCTTGATTTAATAAATGTGTCGCAAATGTATGTCTCAATTTATGAGGATGAATATGATATACCCCTTGAGTTCGCTTCACTATTTCATTTAGTGCATAGCGCACACCTCGTTCAGTAATCGCTTGACCTCTCATATTTACAATTAAATAGTCATGATCAATATTTAATTGATTTCTGAAGCTTTCAAGATAATCCGTAATAGCACTTTGACAATATTCACCAAAAGGAACAATACGTTCTTTATTTCCTTTTCCTAAAACTTTTACAAATGAATAATTTAAGTCTATATCATTTATCTTTATATGCACTAACTCCGACACACGTATGCCTGTTGCATATAGCAACTCTAAAATTACTCTATCTCTAATATTTGTTTTCTTACCATCATCTAACGTTTTAAATAGCTTTTCCATTTCTTCTTCATAGAAAAAACTTGGTAAATGATGTTCTTTTTTAGGATGTACGAGCTGAACAAATGGATTTTGTATTTCACCATCTACGCTCATCCAATATTGGTATAAAGATCTTAGTGTCGAAATTTTTCGTGATACACTTGTTCGCTTATGTCCCTTATCATATAAAAAAGCAAGGTATCTCCTTGCATCTTTATACTCAAAAGAATCTAAAGATAAATGTTCGGATTGTAAAAATGCGTTAAACTCGTTTAAATCTAGCTGATATGCATTTAAAGTATGATTAGAAAATTGCTTTTCATACGTTAGCATATCAATAAACTGCTGTTCAATTGTATGCATCATTACTTATTCCTCCCAATTTATCTGAATTGTATCACAATTATAATAAATCTTAAAATATTTACTATAGCATTACTTTAAATGAGTTTAAGTGCTTAAGAGCGCGATTAGCTAATGTCTCGTAACGTACTTTTTTATCTTTAATTCGTTTTTCTAATGAAGGTAATAATCCAAAGTTCGCATTCATAGGCTGGAAATTTTTCTTATTAGCATGTGTTATATAATACGCCATACTTCCAATAATAGTTTCTCTTGGGAATTTAATAGGCTCTAAATCAGAAACTAATTTACTCGCATTAATACCCGCAATTAATCCACTTGCTGCACTTTCTACATACCCTTCAACACCTGTCATCTGTCCTGCAAAGAATAAATCATTTCTAGAGTTTAATTGATATGTTTCTTTTAAAGCGTTTGGTGAATTAATGAATGTATTTCTGTGCATAACACCATAACGCACGATATCTACATTTTCTAATCCTGGAATTAATGAAATAACTTCTTTTTGAGCACCCCATTTTAAATGAGTTTGGAAACCTACAATATTATATAAAGTACCTGCAGCGTCATCTTGTCTCAATTGAACAACTGCATATGGTCTTTTACCAGTTTTCGGATCTTCTAAACCTACAGGCTTCATTGGACCAAATAATAAAGTTTTCTTTCCTCTTTCAGCCATCACTTCAAAAGGCATACATCCTTCAAAATAAATTTCTTTTTCAAATTCTTTTAAAGGAACAACATCTGCTTTAATTAAAGCATTATAAAATGTATCAAATTCTTCTTCTGTCATAGGACAATTTAAGTAAGCTGCATCACCTTTATCATAACGTGATTTCAAATACACTTTATCCATATTGATTGATTCTTTATCAATAATTGGTGCAGCTGCATCATAAAAATACAATTGCTCCTCACCAGTTATATCCATAATTTGCTTCGTTAAGCTTTCTGTTGTTAAAGGACCAGTCGCAATTATTGTTGGACCTTCTGGTATCTCAGTAATTTCTTCGTTTTTCACAGTTATATTAGAATGATTTTTTAATGTATCTGTAATGTATCCTGCAAAATCATGTCTATCTACTGCAAGTGCCCCTCCCGCAGGAACACGAGCATTATCTGCAGCTTTGATAATAAGTGAATCAAGTTGTCTCATTTCTTCTTTTAAAACACCTACTGCATTTGTTAACTGATTACCACGTAGAGAATTCGAACATACTAGTTCAGCGAATTGATCTGTATGATGTGCAGGTGTTTGCTTAACCGGTCTCATCTCATATAAATTAACATGTATTCCCCTCTTGGCTATTTGATAAGCCGCTTCGGAACCAGCCAACCCAGCTCCTATAACGTTAATTGAAGTCATTTTATATGCCTCCTTGATTTTCCAATTTTTGCTCCACATTGAATTGTATAACAAATCTGAATTTAATCAAATGATAAAGTAATAATAATTTTTAAAATTTAGTGACGTTTTACCTTTAAATCATTAAAACAAAAAACAAGTGCAAAAAGTTATCCTTAAAAATAACTTTTTGCACTTTATATTTCTATTTTTGTTCTTGTTCTTTATAATCACAATTTGGACACACTACTTGAGCTGATTTTCCTTTTTTACGCTCAACTAATACAGTTTCACATTTAGGACATGAACGATCTAACGGTTTATCCCATGATGTGTAATCACATTCAGGATATCTAGAACAACCGAAGAATATTCTATTCTTTTTAGATTTACGTTCTACAACTTCGCCCTCTTTACATTTAGGGCACTTCACGCCGATTGTTTTAATGATTGCTTTTGTATTTCTACAATCTGGGAAGTTGGAACATGCCATAAACTTACCATATCGGCCCATTTTATAAACCATTGGAGAACCACATAATTCACAATCTTCACCAGCTGGTTCATCTTTAATTTCGATTTTTTCCATTTCTTCTTCTGCTCTAGCTACATCTATTTTGAAATTCTCATAAAACATATCTATTACTTTCTTCCACTCAATTTCACCATCAGCTACTTTATCTAGAAGTGTTTCCATATTAACAGTAAAGTCTACATCTATGATTTCAGGGAAGTACTCTTTAACAGATTCATGAACGATTTCTCCTAGTTCAGTTGGAACAAATCTTTTTTGATCGACTTTTACATAATTTCTCTTTTGTATTGTGTCAATTGTTGGTGCATAAGTCGACGGTCTACCAATTTTAAGTTCTTCTAAAGTCTTAACTAAACGTGCCTCAGTGTATCGAGGTGGTGGTTGAGTAAAGTGCTGTTTTGGATCAATTTTCTCAGCAGTTACAAGGTCACCTTTTTCTAACGGTGGTAACTTGCCTTCTTTTTCTTCATCCGTATCATCTTTAGTTTCAACATAAACTTTCATGAAACCTTTAAATTTGATAGTTTGACCATTTGCTCTGAATTTCAAATCACCTTGCGTAATATCAGCTGCAACAGTATCTGCGATTGCTGGAGCCATTTGACTAGCCATGAAACGTTCCCAAATCAATTTATACAAACGATATTGATCTCTAGATAAGAATGCTTTCATTTGATCAGGAGTACGTTCAACGCCTGTTGGTCTCACAGCTTCGTGGGCATCTTGTGCGCCTTGTTTACCTTTTGTTTCTTTTGATTTTGATAAATATTCTTTACCATATTGATTCTCAATAAATGTCGCAGCTTCTGCTTTTGCACTGTCAGCAATACGTGTAGAGTCTGTTCTCATATAAGTAATTAAACCAACTGTACCTTGGCGTTTCAAATCGATACCTTCGTATAATTGTTGTGCAAGCATCATTGTTTTTCTCGCTTTAAAATTCAATTTACGAGAAGCTTCTTGTTGTAAAGAAGAAGTGGTAAATGATTTAGCTGGATATCTCAGTTTTTCTTTTTTAGTTACTTGAGTGACTTCGAATTTATCTCCATCTAATTGAGTTGTTATTTTTTTAACATCATTTTCAGTTTTTAATTTAACTGGTTTACTTTTTTCATGTAAAAACTTCGCACTAAATGATTTTGTTTTATGTTTAAATAAACCTTCAATTGTCCAATACTCTTCAGGCTTGAAATTATTAATTTCATTTTCACGATCTATAACTAGTCTTAATGCTACAGATTGTACACGACCAGCTGATAAACCTTTTTTAACTTTTTTCCATAAAACAGGAGAAATATTATAACCAACTAATCTATCTAAAATTCGACGTGCTTGTTGAGCATCTACTAATTCATGCTCGATTTCTCTAGGATGCTTAAAACTATCTTTTACTGCATCTTTTGTAATTTCATTAAATACTACTCTTGATTTTTCATTTTTATCTATATCTAATATATGTGCTAAATGCCACGCAATCGCTTCGCCTTCACGGTCCGGGTCACTTGCAAGATAAACGTTCTTTGCTTTTTTAGCATAACGTTTTAAATCTTTGACGACTGGTCCTTTACCGCGAATAGTTATATATCTAGGTTCATAATTATTTTCAACATCAACGCCCATTTGACTACGAGGTAAATCTCTTACATGCCCCATAGATGCAACGACTTTATATTTTTTTCCTAAATATTTTTCAATGGTTTTTGCTTTTGCAGGCGATTCAACAATGACAAGATTTTCTGCCAAAGTAAGTCCCCCTTGCTTTTCTATTGATTACAAGTGTAAATGATAAACTGATAAATTCAGCTTTGTCAATTAAAACATTTTATAAAATTAGTTTTTGTTCACTAAATGTACAATAATCTTCTATAATATCTTGAGCATTTTGTACAAGCTTTGCACCTTCTTTAATTCTGTTATTACCACCCTTACTTAACGTCTGAAAAATCGTCCCCGGGCAACAATAAACATTTCGATTTTGTTCCAAAGCTAAATCGATTGTTATTAAAGATCCACTACGTTCATCAGCTTCTGTAACAAGTACACCTTGAGACAATCCACTTATAAGACGATTCCTTTCTGGAAAACGCCACTTTTGAACTTTTGTAGTCGGGTAATACTCAGATATAACAAGATGATATTTTCTCATTAATTCATTTATATATTTTGTAGCGTTTGGATAATGATAATCTAAACCAAAAGCAGCAACACCTATTGTTTGACCACCATGTTCAATTGTTTTTAAGTGCGCAAAATAATCTGCACCCATAGCCATACCAGAGACAATTGCTATTTTTGTATTTATTAGCTTTGGAATAATAGCATTACATATTTGTTCAGAATAAGTTGTAGCCTTCCTTGAACCGACTATAGCTAATTTCTTCTCATTATTCAATATTGACATATCACCGATGCCAAATAAAACTAAAGGATAATCATAAATTTCTTTCAATAGCCTTGGATAATTTTCATCATCACTAAATAATAATTTAATGTTTCTTATATGCATTGCTTTGAGAATTTTATCAATATCGCTACTCACATATTTAGTATACATTTCTAACATATTGTTATAATTTAATCCACTTTTATAAATAAAATTTGAAAACTCACTTCGATAAGCTACAAAACTTAAGGTTGAATCATATCGAAGCATTTTATGAATATGATTTGTCGTGTAACCTGCATAAATTAGTTTCAAAATCGTTTGTTGATAATTATTCATAATAGTTATGCTCCTTACAATGTTAATTTAATAATTGTTAGAAGAAGAAAGTGTTAACGAGCTTGTTTTATGAGTCTTGCACGTTAGAATTTCTAACGTGCTTGTTTACTATTTCTTGCTCGTTAGAGCTGATTTTTATAGCTTTTTTGTGTGATCCTTCACTTTTAAAACCTTAATTTGTGCCCTAACGTGCTTATTTTGTGAGTCTTGCTCGTTAGAATTTCTAACGTGCTTGTTTACTATTTCTTCCTCGTTATCAACTCTCCCTCTAACTTCTTTCTATGTTTTTAAATAATATCTCTTATATCTTTGTCCTTCACATTCTAAAAACTCATTACATATCCTCCTTACTGAATATACATTTTCTGCTTCACACGATTGAATTGCCTCTTGTAAGGTAAACCCTTCTTCCCCTTTTATAACTGCTAATTCCATTATGTTGAAATAATAAACCGTCCTTCGTTTGAAAGTATTCTTGCATTGTATGCATATCATATACTTCTTATTTTTTTCAATTGAAATAGTATAAAGCTTTTTGCAATTTGGACATTTAATACCTTTCTTTATAAGTGAAAAATCAAGTTTAATTCTCTGTTTAAATTTATGTGAAAAAAATTGTTGTTTTTGCATGATTTGCTTAAGAATCAACTTGTCCCTAGTAATCTGTTTTGATTGAAATAATTTTGGGAATTTATGAAATTCTGATTTCAAAAGTACTTGTGAGCGTTTTGGAATTGAAGATTTTGCTGTAAATGTTGAATTTGAGAATATTAAATATTCATTTATTGGTAGATTAATATCTATTTCGAGAAGAATTTGTTGGAGATTTATTTTTCCTTTTTTTAGTTGTATAAACGGTGAGGGATAACGATTATGATGAGCACTTTGTATATATTGATCAAAAAATTCAAAGTCCCCGTAATAATGTTTTACTTCTAAAATACTAATTTGATTATTATGTACTATTAAAAAGTCAATTTGGAATGGATTCGTAGCTATAAATTCAAGATTATGCTTATAAACGATATCTCCATGAAGTTTTAAATGGTTATCAACAATACGTTCACCTTCATAACCATGTATCTTATTTATTATTTCATAGTTGCTATTATTAGCTTCAAATCTTGATTGTAAAGCATTGTAATATAAAAAATCTGAGTTAAAATTCATCTTTCACTCCTAGTTTGTAAATATTTTACATATATTATATTATATGAATTTAATTAAGTCCATAAAAAAATAAGAGGAGAGAGACAAATTAATTGTCACTTTCCTCTCAAAATTAAAACACCAAATAAGCACAGTGTTTACTACTCGTAAAAACACTGCACTTATTCTTATAAACTAAATTATTTGATTGTTAAACATTTTTCATATAAACCGTCTTCTTTTTTAATACGGTTGATTAATGTTTCAGCAATAACAGATGGTGTATCTGCAGTATCTACGCCACAGTCATTAAGTGTTTTGATTTTTTCAGATGCAGTACCTTTACCGCCTGAAATAATCGCACCAGCATGACCCATACGTTTTCCTGGAGGTGCTGTTTGACCACCGATGAAACCAACAACAGGTTTAGTCATATTAGCTTTGATCCATTCAGCAGCTTCTTCTTCTGCTGTACCACCAATTTCACCAATCATAACAACAGCATATGTGTCGTCATCTTCATTGAATGCTTTTAATACATCAATAAAGTCTGTACCGTTTACAGGGTCGCCACCAATACCTACTGCTGTCGTTTGACCGATACCAGCTTGAGTTAATTGATGAACTGCTTCATAAGTTAAAGTACCAGAACGTGATACTACTCCTACATGACCTTTTTTGTGAATGTAGCCTGGCATAATACCAATTTTACATTCGTCAGCTGTAATAACACCTGGACAGTTTGGTCCTACTAAACGCGTTTTTTTGCCTTCTAAATATCTCTTAACTTTTATCATATCAATAACTGGAATATGTTCAGTTATACAAATCGCTAAATCTAATTCAGCGTCTGCACATTCAACAATTGCATCTGCTGCAAATGGAGCTGGAACATATATTACTGATACAGTAGCACCAGTTTCTGCAACTGCTTCTTCTATTGTATTGAATACTGGTACGCCTTCAACTACTTGGCCACCTTTACCAGGTGTTACCCCAGCAACGATTTGAGTACCATAATCTAGCATTTGTTTCGTATGGAAAAGTGCTGTTGCACCAGTAATACCTTGAACTAATACTTTTGTATTTTTATCGATGTATACACTCACGTAACTCTCCGCCTTTCTTATCGTTCTTGAACTAATTTAACAATTTTTTGAGCACCATCAGCCATGATTGATGCAGGTTCGATTGCTAAACCAGATTCTTTTAAGATTTGTTTACCTTGTTCTACATTAGTACCTTCTAGTCTAACAACTAAAGGCATATCTAATGAAACTTCTTTGACAGCTGCTACAATACCTTCTGCAATAACATCACATTTCATAATTCCACCGAAGATATTTACAAATATACCTTCTACTTGTGAATCACCTAAAATGATTTTGAATGCTTCAGTAACTTTTTCTTTAGTAGCGCCGCCCCCCACGTCAAGGAAGTTAGCCGGATTACCGCCGAAGTGATTAATTGTATCCATCGTAGCCATAGCTAAACCAGCTCCGTTTACCATACAACCAATATTTCCATCTAAAGCAATATATGATAAATCATATTTAGAAGCTTCGATTTCTTTCTCGTCTTCTTCTTCTAAGTCGCGCATTTCAACGATATCTTTATGTCTGAATAAAGCATTATCATCGAAGTTTACTTTTGCATCAAGTGCTAAAACTTCACCTTCACCAGTTGTAACTAATGGGTTAATTTCAACAATTGAACAGTCTTTTTCTACAAACACATTATATAAAGACATCATTAATTTAACAGCTTTATTCACTGATTCTTTAGGGATGTTAATATTAAATGCAATTCTTCTAGCTTGATAAGGCATTAATCCAGTTACAGGATCAATTACTTCTTTGAAGATTTTTTCAGGAGTTGCTGCTGCAACTTCTTCAATTTCAGTTCCGCCTTCTTCTGAAGCCATTAAAGTAATTCTATCTGTTGCTCTATCAATAACAAAACCAATGTAATATTCTTTTTGAATATCGCATCCTTCTTCAACTAAAAGACGTTTAACTTCTTTGCCTTCTGGACCTGTTTGGTGTGTAACAAGTACTTTACCTAATAATTCTTTGGCGTACTCACGAACTTCATCAATTGATTTAGCAATTTTAACTCCGCCAGCTTTACCACGGCCACCAGCATGGATTTGTGCTTTAACTACATAAACATTTGAATCTAATTCTTTTGCTTTTTCTACTGCTTCAGCAGGTGAAAAAGCCACTGAACCATTAGGTACAGCTACGCCCATAGAGCGAAAAATCTCTTTACCTTGATACTCATGGATATTCATTCTCCATCCTCCTATTACATACAATATGTTTGCTTACTTCTCAATTATAGAAAATGTAAGCGTTATTGTAAACAAGGAGAGTCTATTTTTAAGAATTGTTAGACTAATATTTCACTTTTGATTTGATTGGCTCAAAAGATTTCCTATGAATAGGCGTTATTCCGTAATTTTCAATACCTTCTAAATGAGCTTTAGTACCATAACCTTTATTTTTATCAAAATCATATCCTGGATATTCTGAATTCAACTTTACCATCAATCTATCTCGGTACTCTTTTGCAATTACACTTGCTGCAGAGATAGAAACACTATTCAGATCACCTTTAATAATTGATGTTTGGGGAATACCATTATCTAGCTTCATAGCATCTATCAATAAATGGTCTGGCTTGTAATCCAATTGGTCAATCGCTCTTTGCATAGCAACTTTAGTAGCTTCATATATGTTTAATTGATCGATTTCTTCAACTGTAGCTATTCCAATACCTACTGATAATGCTTTATTATAAATTTCTTGTTCAAAAAACACTCTTTTACTTTGTGATAATGCTTTAGAATCTGTAATACCTAAATAATGATGGCCTCGTTCTAAAATGACTGCACTTGCTACAACAGGACCAGCTAATGGACCTCGACCTACTTCGTCTATTCCACATATCAGTGCTTCTTCTTTATCAGCTAATATTTGATTCTCATATTGATTCATTTTAATATATTTCAGATTAAGATTTTCTATTTTTTCTAATTGTTTTAATCTTTTTTTAAAAGCGGTTTGAACCCCTTTTCTTTCATCTTCGTAATAAATCGATCCTTTTATTTCATCAATTGATTCATAAAGATTAATCTCAGATGTAATATCTTTAATGCTCTTTTGTTTCATAAAGTCCATCCTTCATTTCTTCATAAATATCGAAGCAATAGTTGCCTATTTTAGCATTTCTTAAGTCTCTAATAATCAATTCTGTTACTGATTCATAATCTATTTCATTTCCTCGTTTCAACATACCTCTTCTTCTACCAATTTGATCGAATAAATCTACAACTTCATCTTCTTCATTTAATTCTATTTGATAAAATTGTTTTAGCTTTTCAGGATCATTATCAATTAAGAAGTTCAATCCATATATCGCAACTTCGTCTAAATGAACGATGCTATCTTTTATTGCACCAGTTAAACTAAGTTTTTTTCCTATCGTTTGGTCTTCAAACTTCGGCCATAAAATACCTGGTGTATCTAATAGTTCTAATTCTTTTCCAACTTTAATCCATTGTTGTTTTTTTGTTACACCTGGCGTATTTCCAGTTTTAGCAATAGATTTTTTGGCTAATTTATTAATAAGGGTTGATTTTCCAACATTAGGAATCCCTACAATCATGGCTCTAATCGCTCTTGGGCGAAGTCCTTTACTCTTTTCTCTATCAAATTTCTCTTTAGTTGCAGCTTGTGCAGCCTTCATAAGCTCACCTAAATGTTTACCATGTTTAGAATCAATTTGTACTGGATAAAATCCTTGATTCTTGAAATATTGCATCCATTTATCTGTTTCACTTTGTTTAGACATATCTTTTTTATTGAGTATTACAACTCTCGGTTTTTGCTTAACGATATCATCAATCATTGGATTTCTAGAAGATAACGGTATTCGAGCATCTACAAGCTCAAAAACTACATCTACCATCTTTAATTGTTCAGTTACTTCTCTACGTGCTTTAGCCATATGGCCAGGGAACCATTGAATTGTCATTTATATTTATCCTTTCTTATCTTAAACTTATGAAATATGATATATTTACCATATCTATATAGGAGGTTTGTTATGTTCTTATCAATTATAGTTCCTCTTTATAATGAGGAAACTAACATCTCTATTTTACATGAAAAAGTCTCGAACGTCTTTTTAAATTTGTCACATCAATTTGAATTAATATTTATTAATGATGGATCTACTGATCACTCTCTTCAAGTCTTGAAATCTTTATCCGAAAAAGATGAGCGAGTTAAATATGTTTCTTTCTCTAATAACTTTGGAAAAGAGTCAGCTATGTATTGTGGATTGGAACATTCTAATGGAGATGCCATTATTATTATGGATTCTGATTTGCAGCATCCTCCTGAAATAATTCCAAAATTGATTCAATTACACGAAGAAGGCTTTAGCCAAGTCGTCGCTTTAAGAAATCGTAAAAATGAATCATTTATTAAAAAAATTCCTGCTAAAGTATTTTATAAACTATCTCAATATATGATTGATGTTAAATTAAAAAGTGGTGAAGGCGACTTTCGTTTAATATCGAAAGAAGTTGCAAATTCAATTTTAAAAATGACTGAATATAATAGGTTTTCAAAAGGAATATTTGAGTGGGTTGGTTTTAGTAAGACAACAATAACTTTTGACCATCAAGAAAGAAATGATGGTTATTCAAAATTTTCCATATTTAAATTAATTGATTATGCTATAGATGGCATAATTAGTTTTAATAATAAACCGCTTCGATTATGCTTTTATTTCGGTGGCTTTACGATGTTTATATGCCTGTTATATATTTTTATAACATTTATTAATATCCTCTTACATGGTATTGAAGAACCTGGTTATTTTACAATAATTTCAGCTATTTTATTCTTAGGAGGACTTCAATTATTTAGTTTAGGTGTAATCGGAGAATATATTGGTCGTATATATTACGAAACAAAAGATAGACCGAAATATATAATAGAACAATCAAATTTAAAAAAACATGAATAATTAAATAATGATATAGGTGAATGAGATGGTAAACAAATTCAAAAATTACATAAATAACAAGGTTAAAATTAAATATATTTTCCTATTCATTATTTTAGCAATATTAGGTCATAGTTATGTGCTTTTCAGATATTTTAAAGATGGTGTTATCTTCACAGGTCCTAATGATGGCATTGAACAAATGCTCCCTATTCAAATGTATTTATATGAACATTGGACGAGTGGTTCATTCTTCTATTCAACTGATTTAGGACTCGGTGGAGATATGTTTATGGATTTTGCATATTATTTTTCTACAAATATTTTATTTATAATAAACGTAATTTTGATTTGGTTAGGCTCATTCATTTTTAATTTTAATACTGAACAAATGATTTTTTGGGCACAAAACGCAATATTTATATCTATCGTAAAATCATTTTTAATCATGACTTTTACATTTCTACTATTTAAAAAACTTGGATTAAATCACATATCCTCTATTGTTGTGTCATTTTTATTTGCTGTATCTCCTATTTATTTTAGATTTACAGTTTACTGGCCATTTTTTAGCGATGTATTTATGCTTTTACCTCTTTTAATTCTAAGTATTGAAAGATTTTTAAAAGATAAAAAAATAGGTTTGGTCATTATTGTTGTTGCAATTACTTTTATTAATAATTTCTACTTTGCATACTACCAGTTATTAACAGGACTAATTTACTTTTTATATCGATTTATATTCACTCATAAAGATGATATTGTTCCTAGAATCCAGCAATTAACGTTATTAATTATTGCCAGTGTTCTTGGTTTAGGTAGTAGTTTGTTTGTATTTTTCCATTCTGCTCATAGTTTTATAGGTAATAATAGAGAAGTATATCAAGGTAGAATACCATTACTTTCAGATTTTACGAAGCACGACAATATTTTTTATGACAACTATTTATTCGTTGTACTATTTATTACGATACAAGCATTACTTACATTTAAATTATATAAACATTATTTTTATCGTCTATTCAGTATATTTACGATAATGTTAATCGTCTTTAGCTTTATACCATACGTCGATAGTGTATTTAATGGTTTTTCTGCTCCACAAAAAAGATGGCATTACTTATTAACATTTTTCTCTAGTGGTTTAATTGGTTTTTATGTTTATTATTTTAAAACGATTCCACTTAAACATTATATTTTAACTACTTTACCAACTTTTGTTGTTATATTTGCAAGTTATTTCATAACTAAAGATTATGTCATATGGATATGGATGGTTCCGATTTTATTCATTAGTGGTTTGCTTGTTTTAACTTTAAATGTAACACGTAAGCTACCAATTATAATTTATGCATTGTTGATTTTGTTATTATCTTTTCTTGTATCAAAAGAGCATAGTAAAAATCAAATCTATCATGATGACCACGAAAGAAGAGCAAATGATTTTTATATACAAGCAAGCACATTTGATAGTGGCCTTCAACGTAAGCATATATCGAAATTAAAAAATCAAACTGATGATGATGAAAGAATTGGATGGAGAGTATTAACTCAAGATAATACGCCGATGTATCAACATTTTAAAGGTATGAGTTTATATTCAAGTATTTTTGATGGTCAATTAAATCAATATTTATTTAGCGATGTAAAAGTAAATTTACAAGACGAATCTTTAAGTCGCTATAGCAATATGCAAGGCAGATCGAATCTATATAGTTTATGGTCTACTAAATACATTATGAAAAAGAGTTATCAAAAAGAAACACCTGCAAACTTTAAAATCAAAAGCGATGATGGCAAATATCAAATGTTAGAAAATGAGGAAATGTTACCTGCTGTTAAAGTTACAAATCAATATTTTGATAAGAAACAGATAAGTAATCCATTAGATTTAGAACATGCCATGATTAAAGGTGTTGCTACTTCTGACTCTTCAAAAGAGTATGCACAATTAAACAAGACACAAAATTTATTAAATCAAACAAAAATTACAGAACGAGATGCTAACTATAATAATAATACTTTAACAGTTCCAAATAACGGTGATGGTATAACAATAAATATACCTAAAAAAGTAGCAAGTAAGTACGAAGACATGTATTTAATGATGCATTTAGAACGGAAATTACCTCAATCCAATTTTACAATTCAAATTAATGATTATGAAAATAATCGTCTGTTTGAAGACTCTAAATATAGAATGAATCAAGATGATTTGTTGTACCGTATTCCAGTACCGAAAGACGGTAAAATTTTTATAGGATTAACAAATGGCAAATATAACTTAAAATTACAAGGGTTGTATGGCGAGAATTACAATGCATTGAAACAAGCTGATAAGCGCAAACAATACACTTATCTAGAAGAAAATGGCAAAATAGATATACATTTAAAAGCACACCATAAAGGAACGGCGGTTATCAATATCCCTTATAGAAATGGTATGAGAGCTAAAGTTGATGGAGAGAAAACACCTGTTCAAAAGGTAAACCATATTATGACTGCTGTTGATGTCGATAAACAAGATAAACATATAGAATTATCATATACGCCACCCTATTTTAAAACAATGATCATCATTTCAATCCTATTCATAGGACTGAGCATAATATTCACAAGAAAAATTAATCGAAAACCATAATTCAACTTATTATTTTAGGGGTTGAGACAATTTAAAAGTCTCAGCCCCTTTTCTTTATCAATAATGTATTACTGTTAAAGTTTAACAATCCATATAATTGGGAATAATTAACTAATTATACAACAACATATTAAAAGGATAAAAGGTACCAATTATGTTAAAAAAATTTAAACACATCCTATACATATTACTTCTATCAGTTATTATTTCAATCCTATATTACATACCAACCATTTATAGATTTATACACTTTGGTGATTTATATACAAGTGTTGGCGACGGTTTAAAACAAATGATACCTTTTCAAATGTTTCTAATAGAGCATGCTAAACAATTTACAATGTTTTATGACATTGGATTTGGTCTTGGTGGAGATTATTTTTCTAATTTAAGTTATTATTATTCAACTTCTCCTTTTGCTTGGATCAGTATTTGTTTTGTATTAATATATCAATTTTTTGCAAACTACGAACACTTAGTCTATATTGTTATTGCAAATCAAATAGCCATAGCAATCTTTAAATGTGCGTGTATCATAGTTGTAACTTATTTCTTATTTTTAAAGTACAACATACGTAAAATTTATGCCTTTATAGGTAGCATACTTTACGCTTGCTCAACAGTTTATTATTATTTTACATTCACTTGGTCGTTCTTTAGCGATGTTATGTTCTACCTACCACTCGCTTTATTAGGTATTGAACTACTCTTTAGACAAAAGAAAATTACGATACTTACACTTGCAGTAGCGGTAACGATTACGTCTAATTTTTACTTTACATATTATGAATTTATTATTTTAGCTTGTTATGCAATATATAGAATTATTTTTAAATATAAAGAAGACATTTTGACAGTTAAACAAAAATTATTGTATCTCATTTTATGTATTACGATTGGTTTTTTAATTGGCAATTTTGGTTTTGTACAAGGTGTTCTATCTTATATCAATAACGATAGAAGCTTGATTAACAATCATGTTGATGCAATTATTCCATTTAAAAAGCAATATAATATGCTATATGGTGGATTTTATATTACGATTTCATTCCTATCTATTACAGCTTTATTTTTAAAACCATTATATAAGAAATATTATTTTAAATTATTAGCGACATTCACCATTTTATCTTTAATTGGATCATTTTCACCTTATTTTGATTCGTTTTTCAACGGCTTTTCAATGCCTGAAAGAAGATGGGTTTATGCATTAGCTCTATCTACAGCTGGCCTTACTGCAATGCTTGTTCAACATATCCAAATGATCACAGTAAAACAATTTCTTTTAGCATCTGTACCACCTATTTTATTCATTACTATTTCAGCATTTTGGCAACAATCTTTTTATAGTTGGCTCATTTTCATACCAATAATGCTCGTTCTATTATTATTTAAAATAAAACATCCGTTTAAATATTTGAATATAGCTATTTGCTGTGTACTTATTGCATACCAATTTACGCTTATACAAAACTACCAAGATAAAGTTATTAAAAAGTATACACCAAATATTAAAACTGTCAGTAAATCAAATATATATTCACAACAAACATCCTCAAAAATTCAAAAACTAAAAGAAAATCAAATTGATGATTTAAGACGTATTGATATGTTAAGACCACTTTCTATCAATTCAGCAATGTATTATAATTTTAATGGGACTAAACTTTATAGTAGCATTTACGACGCAGAAATACTTAAATTTTATGAAAAAGATTTATTAGTCAGTATGCCAAGAAATAGTAATAGTTATTACGCTAGCTTTTCTGAAAGAACTAACTTAAACAGTTTATTTAATGTTGATTATACTATTAAAGCAAAAGATAATTTACATTATCCAGCACTTTCAAAAAGAATTGACTCCTTTAAAGACCAAGATGAGTATTTCCACATATATGAAAATACAGAAAAATTGCCTAGCGCAAGAGTTGTTAATAACATTTATAATGACACACATTTAGACAGTCCTTTAGAAAAAGAACATGCCATGTTAAACGGCATAATTACAAATGATAAAAAATCAAACAAACAAATTAAACCACCTAATGACTTACTTAAATCAGCAAACATTTCATACAATAACGCAAGTTATAATGGTAAACGTTTAACTGTAAATAAAAATGGTGGTGGCTTAACGATTGATTTACCAAAAAATACTGCTGAAAAATATAAAACATTATATTTAATGATGGACGCTAAAATAATAAAACCTAGAGATATGAACTATTATATTTCAACTAATGAAAATAAAATATTTAGATATAGATTAAACTATCGTTATATTAGACCACATCACACTACAACAGCAAATATAAAATCAACAAATACCGTTCATATAAAATTTAAAAAAGGAACATATCATTTCAATTTAAAAAACATACAAGGTGAAGATTATTCAACATTAAAAAATGCTACTAAAGATGCTCAATCTCAAAATATTAAATTTCATAACAAACACACACATTATGAAATAGATTTAAACAAAAATCCTTCAGGAAATCTCGTTATGCCAATTATTTATAATAAAGGATTAAAAGCATCAATTGATGGAAAACCAGTTAAAATAAATAAAGTGAACTATTTAATGTCTAACATCAAAGTCGATAAAAATGATAAAAAAGTAAAAATAACATATGAAACACCATTTTTCAAAACGAGTATTTGCGGAATGTTGATAGGACTGATATTGCTAGTATGGTTAAGAAAAAAGTATAAATTATAAAAGCATAGATGAATAATCGTTGGAAGAGGCTGAGACAAATTAATTGTCTCAGCCTTTCATTGTGCGGTGTTGATTTTGAGGATGTCTTCGATTAACTTTCGACTTAATCTACAACTTGGCCGATCTCTTAGATTAACTTCCGATTTAATCTACAACTTAGCCAATCTCCTAGATTAACTTCCGAATTAATCTACAACTTGGTCGATCTCTTCGATTAACTACTGACTTAATCTACAACTTGGTCAATCTCTTCGATTAACTACTGACTTAATCTACAACTTGGCTGAACTCTTCTATTAACTACTGACTTAATCTACAACTTGGCCGATCTCTTAGATTAACTACTGACTTAATCTACAACTTGGTCGATCTCTTCGATTAACTGCCTTATAAATTACATCTTATCCAATTTTTCAAAAAAAATTTATTTTTATCCCACTATCTTCATTGTATAAGGGACATAATTCTGAGAAATGTCCGTAAGAGGTGCTGTTAGGGACATAATTCCGAGTAATGTCCGTAAGATGTGTTGTTAGGGACATTATTCCGAGTAATGTCCGTAAGAAATAGTGTCTAATGATCACAATCCAGAATTCTGCCACTAAGAACAATCTAACGTGCACAATCCAGAAATCTGCCAGTTAGCACACACTTAGCACACGACCTATAATCAATGCCTTCAAGTTCCACAATCAATCCTATCTTCACAATCCCATTTTCTCTACACAAAAAAGAGCTTAGAATAATATATTCTAAGCTCTTTTCTTTAAGTACAAAGGTCAATGACCTAAGTCTTAATTTATCTAATTTCTTTAATACGAGCAGCTTTACCACGTAAGCTACGTAAGTAGTAAAGTTTCGCACGACGTACTTTACCGCGACGTTTAACTTCGATTTTCTCGATTTTTGGAGTGTGTACAGGGAATGTACGTTCAACACCAACACCGTAAGAAATTTTACGAACTGTAAACGTTTCAGAAATACCGCCACCACGACGTTTAATAACTACACCTTCGAATAGTTGGATACGTTCGCGACTTCCTTCAACGATACGTACGTGTACAGTTAAAGTGTCACCAGCACGGAATGTAGGAATGTCCGTACGTAATTGGTCTTTAGTTACTGCTTCGATTAACTTATGATTACTCATTATTTTCTCTCCTTCTGACTATGTTCTTGCCCAATGTATATAATTCAATTAAATGCTAGCAGCGGATCATAGTGATATTGTGCTCACACACTTATATTAATATATCACATCGGGTAATTTGATTCAATCTATTTTTTATTGCTATTTAAGAATTTTTGATCTTTTTCAGTTAAAGGATATTGCTCTAATAAATCTGGTCTTCTCTGTTGTGTTCTCAATAAGGATTGTTGATGTCTCCAATTTTCTATGTTTGCATGATTACCTGATAACAATACATCTGGAACCTTTAATCCTTCATAATCTGCCGGTCTTGTATACTGAGGATGCTCTAATAATCCAGATGAAAATGAATCATCTTCATGAGAAACTTGATTGCCAAGTACTCCTGGTATGAGCCTCACAATAGCATCTGTCATAGTCATACTTGCAAGCTCGCCACCAGTTAATACATAATCGCCAATTGAGATTTCATCCGTTACACAATGCTCTCTTATACGTTCATCATAACCTTCGTAATGACCACATATAAAGATGATATGCTCACTTTCTGATAATGACTCTGCTTTTTGTTGAGTAAATGGTTCACCTTGAGGACACATTAAAATAACACGTGTCTTTTCAGTTTTATCCAAAGCTTCTAGGGCATTAAATATAGGCTCTGGCTTAAGCACCATACCTTGGCCGCCTCCATAAGGATAGTCATCAACTTGTGAATGCTTATTATTTGCATAGTCTCTAAAATTAACAGTGTTAAACTGAACAATTTCTTTGTCTTGTGCTCTTTTCATTATGGAATGATTAAGCACACCTTCATACATTTCTGGAAATAAAGTTAAATAATCTATTTTCATTAATCTAACAAACCTTCTAATGGTTCGATTTTAATTGTTTTGCGATCAACATCAACTAATTTAACAACATCTTCAATATAAGGTATTAAATATTCTTTATCACCTTTAACGACCCATACATCGTTTGCACCAGTTTCCATAATATCAACGACTCTACCTAAAGCTTCGTCTTGAACAAACACAGTACATCCTATAATTTGATAATAATAGTATTCATTTTCTTCTAGTTCAATCGATTCATTTTCTTGATCTTGAAAAATTTTGCAACCTTTTAAATGTTCAATATCATTAATATTATGAATACCTTCAAATGTTAATAAATGAAAGTTCTTGTGTATTCTATGTGATGCAATTGTAAAAGGAATTCCTTCGTTTTTATTTTTCACTTTTATAAGTTGACCTTTTTTAAAACGTTCATCTGTAAAATCTGAATCGGTTAATATTTTAACTTCACCTTTAATGCCATGTGTATTTACAATTTTACCTATTTCAACATTCATTGAGCCAAGCCTCCTCAACTGTTTCTTAATTAACAATAAAAAAGAGCACCGAATAGGCACTCTTAATTAACTTCTACAAACACTTTCTTGCCATACTCGTTCATTGAACCAGACACAATTGTACGAATGGCTTTAATCATTCTGCCCTTCTTACCAATAATTCTGCCAATGTCTTCTTCATGAACGTCTATATTGAACGTAATGCTAGAATCTTGTTCATCTTTAGATATATTGATGTTCTCCGGATAATCTACGAGCGGTACTATAATTGTTTGTATTAATTTTTCCAATATAATCTACGCTTTACTTAGAAAGTTTAGAATTATGGAATTTCTCCATGATACCTTGAGTTGATAAGATATCACGAACTGTATCAGTAGGTTTTGCTCCATCAGCTAACCATTTTAAAGCTAATTCTTCATTAACTTTGATTTCTGCTTCAGGTTTAGCAACTGGATTGTAAGTACCGATTGGTTCGATAATACGACCATCACGTGGAGAACGTGCATCTGCTACTACTATACGATAAAATGGGTTTCTTTTTGAACCCTTACGTGTTAAACGAATTTTAACTGCCATGTTTAAAAAACTCCTTACTCATTTATAATTTATCTTCTACAAGTAAATACTATAACAGGATATAAATAGTTTGTAAAGTGTTTTCTCTTTACCAATTTGAATTTTACTAAAAAAGAAGAACGATGATGATTATTAAAGTCGTTAATCATACACCGTTCATCGTAATCACATTAAAACGGTAAGTTCATACCTTGGAATGGATTACTAGCTCTTTTGCCCTTTTTACCTTTTTTATTACTACCTGTAAATTGTTTCATCATTTTCTTCATATCGCCAAATTGTTTTATTAATCTATTAACTTCTTGTAAAGATCGTCCAGAACCTTTTGCTATACGACGCTTTCTAGAAACGTTTAAGATTTCTGGATTATTTCTTTCTTCTAAAGTCATAGAACGAATAATTGCTTGTACATTATCAATTTGTTTAGGGTCCATGTTAGCATTCTTCATGCCTTTCATTTTGTTTGCCCCAGGAATCATATTCATTAGATCATCTATTGAACCTAATCCTTTTACTTGTTCCAATTGTTCTAAGAAATCATCAAAAGTAAATGAAGAAGTTCTCATTTTCTTTTCTAATTCTTTAGCTTTCGTTTCATCTACACCCTCTTGGGCTTTTTCAATTAAACTTAAGACATCACCCATACCTAAAATTCTAGATGCCATACGTTCTGGATGGAATAACTCAAGTCCATCAAGTTTCTCACTCATACCGATAAACTTAATTGGTTTATTCGTTACGGAACGAATTGAAAGCGCAGCACCACCACGTGTATCACCATCTAATTTCGTTAACGTTACTCCGGAAACGTCTAATGTTTTATCAAACGATTCAGCAACATTTACTGCGTCTTGACCTGTCATGGAGTCTACTACAAGCATAATTTCATCAGGTGTAGATACTTCTTTAACATCTACAAGTTCATTCATTAACGCTTCATCAATGTGCAAACGACCTGCTGTATCAATGATTACGAAATCTAAATGCTCTTCTCTTGCATATTTCAAAGCATTTTCTGTAATTTCTTTTGGACTAACTTGATCACCTTCTGTATAGACAGGTATATCAATTTGTTTACCAACAGTTTGTAATTGTTGAATAGCAGCTGGTCTATAAACATCACATGCTACAAGCAATGGCTTTTTGTTATATTGCTTTCTCATTAACAATGCTAACTTACCTGCAGTTGTCGTTTTACCAGCACCTTGTAAACCAACCATCATAACAACAGTTGGTGGTTTACTGCTCATATTAATTTTACTATTTTCTCCACCCATCAACGAAGTTAATTCATCTTGTACAATTTTGATAACTTGTTGACCTGGTGTTAAAGATTGCATTACATCTGCACCTAATGCGCGTTCAGATACTGTGTTAACAAAAGATTTAACAACTTTAAAGTTAACATCCGCTTCTAACAATGCTAATCGTACTTCACGCATCATTGCTTTAATGTCTTGTTCTGTAACTTTACCTTTACCTTTGATGCGTTGCATCGTGGCTTGAAGTCTTTCTGATAACCCTTCAAATGCCATAAATTTCTCCTCCTATTCAAGAATTTCTAAGCGTTCTATTGCTTGCTTAAGTTCTTGATTATCTCCTGACAATCTTTTTAATTCGTCTATAATTGTTTGTCGTTCTTTAAATTTGTTAAAGAGTTGTAATTTAGTTTCATACTCTTCTAGTAATTCATCTGTTCGCTTTATATTATCATATACAGCTTGTCGACTCACATGAAAAGTCTCTGCTATTTCACTTAAAGCATAATCTTGTAAATAATACAATTCTAAATAATTACGTTGTTTTTCTGTTAATAAACCTTGATAAAAATCAAATAAGTAATTCATTCTCATCGTTTTAACGAGGTCATTACTTTCCTTCATTATGATCAACTTCTTCAGTAGTATTTTCAATATCTTCATTTGAATCAATCATGTCAGCGAATAGTCCATATACATAACTTTCCGCATCAAACGGTTGTAAATCGTCTAACTTTTCACCTAATCCAACATATTTAACTGGGATTTGTAATTCATTACGTATTGCTAATACAATACCACCTTTTGCAGTACCGTCAAGTTTAGTTAATACGATACCTGTAACTTGAGTGACTTCTTTGAATGATTTTGCTTGAGACAATGCATTTTGTCCAGTTGTAGCATCTAAAGCTAGTAATACTTCATGCGGTGCACCAGGAATGTTACGATCAATAACTTTTCTAACTTTTTGTAACTCATTCATTAAGTTAGCTTTATTTTGTAATCTTCCTGCAGTATCACAAATAAGAATATCTGCACCTCTATTTTTTGCAGCATTTACAGCATCATACATAACAGCTGCAGGGTCAGAACCTTCTTTTTGACTTATTACTTCAACACCAACTCTTTCACCCCATACTTTCAATTGTTCAATTGCTCCAGCACGGAATGTGTCACCAGCTGCTAAGACTACTTTTTTACCTTCTTGTTTATAACGGTGTGCTAATTTACCGATAGTTGTTGTTTTTCCAACGCCATTAACACCAACCATTAATATAACATTTAATCGGTCATCTTCAATGTTCATACGATCAATTTCTTCATCATCTTGTACATATATATCCACAATCTTTTCAACGATAACTTCTCTTAATTCAGATGTTTCAGTTATGTTTTGACGTTTCGCTTCCATACGTAGTTCATCTACTAATTCCATAACCGTGTTTAAACCAACATCAGCTTGAATTAACATTTCTTCTAATGCTTCAAAGAAATCTTCGTCTACTTTTCTATAAACTGCTAATAAATCATTTAGTTTATTTTGGAAATTCTCTCTAGATTTTTCAAGTCCTTGTTTAAATTTCGCACCAAGTTGTTCAGATTCCCATTCCTCAAATTCATCCAATGACATAAGTCCGTCATCAAATTGTACCGCTTCAGGATTTTCTTTTTCATTGGATTCAGGTGGTAAGTCTTGAACTGGTTTTTCTTCTTGAGTCTCTAATTCTTTATTCGTTTCTTCTGAAGGAGAAAATTTACTTTTTAATCTTTTAAAAAAACTCATGATTGTAATGCCTCCAATTCTTCTTCTTTAATTGATTTTAAGTTAACACTCACAAGTTTAGAAATGCCTGCTTCTTGCATAGTCACACCATATAAACTATCAGCGTAAGACATGGTACCTTTTCTATGTGTTATCACGATAAATTGAGTTTCTGCTTTTAATTTATCCAAGTATTCAGCGTATCTGATTACATTTTGTTCATCAAGTGCTGCTTCTACTTCATCAAGTATAACAAATGGAGCTGTTCTCGACTTCAATATCGCAAATAGCAAACTGATAGCAGATAATGCTCGTTCTCCACCACTTAACAATGATAAATATTGTCTATTTTTACCAGGAGGTTGCACAACAATTTCAACTCCCGCATTTAGAATGTCTTTATCAGTAAGCTGCAATTCTGCTCTCCCACCATTAAATAGTGATTTAAACACATTGCCAAAATGATGATTAACTTCATCAAATGTTTCTTTAAATCTTGTTGATACTTCACTATCCATTTCTAAAATAACTTGTTCTAAAGTTTCTTTAGCTTCTAATAAATCAGTTCTTTGATCGCTTAAGAAAGTATATCTTTCATTCACTTCTTTAAATTGATCAATAGCATTTATGTTTACATGACCTAATTCATCTATAGACATCTTAGTTAATTTCACAGTTTTTCGAGCTTCTGAAATATCTTCTGGCATTTCATAAAGTGACTGTGCTTTTTCAAATGTAAGTTGATAGGTTTCATTCAGATGTGACAATTGATGTTCTATCATAATATCAATTTTAGAATGTTTACTTACCATATCTTGAAGTCCGGTTTCTAAACCAGAAATATTTTGATGTAATGTTTGAGTATCTTGTTCTATTTTCCCAATTTCTTCTTGAATCAATTTATACTTATCTTGTTGATCCATCATTTTAGTTTCAATTTCTTGTTTTAAGACAGTAAAATGCTGAATTTGACCTTCTACTTTTTCAAACTGTCCACTGCCTGTATATTCATCAGAATTAATTAATTCTAATTGATCATTTATTTTACTTAGTGTATGTTCTTGTTCATTTAAATCTTCTTTTAATCTTTTCTTATCTCGTTCTTTCAAACGGTTACGTTCTTTTTCGACTGCAAGGTTTGAACGTTTTTCATTCAATTCATTTTGGATAGTCTTTTCACTGTCTTTATTATTAGATAAAGAGGCATTGAGTTGATTAATATTTAAATCAATTTTTTCTAACTCATTTTTTATAGTAACAAGTTTATTTTTCTTTTCTTGTAATGTTTCTTGCCCTTTTACAAAATTATATCCATCATTTTTTTCAAACTCAAAAGTCTCATTTTCTTCTTTCAAACGTTTTTCTTTAGCTAAAACTGCATCTAGTTGTAATGTTACTTCGTGTTCACTTGCTCTAAGTTCTGTACCTCTTTCTTGAGTTGTTGAAAGAGATTCTTCTAATTGCTGAATGTCTGCTTTTAATGATTTTACTTTTGATTCAATTTGCGTAGTTTGTTGCATGAAGTTTTGATATTTATCTTCAGTCGTTTTCAGTTCATCTTTTTGAGATAGCAAACTTGCTTTCTTCTCTTTACCGCCACCTGTCATAGCGCCACCAGGTGTAATAACATCACCTTCAAGGGTAACAATTCTATGCTTAAATTGAATTGTTCTAGCGATTTGATTCGCAGTTTCTAAGTCTTTGGCAATGATTGTGCTACCAAGTAAGTGTTCTACAATATTGCGGTATTTCGGATCAAATTGAACACCTTCAGATGCTACTGTTATAAACCCATTATCTCCACTTATTTGATCGACAATATTTTGCGGTACAAAACGTTTTTTCACAACATTCATCGGTAAAAATGTTGCTCTGCCTAACTTTTTATCTTTTAAATATTTTATTGCAAGTCGAGCATCTTTTTCTTCTTGCACAATAATATGTTGAAGTGAAGCTCCTAATGCTATTTCTATTGCAGTAGTTAATTTTGATGGTGTATCGATTATTTCTGCTACTGCACCTTCTATACCTTTTAAAGATTTTTCTTTTAAAACATGTTTAACTCCAGAATAAAAACCAGAATACTCATCTTGCATACTTTTCAGAGTATTAATACGTGTCTTCATTTGTTCTGTATATCGATAAGCTTGATACAGTTTAGACTCAGCATCTTTATATTCTTGTTCTTTATTTTTCAATAGTGCGTGGTCTGATTTATATTTTTCAGTCGTTTCTTTAAGTTCATTTTCTACTTCATTCAATTTCTGAGTAAAAGAATCTTTTTCTTCCCAAACTTTTTGAAGTGAATCATATACTTCTTTTTGACGACCATCTAATCTAGATTGTTTTTCTTGATGTGTTGTTAATTTATCCTCTAAAAATCGAATATCATTATTTATATCTGATTGTTCAGTCATAAGTTGATAGTAACGATCTTTAAGCTGTTCAATTCTTTCTTCAAATGTACCTTCTTGATTTGAAAGCTGACTTTCTAGTTGATTTATTACTTGAACCATCTCTTGATATTTACTTTTAAAAGTGGATAATTCATCATCAATTTCTTTGATTTGTTCAGAAATTTTATTAATTCTCGTTTGTGAAGCATGCTTTTCTTCTTCTAGTCTTTCATTAGTTGCATCACTATTTTTTTGGCGCTCTTTTAATACTTCGAGTTGACCTGTAAATCGTTCTAATGACTCTGTAGCTTCTACTAATGACTTATTAGATTCTTGAATTTGATAAGAAATGTTGTCTCTTGCTTTTTTCTTTTCATTTAATTCAAACGTCATTGCATCTAGTTCATTTGTTTTTTGATCTTTTTGATTTTGAAAATGCTCAATATCTTGTTCTAATTGTTTAAAATCTTTATTTAAACTTTCAATATCGTATACAGTCACTGTAATATCGCTTTTTTTCATTTCTTCTTTCAAAGCAATATATTCTTCAGCAATTGCTGCTTCTTCTCTTAAAGGCTCAACTCGCGCTTCTAAGTCAAATACAATATCTTCGACTCGATTTAAGTTTTGTTCAGTTTCATCTAATTTATGAGTAGCTTCTTTCTTACGTTTCTTATATTTTAAGACTCCGGCAGCTTCCTCTATTAAATATCTTCTATCAGTTGGTTTAGCATTTAACACTTCATCAACTTTACCTTGTGATATTATACTGAATGCTTCTTTACCTAAACCTGAATCTAAAAATAAATCTATAACAGATTTCAAACGTGTACGTTCCTTATTTAAATAATATTCACTATCGCCATTTCTATATAGTCTACGTTCAACAGTGATTGTATCTTCATCTATATTTAATTTTCTAGAATGATTATCTAGTGTTAATTTAACTTCTGCATATTGACATTTCTTACGTTCCTTAGACCCATTGAATATAACATCTTCCATCTTAGAACCACGTAAACTTTTGGCAGATTGTTCGCCTAGAACCCATTTTATAGCGTCCGTAATGTTACTTTTCCCACTACCATTCGGTCCAACAATAGCTGTTACACCATTATCAAAATCTACATGTGTATGTTCAGCAAAAGATTTAAACCCATATGCATCTATTGATTTTAAATAAACCATAAACTACCCCTTATTAACCATTATTCAGCGCTTTTTTAGCTGCATTTTGCTCTGATTCTTTTTTCGTTCTACCTTGTCCAGTTTCTAAAGGATTACCATTTAACAATACTTCTGAAGTAAATAACTTATGATGAGCTGGACCACTTTCATCTAACAAATTATAAGTAATCGTACCTTTATTGCGACGATGCATAAACTCTTGTAATTCAGTTTTGTAGTCTCTGTTAGCCGTATAACTGTCATCTATAACATGTGGATATACAACTTTATTTAAAAATACTTCTACAGTATCAAGACCTTTATCCAAATATAATGCACCAATAAACGATTCAAAAGCATCAGCTATAAGAGAAGGTCTTTCACGTCCACCCGTTTTCTCTTCACCTTTACCTAATAAAAGTAATTCATTCATATTCAAACTCATTGCAAATGTTACAAGTGATGGTTCACATACAATTGATGCGCGCAGTTTAGTGAGCTTACCCTCTGGAAGTAATGGGAATTTCTTATACAAAAACTGTGACACCGTCAATTCTAACACCGCATCTCCTAAAAATTCTAATCGCTCATTATGACTTAGTTTATCAAGTTTAAAATCATTAATAAAACTAGAATGAGAGAACGCTTGAACATATATATCATAATTTCCAAATTCGATATCGACTTCATTCATGAACTCATCGAATCTGGCTTTAAACTGGGTTATGATTTGTGATTTATTTTTAAACATGCCTTTCCTCCTTAACATTATGTTTCCTATCTATTTTACGTTATATTTCATAAAAAAAAAAGAATATTATCATAAAGAACAATAACAGTTCATAATCTATATACATATTACAAATAAAGGAAAGAATATAAACATATATCTAATAGAATGCATAAAAAAACTGCCAACAAAATATAAACTTTGTCGACAGTTTGAATTAATTAACTTACATTTAATTAGTTTGGTCTGATAAACCACATTTCACTTTCGTAATCGTGTGTAATTCGCTGAGCAACCTCAGTCTTATCAGTTCCACCACCATACCAATTTTGATCTAGACTTTGGAATTGCATTAAGTTTCCATCAGCATTACCATTTAATACAATTGCTGTATGACCTGCTCCAGAACCAAAATCTCCATTAAATACTACAATATCTCCAGGTTTTGCAACAAATGAAGGTGAATTCTTATAAACTGTAGCTTCACCACTAAAATTATTAGCAGTAGGAATATCTTTTGCATAATCACCGTGTAAACCATGACCATATAAATAATTCCAATAGTAGTTTACAAGATCAAAGCATTGCCACCCATAATAGCCATCAAAATCCCAGCCCTTACCTTCTAATGAATAAATATAATTCATGGCAGCCGTTGAAGATTTCGCAACTTCTTTTTGGACCTTACTCGATTTTTTATCATAATCTCTATGTTCAATTTCTACGTTCTGTATCTTAGGTGTTTTGTCTTTAGATGTATCACTACCGCCGCCATCTTTAGCGTCAGCATTCATATTCATATTCAGTGCAGTCAAACTCGTAAATGCGATCGCTAACAATAATTTAGACTTAATTTTCATACATCCCCTTTAACATTATGTATTAAATATTCCTATTTGGAATATTAAAACATTTTAACATATATAAAGTATACTGGATATATTATAAATATTAAGTCTTGTTTACAAAATGTAAAAACTGAAATATTTATTTTTTATAAAATCTTACGATTTTGTTCGAGCATGCTTGCCTAGGGGTATGGCTCGAGCCTGTAGTCTCTCACACATACTATTCCCTCAGGCGTCAGCACTTCACAAAATCGTTGCAAATATTCATTTTTAAACAAAAAAGAGCTTAAGACATTTATGCCCTAAGCTCTTTTTTAATTAGAATTATTTTTCTAATGATTCAATATATTTAACAGCGTCACCAACTGTGTTGATTTTTTCTGCTTCCTCATCAGGGATTTCCATATCAAATTCATCTTCTAATTCCATTACTAATTCAGCGATATCTAAAGAATCAGCACCTAAATCATCTTTAAATGAAGCTTCAGGTGTTACTTTTTCAGCGTCTACGCCTAAACGATCTACAATAATTTCTTTAACTTTATCGAAACTTGCCATTCCATTCACCTCCTTTAAATAATTGTCTATTCTATATAATAAGAAATACAATTTCTCTTACTACCATGTATTACTATATAATAAATCCTATTGCATGTACATTCCGCCATTAACATGAATTGTTTGACCTGTTATATAACTTGCTTTATCGCTTGCAAGGAACGCTACAGTATTCGCAATATCACTATCTTCACCAAATCTTGCTAATGGTATTTGTGACTTCATTTGTTCTTTTAAATCATCTGATAGTTGATCTGTCATATCTGAAACGATAAAACCTGGAGCTACAGCGTTACAAGTTATACCTCTTGATGCTAATTCTCTTGCGAAGGTTCTTGTCATACCTTCTACACCTGATTTAGTAGCAACATAGTTTACTTGACCAGGATTACCTAAAGCACCAACGACACTTGAAAGGTTGATAATACGGCCTGACTTTTGTTTTAACATAGGTCTTGTAACTGCTTGAACACAGTTAAATACGCCTTTTAAATTTGTGTTAATTACGTCATCCCATTCATCTTGTTTCATTCTCATCAATAAATTATCTTTTGTAATACCTGCATTATTTACTAATACATCAATTGTTCCAAATTGATTCGTAGTTTCTTTAATCATAGCTTTTACTTCATCAATTTCACTAACGTTAGCTTGTATAGCAAATGCATCTACACCGAATTCTTTTATTTCAGAAACAACTTGTTCAGCTTTTTCTTTGTTTCCTGCATAGTTTACGACTACGTTATAGCCTTCTTTACCAAGTTCTAGTGCGATTTTTCTACCAATACCTCTAGAAGCACCCGTTACGATTGCTGTTTTTGTCATTATTCATTCCATCCTTTAATATCATCAATAGTTTGAATTGATGTTATTTTAACATCTCGGCTAATTTTTTTGACTAAACCAGATAAAACTTTATTCGGACCTACTTCAATAAAATGATCTACACCTTGATCAATTAAATATTCGATAGATTGACTGAATTCTACTGGTGAAAATAATTGTTTCACCATGTTTTCTTTTATTACTTTATGGTCTGTTTCAGGTTTTGCATAAACATTTTGAACGATTGGATGTTTCGCATCTTTCCATTCAAATTGGTCAATATAATTTTCAAAATCTTCAGCAATTGTTTTCATCATTGAAGAGTGAAATGGCCCTGAAACTTTCAATGGCATAACACGCTTTGCTCCATGTGATTTACCTTCTGAGACTAATTTATCTATTAATTCTGAATGTCCAGATACGACAATTTGACCAGGGCAATTAATATTTGCAGGTTCAATTAATTTATCTTCTGTAGATAATTGCTCACATATAGCTCTTACTTCATCAATATTTAGTCCTAAGACTGCAGCCATAGAACCTACGCCTTGTGGAAAAGCTTCAGACATTAATGTACCACGTTTATGTACAATTTGAACTGCATCTTCAAATTTTAATACACCTTCTGATACTAATGCTGAATATTCCCCTAAACTATGTCCTAAAGCAAAGTCATAATTTAAATTTTCCAACGCGTTCATTAGTGCTGAACTATGTGTTAATAAAGCTGGTTGAGTATATTCTGTTAAACCTAAAATTTCTTCTGGATCTTTAAACATTATTTCAAGCAAATCAAAAGATAATGATTCATTTGCTCTATCTAAAATGGATGTTGAATTAATTTCTTTTTGATATAAATCCTCGGCCATCCCTACTTTTTGAGAGCCTTGACCTGGAAACATAATGGCAACTTTACTCATTTATTTCACCTACTGCTTTCTTCATTTTATCTACTATTTTAGTATCTGCAGCTAGTTTAGCTTGTTTAATCGCATTATAAAAAGCTCGTTCGTTTGATGATCCATGTGCTTTTACGACGATACCATTCAGTCCTAATAGAACGGAACCACCATATTCGGCATAGTCCATTTTATCATTAATTTTTTTAAAATCTTTTTTCAAGGTAAGTGCAGCTAGTTTATTTTTAGTTGATGCAGTCATTGCCTCTTTTAACATTTTAAATATACCAGTTGCTGTACCTTCTATTGTTTTTAATACCAAATTCCCGTTATATCCATCTGACACAACAACATCACATGCATCTAAAAGTAAAGATTTTGACTCAACATTACCAATAAAATTATCAAATTTTTCTTCTTTTAATAATTGATATGTTTTTTTAGTTACAGCATTACCTTTAGATTCTTCAGTACCTATATTTAGTAAGGCAAGTGAAGGATTATCGATTTTTCTAACTTGTTTTGCATATATCTCACCCATTTTTGCATATTGAACTAGGTGTTCAGGTTTAGCATCTGAGTTTGCACCGATATCTAAAAATACAAATCCTTTTCCCGTTACTGTAGGAAATGTAGCTACTAACGCTGGTCTTTCTATACCTTTAATTCTACCTACAATAAATAATCCACTACTCATCAACGCACCCGTATTACCAGCTGATACACACGCTTCTGCTTTCCCTTCTTTAACAGCATTAGCCATCAAAACCATAGATGAATTTTTCTTTTTCTTTATAGATCTTACAGGTTCATCATCCATAGTTATCACTTCATCTGTATGTTGAAAAGTTATACGTTCATGTTGATAGTTATATTGTTTTTCATCTCCATACAATAAAATTTCTAAGTCTGGAAAGTCATGAATTGCTGTTTTTACCGATTCTATTACGATACCTGGTGCTTCGTCTCCACCCATCATATCTATCGCAATTTTAACCATTATTTTCACCCTCGTTCGAATAATACATTTCAAATTGTCCTTGGAAAACAAGTTCCCCATGAACAGTACTTGTTACTTCAACTTTAGCTATATGTTTAGATTTACTAATAACAGTAGCTTTAGCGATTACTCTATCTTTTAAATTTACTGATTTTTTGAATTGAACATTACTCTTAGTAGTTAATGCTAATTCGTCATTGATTAAAGCTACACATAACGAATTTGCTTGAGCAAATAAATAGTGACCTCTCGCAATTTTATTACGTGTAAACACATGTTCTTCTTTAATATCTAAAATTGATATAGCGGATTTATCCAGCTCAATATCAATAATTTCCCCTATTACATCTTCAATGGGCAATGATTTAATTTCATCATGATTTTGTGTTGCTACGTCTTTAATACGTCGTCTTAATTCAGGAATTCCTAGCTCCATTCTATCCAGTCTAATAGTTTGGATGCTTACTTTAAAATATTCACTTAAAGTTTCGTCAGTTATGAAAGGTTCTGCTTTCAAACGATTTGTTAATTCCTTCTGGCGATCTGCTTTCGATAATTTCATTTCATCCATATCCATTCTATTATGTACTTATAGCTAAAATTAGCACCTGCTATCATGACCTACTTTATTTATACTAACACGGGTATAACAATATACTCAACAAATAATACAATAAAAAAGAGTGAAATTTAATTTTTCACTCTTTTAATATAAATTATGATGATTTTTCCTCTACAGCAGTATATATCATACGCTCTTCAAATAATAAAGTTTCAGGATTATAAGTATCACAAGTAATTAATGTTAATTGGTTAGGTTTACCTTTGTGTTCATTCAAAACTTCAACTTGACTAGGTTTAACATTTTTTATGTTATTGATTTTGTATTTTTTTGTACCTTTAACTGTAATGAGCTCAACGCTATCTCCGACTTTAGATCTATCTAAATTATTAAATCTAATACCTGCCCCTTCGACACGATGACCAGCTATTGCAACATTTTGCTCATTAAGTTGTTCATTTTCATCAACTAATGACAGACCATTTTTCAAATTCTGTTCCGTTGCTGGACCTTTAAATATAGGCTCAGATATATCTGCAGATGGCACTTTTAAATAGCCAACCATATTATCATTAACTTTGAGTTTATTCGTTTCAGTCTTCGTAATCCACGATTCAATCGGATTCACTTTAACTTTATCATTTTGATTTTCATATGATTCAATCACTTTATCATTAACGCGTTCCGTAAAGTAAGTTCTAATATCATTCCAGAAAAATATTGAAATAGCTGTAATGATTAATAAAATTCCTATAATTTTTAAAACCCACCTCATGTATCTTACCTACTCTCAAATTATGGTAATTATAATTTATACAATCCATCTATTGATGTCAATCAAAATTTTGTTCTTCCATTGATTCTTGAACAAGCATTCTTAACTTATCATATTGTGGTTTAAAAAATTCACCCGACTGAACTAATTCACTCGCTTCATCTCTAGCGACTTCCAACATTCTATAATCTTCAACAATATTTGCAACTCTAAAGTCTGGCAATCCACTTTGTTTTACACCAAAGAAATCACCCGGACCTCTCATTTCTAAGTCTCTTTCAGATAAGTAAAATCCATCAGTTGATTCAGTCATAATATGCATACGTTCTACTCCACTTTCAGTTTTTGGAGATGCAACTAAAGTACAATAACTTTGGTGATGACTACGACCTACTCTTCCTCGTAATTGATGTAGTGTAGATAAACCAAATCGATCTGCATCATAAATGACCATATATGTTGCATTAGGGACGTTTACACCTACTTCAACAACCGTTGTAGATACTAAAATTGCTATTTCATTATTGCTAAATTTATTCATAATTTCATCTTTATCGTCAGCATGCATTTTCCCATGAACAAGTCCTACTTTTTCAGAACCAAATCTTAACTGCAACTGTTCATATATTGCTACAACATTTTGAACATCAAGTGCTTCACTCTCTTCAATCAATGGACATATAACATACGCTTGACGTCCCTTTACGATTTCACTATTGAGTTTATTTAACACATTATCTATCTCATCATGTTTAGCCCATGATGTTATAATTTCTTTACGACCTTTAGGCATTTGTTTGATTGAAGTAACGTCCATTTCTCCAAATGCTGATATTGATAAAGTTCTAGGTATTGGTGTTGCAGTCATAAACAACACGTTTGTATCAGCACCTTTTTCTCTTAACTTTTTCCTTTGATTCACACCAAAGCGATGTTGTTCGTCAATAATAACTAAACCTATTTCATTAAATGATACATCATCTTGTATTAATGCATGTGTACCCACTAAAATATCAATTTCTCCAGCTTCTAACTTCTCTAAAAGTATTTTTCTTTTTTTACCTTTAACTGAACTTGTTAATAAGGCTACATTTAACTTTCCACCAAACAATTCATCTAAGCTAATTGCATGTTGTTCAGCAAGTATAGCTGTTGGAACCATTAAAGCACTTTGTTTACCAGCATTATACATAGCATATATTGCTATAGCTGCAACAACCGTCTTACCTGATCCTACATCACCTTGTAATAATCGATGCATTTTAATAGGGGCTTTTAAATCTCTAAAAATTTCATTCACGCTATTTTTTTGAGCATCTGTTAGTTCGAAAGGCAATGTTTCAATAAATGATTTCACTTCATTCACGTCATAATTGAGTCCTTCAATTTTATTAGATTCTTTCTCCAATTTACTTAACCACTTCATTTTGAGCTGAAATAGAAATAACTCATTAAATGAAAATGTACGACGAGCTAATTTTAAATGCTCAAACTGTACAGGTTTATGTAATATAGGTATGACATCTTTTAATGACATTAATTTATATTTTGTCATTAATTCTGGAGATAACCATTCTTCTATATCAACTAGACTTAATGCTTGCTCTATATATTTATTAAGTTGCTTTTGTTTAAGCCCCTCTTTCAATCTATATATAGGGGTTAATGCATTGCCACCATCTTCTTTTTCCGCCATAACTTTTTGACCTGTTATAACTTGTTTCTTTTGTTCCCATTTGCCCTTCACCGTTACCGTTTCACCCATTATGAGTCTTTTTTTCAAATATGGTTGATTAAAGAATGTTACTTTTACAGCTATATTATCTATCATCATATGGCATGTTAATTTTGATTTATTTCTACCAAAAAATGCAACAGTTGGACTAGAATATACTTCTCCTATAACTGTTACAACATCACCATCATTAGCTTCATTTAAATTGATGACTGATTCATCTTCATAACGAGTTGGTAAATACAGTACAAGGTCTTCTAAAGTATAAATATTTAATTCATTTAACAGCTGAAGACTTTTCGGTCCAACACCTTTAAGTTCTTGCAGTGTATGGTCTGTATATATCAGATGTTGCTTTCTCATTTTTATCACCTATATTAATTAATACTCTAATTATAGAACAAATATTTATGATTAACCAATCGAATTCATTTTACAAACAATTGTGTAGAACAATTAACCTTATATATAAACAAAAAAGAGACTGTGACAATAAAGTTTTGTCATAGCCTCTAAATATCCATTCTAGTTACCAAATATTTCTTGTTTTAATCTTTCACCTGTAGGCGTACCTGCCAATCCACCACGTCCTGTTTCACGTAGAGCTGATGGCATTGTTTGCCCAATTTTATACATAGCTTCTATTACTTCATCAGTAGGTATTCTTGATTTCACACCTGCTAATGCCATATCAGCTGAAATTACTGCATTTGATGCACCTGCTGCATTTCTTTTAACACAAGGAACTTCTACTAATCCTGCAACTGGGTCACAAACAAGTCCGAGCATATTTTTTAAACTAATTGCAAATGCTTCTGCAGATTGTTGAGGTGTACCTCCAGCCATTTCCACTGTTGCGGCTGCACTCATTGCAGCTGCAGAACCAACTTCTGCTTGACATCCACCTGCTGCGCCAGAAATAGATGCATTATTTGCAACGACAAAACCAAAAGCACCTGTTGTAAATAAGAAATGAATCATATCTTCTCTAGTTGGATTCAATCTTTTTTTAAGTGCAAACAACACACCAGGAGCGACGCCTGCCGAACCTGCTGTAGGTGTTGCACAAATTTTACCCATTGCTGCATTAACTTCATTTGTAGCTACTGCTTTGCTAACAGCATCAATCATTAAATCACCTGAAAGTGACTGACCACTTTCTAAATATTTTTGTAATAATACAGCATCCATGCCTGTTAATCCAGTTGTAGATGATACACCATTAATCCCACGTTCTATCGCTTTTTCCATTGTATCTAAATTGCGTTCCATATTTTGATATATTTCTTCTTTGGAGAGCTTCGAAACACGCATTTCCTGTTCAATCATGACTTCGTATATTTTTTTATTTTCTCGTTCACAAATTTCTATAAGTTCTTTCACACTTTGGAACATGATAACCCTCCTTCTATTATTCCCCCATTAATGACACTGTTTGTACACCATCGATATCTTTTATTTTCCCTAATACATCTTCTGGGATATCATCGTCTAGTTCACAAGTCATTAAAGCAAGTTCACCTTTTTCTTTACGGGCAACTTGCATACTTCCAACATTAATTTGATGATCACCAAATACATTTGTAACTTTTCCAATCGTACCAAACGTATCATTATGGAATACTAATAATGCTGGATAATTCCCACTGATCGCGATTTGGAAACCATTTATTGCAACGATTTCCACTTTACCGCCACCAATAGAAATACCTTCAACTGAAATTTCCATTTCTTTATTTCTCATACTTATTATTGCAGTATTAGGATGCGATCTTTCCTCGAACATTTCGATAAAGTTAACATCTATTCCTTGTTGTTCAGCTTCTTCTAAGCTCGTTTTAATTCTGTCGTCATCAGTATCATAACCTAAAATACCTCCAACAAGTGCAACATCTGTTCCATGACCTTTATATGTTTCCATAAAAGACCCGTACAAATATATATCTATATGATCTGGTTTCCCATCAAATAACCCTCTAGCTATCAAACCAATTCTAACTGCTCCTGCAGTATGTGATGAAGATGGTCCAACCATGACAGGACCTATAATGTCAAAGACACTTCTATATTTCATCAATAATCACTCGCTTCTCTTTTAATTTCACCTTATCATTATAACAATTTTAATACATTTTGTAAGCGTTTTAGAATATAAAAAACAACAATGCTTTTTGTTTAACATTGTTGTTTTTTTATTTAACAAAATTATTCTACTGAGAATAAGAATGAATAGATCGGTTGATCACCTTGATGTACTTCTACTTCAACGTCTTCATAGTTTTCTTCAATGTATGATTCTAATTGAGCAACTTCGTCATCAGAAGCATCTTCACCTTTTATAATTGTAAGGATTTCACTATCTTCATCAATCATTTCATCGATTAATTTCTTACTAACTGAAAGATGATCAGCATCACTTACTTTAATACTGCTTTCATGTATTCCCATGTATTCGCCTTTTTTAATAGTTATACCATCAATATTTGTATCTCTAACAGCATAAGTTACAGATCCAGATTTAACAAAACTCATCGCTTCTTCCATTTGAGCTTTGTTTTCTTCAATTGATTGTTCTAAATTAAGGTTTAACATCGCTGAAAGTCCTTGAGAAACTGTTTTTGAAGTCACAACAGCTACTGGAATATCAACTAAATGTCCTACTTGCTCAGCTGCCATTATAATATTTTTATTATTTGGTAATATGATTGCATTTTTACAACCAGATTGTTTAACAACTTTTACGATATCTTCTGTTGAAGGATTCATTGTTTGGCCACCACTTATTACATGTGTAGCACCAAGTGATTTGAATAACTTAGTTATACCTTCGCCCATAGAAATCGTAATAATAGCTGTGTCTACAGCTTCTTGTTGCTGTTCTTGCTTAATTTTCTTATCTGCACTTTTTCTAAGTACTTCTCTATGTTGTTCACGCATATTTTCGATTTTAATTTTGATAAGTTCTCCGTACTGGCTGCCATATGTAAGCACTTCTCCCGGAGTTTCTGAATGCACATGAATTTTAACGATTTCATCATCTGAAATCACTAATAAAGAATCACCAAATTGACTCATATCTTCTCTAAATTGGTCTTCATTGAAAGGTTTTTTATCTTTTCCAAAGCGAACCATAATTTCAGTACAATAACCAAATACGATGTCTTCTGTATTCATAACACCACCAAAATCGTGGTCATCATTTATAAATTCATCAGTATTAACTTTTTCTTTATTAGGTTCAATTTTTTCACCTTTTAAAGTTGCTAAGAAGCCTTCGTATACAAACATCAAGCCTTGTCCACCACTATCAACGACACCGACTTCTTTAAGTACAGGCAATTGATTGGGTGTATTTTCTAACGCTTTTTGTCCTTGTTCAATTACAGCTTCCATAATTGTAATGATATCATCTGTCGTTTCTGAAGAATTCATAGCTGCTTCACCTGCAACTCTCGCTACAGTTAAAATAGTTCCTTCTACTGGCTTCATAACAGCCTTATAAGCAGTGTTAACACCAGACTGGAAAGCTTTAGCAAATTGTTTAGCGTCAATTTCACTTTCATTCTCAATTGATTTTGAGAATCCTCTAAATAATTGAGATAAGATAACACCTGAGTTACCTCTTGCTCCCATTAATAAACCTTTTGAAAATACTTTACCCACTTCACCGATATGTGCGCTATCTTGAGATTTCACCTCAGCAGCACCAGATGACATAGATAAATTCATATTTGTACCTGTATCTCCATCTGGAACTGGAAATACGTTTAAAGAATCTACAAAGTCTGCATTGTTTGATAAACTGTCTGATCCTTGAACGATCATGTCAGCAAACAATTTGCCGTCAATCTTTTTCATACTCTAATTGCCTCCCTATGCTTCCTCATCATCATTAATAACTCTAACACCTTGGATATATATGTTTACTGCGTTGACTTTTAAATTTAATGATTGTTCTAAAGTATATTTAACAGCAGATTGGACATTGTTTGCTATTTCTGAGATTTTCGTACCATAACTCACAATTATATACATATCTACATCAAGTACACCTTCATTTTGAGATACAATAACACCTTTGGCATAATTGTCACGTCCTAGAATTTCAGCAATTCCATCTCTTACTTGGTGTTTACTTGCCATTCCTACGATACCATAACATTCTACTGCAGCTCCGCCAGCAAGTGTTGCGATAACATCATTTGAAATATCGATACTTCCATACTCATTTGTAATTTCTAAAGTCATGATTACGTCCCTCCTACACATCTAAGTTATAAATAACTATCTTTACTTTTATATGTTCTGTTTAATTATACTTAATAACATACTCAAATCGCAAGAATTCATAATTTTATTCACGTTATTTTATACAACGTTTTCACAAGATATCATTATAACAAATAAATCGAACTTTAAAACACTTTTTCCGAAATTTGTTATTATTTTTTCTGTTTTTTGTAAAAAATCCGTTGAATAAATTATACCTGCGTGTTATATTATTAAAGTGTGTAAACGTAAATAAATGTGTATTTATATTTCATTAAAGGAGGATATTTATGGCTAAAGAATGTTTCGTAACAGGTCGTAAAGCTAGAACGGGTAATAATCGTTCTCACGCATTAAATGCTAACAAACGTCGTTGGAACGCTAACTTACAAAAAGTTAGAATTTTAGTTGACGGTAAACCTAAACGTGTATGGGTTTCTGCTCGTGCTCTTAAATCAGGTAAAGTTACACGCGTTTAATGAATATAAGTCACATATAGTAAAGAGAACCTTTGTGTGGAAGGTTCTCTTTTTTTATTTATCTTTACTTTGAATCACTAATATATTTCCAAGCTCAACTGTTACTTTAGGCTGTTCAAACCCTTCTTTAAACTCATTACTAATAGTCAAAGTCGAACCTTGTTCTAAAGTTGTATATGGTAATTCATATTTAAATTGTTCTAATTTCACACGAATATTTGATGTTAAAGGTACAAAAGAGATATACTTCATACCCTCAATTTGTGAAATTCTATGATTCCCCGGTTTCAAAACATTAATTATATTTTGATGATCAATTAGAGATATTTTAATATCATCTGCTAAAAATTCTGGTTTAGTTAATATTTGAATTGCACCCATAAAGTGATCTAAGCGACCACCAGTTGCTCCATATATCTTAATTTCAGAGTAACCTAATTCGACTGCAAGATTAACTGCTAATGCTAAATCTGTATCATCTTTTTCCTTTTTTACTGGGTCAATTTCAATTTGTTCTTTTATTTGATTTAACTCTTTCTCTGTGACTGAGTCAAAATCACCAACTGCTGCTATAGGTTTTATTTGATGATTTAATAATTCTAAAGTACCTCTATCTACACCTATCCAGTCAGATTGTTGTTCTAGAAAAACACTTTCATCTACATTACGTAAACTACATAATAAATTCACTTTCAAAATTATTCACCCTTTAATTTACGAACTGGTTCTTTATAGTCTTCATGTTTGAAATAATAAGATCCTGCAACTAAAATATCTGCTCCTTGATCTTTACATAATTTTCCTGTTTGATCGTTTATGCCACCATCTACTTCTATTTCATAGTTTAAATTATTATCTTTTCTATATTGATTTAACCAAGTTATTTTATCTAATGTACTTTCAATAAATCCTTGTCCACCAAAACCAGGGTTTACCGTCATGATAAGTACGAAGTCTACATCAACTAGTATTTGAGATAATAGTTCTACAGGTGTACCAGGGTTAATAACAACACCTGCTAATTTATTATGTGACTTAATTTGTTGAATTGCTCTATGAATATGGTTTGTTGCTTCATAATGTACAGATACCATATCACTTCCTGCTTCACAAAATAAATCGATCATTTGTTCTGGATTTTCAATCATTAAATGTGTATCAATTGTCATATCTGTTACTTTTCTCAATGATTCTAAGATTGGTAATCCAATAGAAATATTTGGTACGAATTGACCGTCCATTACATCAAAATGAAGTATCTCTGCTCCAGATTCTTTAACGCTCGTTACTTCTTCTTTCAATATTGCAAAATCACATGCTAAAAGTGAAGGTGCTATTTTAACCATTAATATCTTACCTTTCTATTTTGAATTTCTTCAAACAATGTTAAATAGTGCTTATATCTTAATTTATAAAATTCTTTTTCTTCGATAAGTTCTTTTACTGCACACTTTGGTTCGTTAATATGTGTACAATTTCTAAATTTACATTCTGACTTGATCGCTTCAAATTCTGGAAACAGGTCAGCCAACTCTTCTTTTTCTATATGAGAGAAATCTAAAGCACTAAAGCCAGGTGTATCCGCTAAGTAACCATCTTCCATTTCATACAATTCTACATGTCTTGTCGTATGTTTACCTCTATTAAGTGCTTTTGATATTTTATTTGTTTCCAAGTTTAAATCTTTAAATAGACGATTCATAATTGTTGATTTACCGACACCTGATTGTCCACTTAATACAATTATACCTTTGATTAACGGTTTAATAGATTGTGTTAAATCATCGTCTTCACCAACAAATAGTGTTTCATAGCCGACTTCTTCATAATTTTTTAATATTTCTTCTATTTTACTAATTTCAACTTTATTTGCTAAATCTTTTTTAGTGACGCATATTATAGGGGTAATATGATATGAATGTACCACTACTAAAAATCTATCTAACAATTGTTGACTAAATTCAGGTTCAATCGCACTAATCACTACAATGACTCTGTCTATATTAGAAACAGGTGGTCTTAATAAAATATTTTCTCTTGTATGGATATGATGAATATAACCACCAGTCTTATTTTCAACTTGAAAATCTACTATATCTCCTACTACTGGAGACATTTTCTTCTTTCGAAATAAACCTCTAGCTTTTGTAATATATACGCCATCACTAGTTTGAACTGAATAATCGCCACTAATTGATTTTATTATACGACCAGTTTTCAATATAACACCTGCCTCACTTTATTTTTATTATACCAAATGAGGATAACTTTATAGTCATCACACATTATTTTTGAACAAAATTGTAACTTTAGTACCTTTATCAACTTCACTATTAAAGAAAATATGAGCATCATGATGTTCAACAATTGAATCAACAATCGATAAACCTAGACCATTACTATCAACATGCACATTATGTGATTGATCCCCTTTATAAAATCTATCTTTAATCTGACTTAATTGTTCTTGTGACATTCCATAACCTTCATCAATGATTGCTACAGTTATAAAGTCATCTTGTTGAAATACTTTAATTTGAATCATGCTATATTCTGGAGAATATTTAATCGCATTATTTAAAATATTATAAAATGCTTGGTATAACAATTTATTATTACCTTGAATTACTATTTCTTCCATATCAAAAATTATAGATACTTCTTTCTCGTCTAATAAATAATTTAAATTTCTGACGACTTCTTTCATTACTTTATTTAATTCAACAGTCTCATTAAATGAAAGGTGTTCGCTATTATCTAATTCAGATAATAATAATAGTTGTTTCGTCAAATTACTTAAGCGATATGCTCTACCGTATATATCCTCTATGATTTGTACTCTTTTACTTTCAACTTCTTCGTATTCTAGTTCTCTTAACAAACTTAGAATAGATTGTAATGGGGATTTTATTTCGTGAGATACGTTTTGTACAAAAGATTGGCGCATTGTTTCAAGTTGTTTTAACTCGTCTCTCATTTCAATAAATCTATATTGTAGAATTCCGATTTCATCGTCTCTTGTTACTTTAATTTGCACATCAAAATCACCTTTACCTAATGACTCTGTCGTCTTCATTAATCTTCTGATTGGCGTAGCAAGTGAGTGACTTGAAAACATCACTAACACTAATGAAATAATGACCAATAGCACAAGTAAAATCGCTAAAAATATTCTAAATTCACCTAGCATTAAGCCGACACTTGGTCTTAAAAACAGAGCATATTCCGCTCCTTGATGCTCTAATTTCACACCAACAGTATTTCGTGTTTCATTGTCAAAGAACCCTGTTATAAAAATATTAAATGGGCGTTCTTTTATTCCATGATACGTGTTACTACTCAATACTTGTTTAACAGCTTTCACATTTAAATTATATTTTCTAAAATGATCACCATAATATGTTGCTTCCATCTTATCATCGTATAAAATAGCTTGATAATGCAGTTCACTTAAATGTTGTAAATATGCATTCAAATCCAATTCATTATCTTTATCAATATACTTTTGAACTTGTTTTAAAGTTTTTGTAACTTTATAGTCATTCTTTTCTTTTAAATCTATGTGATAGTATATATTTGTCAGAATAAACCCTAAAATTGAACTGACTGCCATAACTACGATTGTATAAATTGTAATGCGCTGTGCTAATGATTTAAACTTCATCTTCAAGCACCGCCTTGTAACCAACGCCTCTCACTGTTTTTATCAAGACATCGCTCTCCAACTTTTCTAGTCTTTTTCTTAATCGCTTTATATGGACATCAAGTGTTCGTTCATCACCTTCAAAATCTATGCCCCATACGACCTCAATAATTTTATCTCTTTGCAATACTTTATCTTTATTTCTCATTAAATAATCCAAAAGTGCAAATTCTTTTTTAGGTAGCAGCATTGATTTCTGGTTAATTGTTATTTCCATATCAACAGAATTCACAAGCGTGTTACCTATTTTTAATTCACTTGAAGAATTAATTTTAAACCTTCTTAAAACAGCCTTAATTCTAAAGAGAAGCTCTTTCATTTCAAATGGCTTAGTGACATAATCATCTGTTCCGGCTAAGAAAGCATTTTCTTTATCACTCAGTTCATCTCTAGCAGTTAACATGATAACTGGAATATCAAAACTTTCTTTAAGCGTTTGGCATAATTCAAAACCATTCATACCTGGCATCATAATATCTACAACAGCTAAGTCTATATATTTATGTTCAACAACTTCCAATGCTTCTTCTCCGCTGAGGCTAGTTACAACATTTATATTTTCACGTTCTATTTCTCTTTTCAAATCATTTAATATAAATCGATCATCATCGACTACTAAACAAGTTACCATGTTATCACCTCTTTCCTATAATGATACCAAATATGTTGTGTATTTATTACAAAAAACTCAAATATATAACGCTTCACTTAAAAAAAGACTACCAACAAATTATATTTTTTGTTGGTAGCCAATTACATTTAACTATTTGAAATAGCGTAAAGTTATTAAACAGATTCTACGTTACGGTTAACTAACGCATTTACATTTTCAATAATTGTTCCACTTACAACTCGACCAGGTAATTTGTTTAATTTCACAGATAAATCTTGGTCTTGTTTCATATCATATGAAATATTTCTTGCGAAGTATTTCATTGATTCTTCCATAATGATGATTGTCATCCATTCACCAGCACAACGGTGATTTGTATTATAATCTCCGCCACCTTGTGGAATTAAATCAAACGGACTACCATCCCAATCACTGAAACGGTTAGGATAGAATCTCTCAGGATTTTCCCATAAACCTTCTTTATGCAATGTTCCGTAAATATCCATTATTAAGAAAGTATCTTTTTCAATAGTATATCCATCAAATTCAATATCAACTGCCGCTTTACCAGGTAAGAATGGCACGAAAGGATAGAATCTTCTTACTTCTTGCACAAATTTATAAGCATAGTCATCTTCGTTATTGAAGACTTTTTCAGCTTCTCCTGGATAGTCATGTAACGCTTTAACACCAAAGCTAACGAAACGGTTAATCGCTACTAGAGGACGTACTACGTTCATTAAATCAATAGCACATAATCTAGAATCCATTAAGTTACCTTCGAAATCTTCCCAATGACTAAATTCATGTAAAGCTGTACCTTGTGGAGGCGTTAATTTGCCTTCACGTACCGCAATAATTTGATTTTCAAGGAAAGTTTCAACTCTAGCTCTAGCTTGTTTAGCTTCTTTATAACCTTTAAATGCTGTACCGATATTTTTAAATGAATCTATCATTGTATCCATATCTTTCGCGCAGCTTTCAATTTCTTCTGGAGAAGCAATGATACCAGCCCATCTAAATCCTACTTTAGTTAATAAGACTATAGATTCTTTATAAACATTTACTTCATCCATTCTTTCCATACGTTCAGTATTCATAAACCAAGTACTACGTGTAAGTTCTCTTAAGTAGTCTAAGTTCTCTTCAGTCATTAAAGACATAAATAGAGCTTTACGGTCTATATGTTTTTTACCACCAGTAGTATGTATAGCACCTTTACCGAATAAAGTATTTACAACACGTTTAGGTAATGTTCCTTGTCTTTCAATTAACTCATTGTTATAAAAAAGCTCTGCAGCTTCTTTACCGCTAATTACTACTGTTCTTCTTCCGCCTAAAGCTCTTAATTCGAAAATATTAGAATCAAATTTTTCAAGTCTACTAGGCACATAATTATATCCTTCTTTTAAAACTTTAAATGTACTATCAAGCCCTCGATCTTTTGGTATTTGCTTACCCATAAAATCATTGCCCCCTAAAAATTATTGTAAATTTCATATACTTACATATTATTTCATTTTCTTGGAAAATAATCAATCAACTACTATTATCAATTGAAAATTTTATATCTTTATCTACAATTGCGTGTCTTTTTGACCATTCGATTAATATTTCCGGGTATATAACTTCATCTTTTATTTCATTGTTCACATTCTCGACAGGAAACGTTAATACAAATCTTTGGTCTATAACTTCATCTACTAAATTAAAAAATTTCAAATTACCTTTAGTTGGTCGTCCTACAAGATTAACAATTCCCGAATTTGATACTTTATAAACTAACCATTCAGCTGCATTTTCAGTATCTTTATCAATTAAAATCGTTATTTTTTCAAAACGACTTAAACCAATAAAGTCGATTTTATTGTCATCAAAATATTCCCAGTTACCTGAAGGTTGATCCATTAAATTTTGATAAAATGCTTGTTCATTCATTTCTTCGCATTGTTTAAAAATTCGTTCTATTTTTTGTTTATATAACGATTTATGTCGTTCACGGTCAATCACTATATGTGTGTCACTAGTTAATATTGTTTCTTGATTGCCAATTTCATAAAAATATGGAATAAGAAATTCTGCAATACTTAATTTATCAAAAGTTGCTTTCCTAAAATCAAATATTATATCCTTTGATGACTGTTTAATTTTGGATAATTGATATAAAGCTTCCACAGTTTGTTCAAACGTAATATTACCAACAAACTCTGCAATAGGTGTATTTTCTTTAATATACACATTGATCGAAGCCTCATCATTTAATTGATACTTTTTCAATTCAAAATGATAATACTGATTGCTTCTCTTTACATCCACTTCACTTTGAAACGTCAAAATATGTTCCCATTCTTCACGATGATAAGGTTCATCGCCTAACAAACGTTTATATCGCTTCCTACAAAATTCTATAGGATCTCCAGATAATGTTACAATTTCATCGCCTAATACAAAGCGAATATCATTTATAACTTCTGTTACTACAAGCGAATCTTTAGTTGCTCTAACTTTAATGCCAACTTGTTTTTCAGGTTCTTTTAAAGATTTTATTTTCGTATTAAATAGACCAATATCAAAGAAATAATTATTCATTACTTCTATAAATACTTGGTCCGTTAATTGTGGTGAAGTAACGATATTTTTATATTCGTCATAGATATTATACTTCTCATCAATATTTTGAATAGCATGTTCAACCTGTTTGTGCATATATTCATACAAAGATACATATGGAAGCATATTTTCACCTCGGATTCATTTTCTAAATTTTACTAATAACCGCTTATTAAATCAATTAAAAATATAAAAAATTATAAAAAAAGCTACTTCCACAACTAACATGTCTAAAAAGGATGATATCAAGACATTGGCAAGTTATGAAAATAGCTATATTATTAATTAAAAATCATCGTAATCGATTGTATTGCTTTCTATTTCTTTACCGTCTACTTCTACACGATATTCAGCTGATTCACCTTTAGGAATCGTGAAATCAATACTTTTCGTTGTATCTTTCTTAATAGTAAATGAATCAGATACTTCTTTTATATCATTAGTTTTATCTTTTACAAAAATTTCTACTTTTTGACCTTTATTCTTATCTGATCCTGTAAAAGGTATATAAACAGATTGAGTATAAGTCTTGTCTCTAAGACTGTCTTTATCATCAGATTTGTCGCCTTGCTTATCATCAGATTTGTCTTTGTTAGAGTCTTTGCCTTTTGACACATCAAGATATATCGTGGATTCAACAGGTAGTTGACCATTTTTAAATGACTGCTTAACTACAGTATCTTTTGATTCTTCACTGTCAACCTCATTAGTTTCAACTTTAAATCCTAATGATTCTAGTTCAGAAGTTGCTGTCGCAACCTCTTCACCAGTATAGTCTTTAACATATTCTTGTTGTACACCTATTGATTTTGTTAATATAATCATCGTGTCTTTAGGCACTACTTTACTACCTGGTTCAACATTTTGGTTAATAATTGTACCATTTTCAGCTTTGTCATATTCTTCTTTTATTCGAACAGATTCAAAGCCTTGCTTCTCTAATTGCTTTTTAGTATTATCAGCTGATTTACCGACGTAATCCTCTATTGTAAATGTCTTAACACCTTTTGAAATAACTAAATCAACTTTAGACATTTCTTTTACTTTCGTACCTACTTTAGGTGTAACTTTCATAACTTCGCCTTCTTTGAAGTTATTACTATAGTCTTCAGTGATTTTTCCTTTACGCAATCCTTTTTCATTTAATAAAGCAGTTGCCTCACCTCTAGATTTGCCTAGTAAGTTTGGTACGTCTTCATATTTAGGTGCCGTTAAAGCAAATCCTATAGCTCCAACTAGCATACATAATAAAAGAATTGGTACAAAGACAATTAACCATTTGTTTCTTTTATGTTTAGGTTTTTCATTTTCTTGATTTACACTGTTTGAAGTACTGTGACCTGTATCTGCAACTGGAACTGTCTTGGTTTGGTCTCCATTGTCATCAGTTTTTACGACAGGTATTGTCTTTGTTTCAGAACTCGATTCGTATCTTGGTGTTTCATCTTTACGCTCTTCATCTAAAGCCGTTAATAAATCATTATACATTTCATTAGTATCACGATACCTTAAAGCTTTTTCTTTTTGTGTTGCTTTCATTATAACGTTTTCTAAACTTTGAGGTACTGATGGTCGTTCATTTCGAACAAAAGGCAGTTCTTCTTGAATATGTTTAATTGCAACACTTACAGGTGTTTCTCCATTAAATGGCGGATGTCCTGTTAACAATTCAAATAATACGATACCAATTGAATATATATCAGATGATTCATCAGTAGATTGACCTTTAGCTTGTTCAGGAGATAAATATTGAACTGATCCCATTACATGATTCGTTTCAGTCAATGCAGTTTCACTTAAAGCTCTAGCTATACCGAAATCTAATATTTTTAAAGTACCCTTTTTAGTCATTAAAATATTTTGTGGTTTTATATCTCTATGAATAATTCGATGATGATGTGCATGTGCAATGCCTTTTAATATTTGAAGCGTCATTTCTACCGCTTCTTCTGCAGATAACTTACCTTCTTTACATAAATACTCCTTTAATGTAGGACCATCTATATATTCCATAACTAAGTAATAACAATTATCATCTTCTTCAACGTCCAACACATTCACAATATTATTATGACTCAAAATAGTTGTGTTCTGAACTTCTCTTTCAAAACGTTCAACTGCTTTTTCTTTTTCATATGGCGGTATATTGATGACTTTAACCGCTACATCACGGTTTAAGATGTTATCTTTTGCTAAATAAACATTACTCATGCCACCGCCACCTAGATATTTCACAAATTCATAGCGACCGGCGATTATGCGACCTATCATATTTTCCCACCTTCAAATGGGTATAATACTAAAGAAATATTATCTTTACCTTCAGCTTCAATGGTTTCTTCTATAAGTGTTTCACCTATATCTTCCGTTGAACCTTTATGAGTCATAATAATTTGTTGTACATCATCTTCACGTAAATAATCAGTTAAACCATCAGAATTTAATAAAAGATAGTCATAATATTTAGTGTTATAGTAAAAAACATCTGGCTTAACTCGTTTATCTGTACCCATTACTTTCGTTATTATATTTCTTTGAGGATGTGTAAAAGCCTCTTCTTTAGATATTTCTCCAATCGTAACAAGATGATTAACAAATGTATGATCATTTGTTAATTGCATCATTTCACGACTGTTAATCAGGTAAGCACGTGAATCACCTATATTAGCAACAACGATATCTTTTTCATATACAATTATACAAACACAAGTTGTACCCATGCCTCTAAATTCTTCGTTGTTCATAGACTCGTTATATAATTGTCTATTAATATCTGCAAGATTGGATTTCAACCAATCTTCAGCATGATCATATTCAATATAATTTTCTTCTTCGAATCTATCCTTTAGTGAATCATTCACAAATTGACTTGCAACTTCACCTGCAGCATGTCCACCCATTCCATCACAAATCACTAATAGGACTTGCCCAGTTTGGTTCGTGTAGATACCACCTGCATCTTCATTTTGTTCTCGAAATTGACCGACATCTGTAAAAAAACGTGCTTCCATGATTTCTTACCTCGTTTCTTCTTTTCGCTCTTTTGCTCTTAGTTGACCACATGCAGCATCGATATCTGCACCTTGATTACGTCTAATTGTAGCATTTATGCCATTTCTTTTTAATTCTTTTTCAAATTTAAAGATATCTTCTTTTGAAGTCTTAACATAATCACGTTCAGGTACATGATTTACTGGAATTAAGTTAACATGACAATTTAAATTTTTGATTAATTTTGCTAAAGCTTTTGCATGATGTACTTGGTCATTTACGCCACCAAATAAGCCATATTCAAAAGTGATTCTTCTGTTTGTTTTACTAACATAATATTCTATAGCTTCCATTAATTTATCTAAATCATAAGCTCTGTTTATTGGCATTAATCTTGAACGTGTTTCATTATCTGCAGCGTGTAAACTTACCGCAAAATTAATTTGAAGAGATTCATCTGCGAAATCATAAATTTTAGGAATGATACCTGATGTAGATACTGTAATATGACGTGCACCGATATTCAAGCCTTTATCATGATTAATAATTTTTAAGAAGCCCATCATTTCATCATAATTTTCAAATGGTTCACCAATTCCCATAATTACAACTTGGCTTACACGTTCATCTGATTCATCTAAAGCTTTTTGAACTGTTAATACTTGAGCCACAATTTCTCCTGCTTCAAGATTACGTTTTAACCCACCTATAGAAGATGCACAGAATGTACAACCTATTCTACAGCCTACTTGTGTTGTTACACATACTGAGTTTCCGTATTCATGTCTCATTAAAACTGTTTCAATCGTATATCCATCTTGTAATTCAAATAGGAATTTAATTGTACCGTCTTTACTTTCTTGTTTAACAGCTACTTCTAACGTTGTAATTTCAAATGATTGAACTAATTTTTCTCTTAATTCTATTGATAAATTAGTCATTTCACTAAAAGCATCTACTCTTTTAACGTATAACCAATCAAAGATTTGTTTAGCTCTAAACTTCGGTTCTGATTGATCAATCAACCAATCTTCTAATTCTCCTAACTGTAAAGAGTATATTGAAGGTCTTTCGAAGTTAGGCATAAATTTATTGCGCTTTTTCTGTATCGCTGGCATATTATCTTTCCTTTCTCTTAATTTTAGTAATAAAGAATCCGTCTGAATTATAATCTTGCGGTAATAACTGTAATGTTTTTGTTTCTTGATTGGTTCTTGGATCATTAAATAGAGCAAACTCAAACTCTGGATTTGCTTTTAAAAATGAATAAACAACATTTTCATTTTCCATTTGTTCAATCGTACAAGTTGAGTAAACAAGCTCTCCACCAGGTGCTAGAGATTTACTTGCATTTTCCAATATTTCTAATTGTAAATGCCATAATGATTCTACATCTTTAGCAGTTTTATCATATTTAATTTCTGGCTTTCTTCTCATAACACCGAATCCACTACAAGGAGCATCAACTAGTACATAATCATATGTCTTATCAAATGGTTTAGTTGCATCATGAACATCTGTTGTAACATTTTCTAATCTTAATTTTTTGACATTAAAATCAATTAAATCTATTTTATGGGGATGAATATCATATGCATCAACTTGGCCAGTTTGGTTCATCATTTCTGCAATATGACAAGTCTTTCCGCCAGGTGCACTACATGTATCTAATACAGTACTGTTTTCTTTTGGATTTAAAATTTCTGCTACGAACATTGAACTCTTATCTTGAACAGATAACAACCCATCTTTAAATAATCGATCATTGACGATTGGTTCACCTTTAATGTGTAAACATCTTTCGATATCTTTATCTATTTCGACAGTATAACCATTACTTTGTAATCTTTCAACTGCATCTTCAACCGATATTCTTGTCGTATTGACTCTGACAGTAGTGTTTGGAGGCGTTAAACTTAATAAACACATTTCTCTTGTCTTCTCATAACCAAAATGTGTAATCCAATGTTTAGTTAACCAAAGTGGTACGCTTCCTTCAATAGATAATCGTTTATCATCATGTTTAATTTCATCTAAAGTTCTTAGCGGAGATGACATAAAGTTTCTAAGAATTGCATTAATAGCTTTACTATTATGCAAATCACCTCGTACTTTTGCAATATTAACTGCCTCGTTAATTATTGCATGGTCAGGTACTTTATCCAAATACACAAACTGATATGCGCTCATTGTTAATAAACGTTTCATCCAACCTTTTAACTTGGTTTGAATAAATGGCTCTATTAAGTATTCTAAAGTAAGCTTTCTTTGTAGTGTGCCGTATACTAGTTCAGTTAGTAGTCCTACATCTTTTTTAGAAATTGCTTCATTTTTTATTGCTTCATTAAGTTGTAGATTACTGTATGCTTCTCCAGTTAATACATCGTCTAGAATCGTTAATGCAACATATCTTACATTGTTTTTCATCATATTAGTTTAGTCCCATCAATTTTTGATTGTAATCCGCTCAAGTAATCACGTGTTTTAACGCGTTTTTTACCCGCTAATTGTATTTCTGTTAAAGCCACACCATTGTCAGATCCAGTTGCAACAATTATAGAGTCTTTTGTCGTTTCTGCAATTTCACCAGGTTCACCTTTAACATTTTCAACAATTTCACTTCTCCAAAGTTTTAAATTCTTATCGTTCATCGTCGTGTAAGCAACTGGCCATGGAGATAGTCCTCTTATATGATTGTGAATTGATTGAGCATCTTGTGACCAATCAATTCTTTCATCTTCTCTTGAAATATTAGAAGCAAAGCTTACTAAAGATTCATCTTGAGGTGTACTTTCGTTCGTTCCATTAAAAATAGTAGGTAAAGTTCGTTTCAATAACTCTGTACCAAGTACTGCTAGTTGATCATGAACATCCCCTACTGTATCGTTCTCTTTAATGATTATCTCATCTTGACTAATGATATTACCTGCATCTAGCTTTTCAGCCATATACATAATTGTGACACCCGTTTTCTTTTCACCATTCATCACTGCATAATGTATTGGTGCTCCACCTCTATATTTAGGCAATAGAGAAGCATGTACATTAACTGCTTTATATTTCGGTGCATCAAGTAATGATTTTGGTAACAATTGCCCGAAAGCAGCAGTCACAATTAAATCAGGCTTTAAATTTATAATTTCTTCTAATTCAGAAGAATGATTTAATTTTTCAGGTTGATAAACAGGAATATTATGTTTGATTGCTACTTCTTTTACTGGAGGTGGCGTTAGTACTTTCTTACGACCTACAGGACGATCTGGCTGAGTAACAACAGCAATGACTTCATTATCTTCAATAAGCATTTCTAAAATACCTGTAGAAAAATCTGGCGTACCCATGAATACGATTTTACTCATCCTTATACATCTCCTCTAGTTCTTCTTCACTAACTTCTCTCGTCATTTTATCAGTAAACAACTCACCATATAAATGATCGACCTCATGTAAAATAATTCTAGCAACATCATCGTATGCCGTTAATTCAACACTATTTCCATTCAAGTCATTACTATTAACAACAATCATTTTACTTCTATTAACTTCCCCAAAAACACCCGGAACACTCAAGCAACCTTCTACATCTGCTTCAGTTTCTTCAGATTGAGAAACAATTGTTGGATTGATAAGCTGCAAAATACCCTCTTGCTCCATATCAACAATCGCAACTTTAAGATCAACACCAATTTGAGGAGCAGCAATACCTACCCCATCATTTTCATACATTGTGTCCTCTAAGTTAGAAATCAATTCTTTTAAAGATTCATCGAAAGTAACAACATCTTTAACTTCTCTATTTAATATTGGATTTGGTACCGTAACAAGTGGTTTTACAGCCATCTCTATCGCTCCTTTTTAAAAACTCATCGTATAATTATAACGTAAATCAACATAAAAAGCGACAGAGAATATTTATCCTCCATCGCTAATTACATTTGTTTAATTTTGAGTTCTCTTTAAAAAAGTTGTCACACAAACTAAAGATAAAATCACAAGTGAGAATAATGCAAATTGGATTATACCATTTTCACTTTCACCTGTATTAGGTAAAACCATCTAATGGTCTTGAATGATGACCGACGAACAAGTCATTCGTTCTACGTTTAGAAACATAAAATAGAAGATAGTATTAATTGCTTATACATACGAACACTTCACACCTTTGAATTTGGATTTTAATCCCTAAACATATTTTTATGTCTCAAGGTGATTTCTATGTATACCTATTATTTATTAAAAATGGAATTTTATTGTAGATGTTAATTATATAATATTATACAATCTAATTATAAGTAAATCTACTTTTTTTATAACAATATAGAAAGGATAGTCATATGAAAGCTAACGATTATATTAAATACGTAACTGCACTGGAAGGAAGAACTTTATTAAGTAAAGAGGAAAGAAATTTTTTAATTACTTATCATAATGGAGAGGAGGGTGAGAAATATTTTACTGCTATGTTAAATTCTCTCAATAATATTTATTATATTCACTCATTCGAATTTGGTTCTACTAATCATGTTCAAATAGATTTTCTAGTTGCTACTAGTAATAAGTTTGTTGTTTTTGAAGTTAAACATTATAAAGACGAATGGTACTTTGAACATGATACTTTGAAAAATAATTATGGAATTATAACCAAATCTCCTATAATCCAAGTCCGTAATATAAAGCATGAGCTTCAAAAATTACTTCATAGATGTGGAATATTTTTAGATATTGAATCTTACATCGTATTTACTAATCCTCATTTAATCCCTTTAGGAACATGGCCAAAAAATCAAAATATAATACTTCCACATGAATTAGATAAAATCTCAAAAATACTATCACCACAACTTCCAAATGATAACCATCAAATATTGAATTTACTTCTAGAAAATGAATCGAAACACTCCACTTATTATCAAAAAGACATTACGACAAAATATGATTTAAAGTATGCCGGTATAAAATGCCCCAACTGTAGAAAAATGCATACTATAAAAATATTAGATAACAAAACACTTTATTGTTGCTCATATTGTAAGTCGGAAATTAAATGTGAAGATATAGTATTCTTTAATTTAAAAGAGCTTTATATTATAAAGAGAGACAGTTTTACTTTTGAAGAAGCTATAGCATGGTGTTATCCAGTGAAAAAGTATACTATTGAACGCGTTTGTAAGAAATACTTTTTATCATTAACACGGAGAAACAGAAAATTCTTTTTAGATAGTAAATAGATATATCTTTATCAGCAGTTTCTTCTCAAATTGCTTTTAACACCACTCTTATCAGCAGTTTCTTCTCAATTTGCTTCTAACTCCATTCTTATCAGCAATTTCTACTCAAATTGCTTCTAACGCCATTCTTATCAGCAATTTCTACTCAAATTGCTTCTAACGCCACTCTTATCAGCAATTTCTACTCAAATTGCTTTTAACACCATTCTTATCAGCAATTTCTACTCATATTGCTTTTATAAAACACGTACTAAATACTTTTTTATCCTTAAAATTAAGAAAACCCGTGAAAATCCTCGAATTTTCACGGGTTTTCTACTTACATCATCATTTGCGGATTAATATCTATTTCTAATGAGAGTTTGTCTTTCATATATTGTTCATGGTAATAATCATCTAGATATTTCAAAGCTGTTAACAAGTCTGGTTCATTCTTGAACTTTATGAGTATTTGGAATCTATGTTGGTTGTTTATTCGTGACAATGGACTTGGTGATGGTCCTAATATGAAGGACTGTGTTGTTACGTGTTGTACAAGTATGCCATGGATATGTTTGGATGCTTGCAACACTTTCCTCTTATCGACATGACTGATTGTTAAATTCACTAGATAGTAATAAGGTGGATATTTACCGACTTGTCTAAATTTCATTTCTTTTTGATAAAATGACAAGTAGTCATTCTTTGTTACATCTAATATAGCGTAATGATCAGGATTATATGTTTGAATCATTACTTCTCCTTGTTTCTTATGCCTACCTGCTCTACCTGCTACTTGTGTGAGTAATTGGAATGTCTTCTCACTTGATCTAAAGTCTGGTAAATTGAGCATAGTATCAGCGTTTAATACGCCTACTAATGTAATATTTTCAAAATCTAATCCTTTAGCAATCATTTGAGTGCCTAATAAAATATTTGCTTCTTGATTACCAAAAGCTGTTAACAATCTTTCATGTGCACCTTTTTTAGACGTTGTATCTACGTCCATTCTAATCACTTTAGCGCGATCAAATGTTTCATATATAATTTCTTCTACTTTTTGAGTTCCGACACCCATTTGTCTAATATGTTCGCTTTCACAACTTGGGCATTTTTGTGGCATAGGTTCACTATAACCACAGTAGTGACATTTTAAGTCATCATGTGTTTTATGATATGTAAGCGAAATATCACAGTTGGGACATTGTGGTACGTGTCCACAATCTCTACATAACACGAAAGATGAATGTCCTCTTCTATTTAAGAAAAGTACAATTTGTTCACCTTTATCTATTCTTTCTTGAATGGCTTCTGTTAAATGATGAGAGAACATAGATCTATTTCCTTCTTGTAATTCTTCTCTCATATCGATTAATTCAATTTCTGGCATCTTCTGTTGATTAACTCGATCAGGTAATCCTAAATATTGATATACATTTTTTTCTGCTCGAGCAAATGTTTCTAAACTTGGTGTTGCTGATCCTAATACTACTGGACAATGGTGATATTCACTTCTCCATATAGCAATTTCTCTTGCATGGTACCTCGGATAGTCTTCTTGTTTGTACGTTGATTCGTGTTCTTCATCAATAATAATGAGGCCAAGCTTTTCAAAAGGTGCAAACACACTAGATCTTGCTCCTACTGAAACACTCGCTTTACCATCTCTGATTTTTTGCCATTCATCATACTTTTCACCTTTTGATAGTCCTGAGTGCAGTACTGCAACTTCATCACCAAATCTTGCTTTAAAACGATTGACCATCTGTGGTGTTAAAGCAATTTCAGGTACGAGCATGATAGCTTGCTCGCCTTTTTTTAAGACATTCTCAATTGTTTGTAAATAAACTTCTGTTTTACCTGAGCCTGTTACACCATGTAATAAAAATGTCTTAGATTCATTTGCTTTAACCGCTTCATCAATTTGAGTAAAAGCTTCTTGTTGCGCTTCTGTTAAAGCTTTATTGTGTTCTTTTTCAAAAATTCTATGCTCATAAGGGTCTCTATTTACAATGGCTTCGTATTTTTCTAGAACTTGATTTTTAACTAAAGTATTAATACTAGAATTAGAAAACCCTTCTTCTTTTAATGTTTTTAACAATACATCTTCATGTCTATGTTCTATTAAATAATTAAGGATATCTAATTGTTTTTCTCTCGTACGTAAAGATTCGATAATTTCATCCAGTCTATCTGTCGGTATAATTCTTACACACGTTGCGTACTTTCTCGTTAATTGTTGCCCTACAATCGTATCTTTAGTTAAGGCTTCTGTTTTTGCATAGCTTTCTAATTCTGCTACGATTTGTAGTGTTTGAGCTTGATCAAAAGTTAACATACCTTCTTTATTAAAATGATTTAAATATTGTGCAGGAATAGCATCCGGATCTTTTATGATATATACTTTTTGATATTTAGCTTTAATAGCACTAGGCAACATGATTTCTAATGCTGAAATTCGTTTAACTAAATGAAAATTAGACATCCACTCACTTAGTTTGATTAATTCAGAAGTTAATTCTGGTTTAAAGTCTTTAACTCTAATTAAAGACTTTAATTTAGACTCGTCTATATCACTTGATAATTTTTCACTAATACCAATAACAAAGCCTTGAATTTTCCTTGAACCAAAAGGCACTTCAACTCTAACACCGACTTTAACAATATCCTCTATATCTTGAGGTATAATATAATCAAAAATTTTGTCGACGTTTTTAGCTGGAATATCCACTACAACATTTGCGATCAATCTTCCCACCTACTAGTGATTTCATTTAATATTTTAAAAGCTATTTTCTGTTTTGATTCTTTAGCTAAAGGTACTCTATCTCCATTTGCAAAAAACATTTCGACTTCATTGTCTGATGATCTAAATCCAATTTCTTGGTTTGCTACATGATTTGCAACAATAACATCAGCATTTTTCTTTTTCAGTTTGCCCATAGCATAAGTTTCCACATTATCTGTTTCAGCTGCAAAGCCAACCAAATATTGTTTATCCTTATGTTCCCCTAAATATTTCAAAATATCTGTCGTTCTTTTAAAAGTAAGCTCTAAATTACCATCTTGTTTTTTCATTTTATTATTTACAGTTTTAACTGGAGTATAATCAGCTACAGCTGCTGCTTTAATAATCATATCCATATCATCCATTCGTTCTTTAACTGCCTGAAACATTTCTTCAGCGCTAGATATTTGAATAAATTCTACTCCACTTGGTTGTGATAAACTCGTTTCACCACTTACTAATATGACATTTGCCCCTAAATTTCTAGCAGCTTCTGCTAAAGCATATCCCATCTTACCACTTGATCGATTTGTAAAATATCTTACTGCATCGACTTTTTCTACTGTTGGTCCAGCAGTTACGAGTACATTTTTGCCTTGGAGAGCAAAGGTTTGTGGATTTGATTGTTCTTTAAAATAATCATCTATAATAGTTAGTATCGTTATAGGTTCTTCCATTCTACCTTTTGCAACATAACCACATGCTAAATAGCCTTCTCCTGGTGCAATAAATTTATATCCATAATTTCTAAGTTGTGACATATTCTTAACTATTGATGGATGCTCTAGCATATGTACATTCATAGCTGGCGCAATAAATACTGGAGCAGTTGTTGCAAGCAATGTAGATGTCACAATATTATCAGCTAATCCATTTGCTAACTTGCTAATCGTATTTGCTGTTGCAGGTGCAACAATAACCGCATCTGCCCAATCTGCTAACGTGATATGTTGTATTTCACTTACATCTTTTTCATCAAAAGTGTCCGTATAAACATGGTTACGACTAATTGCTTGAAAAGCTAATGGTGTAACAAACTGTTGTGCATTCTCTGTTAACATGACACGTACAGTATAACCACTTTGAGTTAATTTGCTCGTTAAATCTATTGCTTTATAGGCAGCTATTCCACCAGTTACAGCTAGAAGTATATTCTTCATTTGTGTAATCCTCCGATAAATTCGATTCTAAATCTTTATATTTATTATACATTCTTTAAAATAGACTGTCATGAATATAAACTACTTACCTTCATTTAAATAAAAAGACCTTTTATGAAGGGATTATATTTCCCATACATAAAAGATCTTTTTTAGATAATGATAATTAGTCTTCTAGTTTAGCATATACTTTATGTGCTGCTATTTCTTCTAGTGCTTGACCTACATTTTTTAATGAACGATATTCATCTAATAATAAACTATCAGGGTGTTCTTGTAGTTCTCGGGCTCTTTTAGCTGCAGTCGTAACGACTAAATATTTAGAATTAATACTGTCTTTTAATTCATTTTGTGGTGGATATAACATTATTTTTTTGCCTCCAATATCATTTTTCTATAGCGCGCTTCAACACGTTCTCTTTTTAAATGTTCTGCTTCTACGATTGATTGAATACGTTCTTTAGCTAATTCAACTTCATCGTTTACAACAACATAATCGTAAAGGTTCATCATTTCTACTTCTTTACGTGCTTCTAAAATACGGTTTTGGATGATTTCGTCTGATTCAGTACCGCGTCCAACTAACCTTTCTTTCAAGTGTTCTAAACTCGGCGGTGCTAAGAAAATAAATAAAGCTTCAGGAAATTTCTTCCTAACTTGTTTAGCACCTTCAACTTCGATTTCTAAAAATACATCATAACCGTTATCCATTGTATCTCTAACGTATTGTACAGGCGTACCATAATAATTACCTACATACTCAGCATACTCTATAAATTGGTCATCAGCAATTAAAGCTTCGAATTCTTCTCTTGATTTAAAGAAATAATCTACACCATCTGTCTCACCTTGACGCATTTTCCTAGTAGTCATAGAGATAGAATATTTAAAATCCGTACTAGGATCATCAAATATTGATTTACGTACCGTTCCTTTACCAACTCCAGATGGGCCAGAGAGCACTATCAGTAACCCTTTTTCAATGTTCATGTCAAACGACCTTTCCTAATGAATACTAACAATTTATTATCATTTTGTTTTTTATATCTTACCATATTTCAATTATATATGGCTAGAGAGGTTGTAAGATTAAACAGAATTATACTCATTTAATCCCTTACATGTTACAATAAATTGACTTTTGATAAAGGTGTGAGTGCAAATGGCTTTTGATGGCTTATTTACAAGAAAGATTGTTGAAGATATTCAATCGCTCGTTTCTGGGCGAATTCATAAAATTGCTGAACCAAGTTCAGATACGATTATCTTAACAATTCGTAGTGAAAGAAAAAACAAACAACTATTATTATCAACACATGCAAATTTTAGCCGTTTTCATTTAACAACGGAAAAGTATGACAATCCTTTTGATCCTCCAATGTTTTTAAGAGTATTACGAAAACATTTAGATGGAGGAATTATACAAAGTATTACTCAAATAGGAAATGATAGATTAGTTGAGATTGATATACATTCAAGAGATGAAATTGGAGATTTAAGAAAACGAACAATTGTATTAGAAATTATGGGACGACATAGTAACATTATTTTAATAGATGGAGAACGTAAAATTATCGATGGCTTTAAACATCATACTCCTAATACAAATACTGCTCGTACAATTATGCCTGGTTTCAAATATGAATATCCTCCTACTGTTAAAAAATTAAATCCATTTGAAGTAGACGATGTAAATAAATATATCAATTATAATGCAGGTAAAATAGACCGACAATTATTACAACAATTTGAAGGTTTTAGTCCACTGATTACAAAAGAAATTGTTTCTCGAAGACCATTTATGAATCAAGAAACGTTAGTAGAATCTTTTGATGAAGTAATGAACGAGGTAGATCAAACGCCTAAACCTGTAATTTATAGTGATGATTCAACAAATAAAGAAATCTTCTATTTCATGCCATTACATACTTATGGAAATAATTATATGGCATTTGATACAATTCATGAATGTTTAGATAGATTTTATGAATCACGTGGAGAGAGAGAACGCGTTAAACAACGTGCGCTAGATTTAGTAAAAATTATAGATCAACATTTACAAAAAAATAGAAATAAATTAGAAAAATTGATTAACGAAAAAGAGGCAGCTCGTACTAAAGATGAGCAACAATTATATGGTGAACTGATTACCGCTAATATGTATCAAATCAACCAAGGTGATAAAACGTTAGAAACAATCAATTACTATAATAATGAACCTATTTCTATACCATTAAATCCAACTAAATCACCTTCAATGAATGCACAATATTATTACAAACAATATAACAGACTCAAGACAAGAGAAATAGAATTAGAAAAGCAAATTAAACTTACTCATTCTAACATTCTATATTTCGAGTCATTAGAACAACAACTTGCTCATATATCAGTAGAAGATATAGACGATATAAGAGAAGAATTAGAAGACCAAGGTTTTGTAAAAAAACGTAAAAGTAAGAAAAAGAAAAAATCAAATAAAATAACAATCACGACATTTGTTTCTTCAGATGGGCAAACAATATTACTTGGTAAAAACAACAAACAAAATGATTATCTTACTCATAAAGTAGCAAGAAAAAATCAATTGTGGTTCCATACGAAAGATATTCCAGGTTCACATGTTGTTATACAAGAAGACGAACCAACAAATAGAACAATTGAAGAAGCGGCAATGATTGCAGCTTATTATTCTAAAGCAAGTCAGTCAGCACAAATACCAGTAGATTATACTGCAATAAGAAATGTCCACAAACCAAGTGGCGCAAAACCAGGATTTGTGACTTATGATAGTCAATCAACTCTGTACGTTACAACAGACTATGATGATATTAAAAAATTATTAAAACAATAAATAAAACGAAGTGCTATGTTGATTCAATAGCACTTCGTTTTTATTTTGAAAGAAAGTTTATTATTGTTGTTCTGGTAAAGCTAATTGGAAATTAACACCGTATTTATCTTGTACCCATGCAAATTCTCTGAATGTTGGTGGTAATTCAGTTTTAGGCATTAATATTGCACCACCAGATTTTAATTTAGAATATAGAGTCTCCATCTCCATAGCAGATTCACATGTTACATACAATGACATAGCTGGATTCATTTCTATTTCCACACCATTTCCTTGATCAATAGCCATAAATATTTGTCCGTTTATTTTAAAAATAGAATGTTGTACAGTACCAGGTTCCCCTGGCCCTTCTTCTCCATATTTAACCATAGTTAAAATTTCACTATCTTGAAAAATTGATGTATAAAATTTAATAGCTTCTTCAGCTTCACCGTTAAACATTAAAAATGTTGTAATTTTTGGTATCATGTAATAAACACTCCAATATCATATTTTAAAAATTTCTTATATCTTATATAATTTAGTATAATATTTATAAGAGACAAAGACAAAGGAGAGATTTTATGTCAATTTCATTATTGTTACCTATTGTTATTATGTTAGCCGTTATTATCATTGGGTACGTCTTTATCAAACTATTTATGGACTAATTCTTATGAAAATTCTTTAATTTATAAAATGGGTATCGTGCGTTTTACCTGATTTTGAACGGAATCGCACGATATCTCGAAAGTCTTCGTGCGTATTAACCTGATTTAATCCTAATTACTCAAAATAAAGACTCTCCTTGCCGTTATATGTAGTTCCACGGTATGGGAGAGTCTTTTTATTAATTATTTTTATTTAGTTGCTACAAATTCAATTCCAAATAACCATGGTACCATAAACCAAACGAATCCTACTATGATGACACAACTGATTAAGTTTAACCAAAATCCTGCTGTTGCCATTTCTCTGATTGTTACTTTATCTGTACCAAACACAATCGCATTTGGAGGTGTACCTACTGGCAACATAAATGCACAGTTTGCTGCCATTGCTGCTGGAATCATTAAAGCTAACGGATGTAAATTAATGCCTACAGCTATTGTTGCAAGTATCGGTAAAATCATTGTTGCTGTTGCTGTATTCGATGTAATTTCTGTTAAGAATAGTACAAAGAGCGCTACAATAGCAATGATTAGAATAATGTTTACACCTTCTAATCCAGAAATTTGTTTACCCATCCATTTATCTAAACCACTTTCTGTAATAGCTGAAGCTACTGCTAAACCACCACCAAAGAGTAATAAAATACCCCACGGTAAATCTTTAGCAATCGACCAATCTAAAATTCTAGCAAACTTTCTTTTAGCTGGTATTAAGAATAATATAACAGCAATAAACATTGATATCGTTCCATCTTTAACTAGCTCTGTAAAAGGTAACTGTGATAATAAGAATTCTCTTGATACCCATAAAAATGCTGCTAAACAGAATAACGTAAATACGACTTTCTCTTCATATGATGTCTTTCCTAATGCTTTTAATTCTCTAGTAATAATTCTTTTACCACCAGGTAATTCTTTCATGTCATGTTTAAACATGACAAAATTCAAATATGCCCAAGTAATTGCTAATAATATAATTACTGTTGGGACACCCATTACCATCCATTGTCCAAATCCAATTTCTTCACCAAATATTTTTTCATATTGACCTTTTAAAATAATTAAAGGTGGCGTACCAATTAATGTTCCAAGTCCACCAATTGTACCCGCATAACCAATACCTAATACAAGTGATTTTTCAAATTGAGTTAAACTATCGGAATCATTCCCGTCAGCTGTAAGTTCATTAGCTTCTTTAATAATCGCCATACCGATTGGAATCATAATCATAACAGCCGCTGTGTTTGACACAAACATTGACAATGCACCAGTTGCAATCATAAATCCTAATAAAATTCTACCAGTACTTGTTCCTATACTATTAATAATGACTAGTGCAATTCTCGTATGTAAATTCCATCTTTCCATTGCAATTGCAATAATAAATCCACCTAGGAATAAGAATACAATATCATTACCATAGGCGCTGGATACTGTTTCACTATCCATAACTCCACCTAATGGAAATAAGAATAAAGGCATTAAACTAGTGGCCGGAATCGGAATAGCTTCTGTAATCCACCATACTGCTATCCATAAAGTTGCTGCCATTACGTATACTCCAGTTTGGCTTAACCCATCCGCTTTGAAAAATAGCAATATTACTAAAAATAATAGTGGCCCTAAAATTAATCCGATTAATTGAGCTGTATTATAAGCTTTTAATTCAGGATCTGGTTTGTTTTGAGATTTTAATGCATCTGAAGAAAAGAATTTTAACATTTCTTTAGTTCTACTACTTTCTTTCCAAAGCTTTTCTGTAAATTTTTTATCTTGTTTACCCATATTATTACGCCCCCTTTTAATGTGTATTCGTTTACATTTTAACAAAGTTTATACAAAAGTAGTACTATTTTCTGAATATTCTATAATATTTATGCATATATTTACTAATTATATTTTTTGTAGTATTTTATCTAACTACCGCAAAAAAAGAAGCTAAGACAAATTAATTGTCTTAACTTCTTGTTCACTTCCCATTACTTATCAGAGTCTTTTGTATTAAAAACTCCATTTTCTTCAAGCTCTTTTTTTATGCTTTTAAATATATTTTTATCGTCTAAATCATAACTTCTCTGTCTATTTACATTAGTGTTATTCGTGTATCCAGTACGTTCATTTAAATTATGATCTCTTACTTTATAATGATTAAAGTCAGGTTTTTTATTAGTATCTTTTTTTAGAAAATCATTTATATGTTCCCATTTTTTTATCTGTTCTTTTTGTTGTTCAACAGATAGTTTATGCTGGCTACTCATAAAGACCCCCCTTATCTAGACTTTATTATAAAGTATCTTTCCATTCTTTTAAAGTTTTTATATCTTTATTTTGGATATATCCTTCTTTTTCTGCAACAGAAATAAGTTCGTCATAATTTGATAAAGTATAGTAAGGAATATCTTTTGATTCGAAAGCTTCTTCTGCCTTCTTGATTCCGTAAGTAAAGATTGCAAATACACCTATTACTTCTGCTCCGTCTTCAATTAATGCATCAACTGCATTAATTGAAGATCCACCTGTTGAAATTAAATCTTCTATAACAACTACTTTTCTTCCTTTGCTTAATGCACCTTCGATTTGATTCCCTTTACCATGCCCTTTACTTTTAGACCTTACATAACTCATTGGCAATCCTAATTGATCAGCAATGAAAGCAGCATGTGGAATACCTGCTGTAGCAGTTCCTGAAATGATTTCAACATCATGAGCATGTTCTTTAATTAATGATATAAGTCCTTTGTAAATCGTTTCTCTAATTTCTGGATAAGCTAATGTGACTCGGTTATCACAATATATTGGAGATTTAATACCTGAACTCCATGTATACGGATCTTCTGGAGATAATGTTACAGCTTTAATTTCTAGTAATGATTGTGCGATATTTTGAGTCATATGAATTATCCTTCCCATCTATGTAATATTTCATGATATCTTGAAACTGGATTTTCATGCTGAGTTATAGAACGACCAACTACTATATGTGTTGATCCCAACTTTTTAGCTTCTTCTGGTGTTGTTACTCTTTGTTGGTCATGCGTTTTGTCGGATTCTAATCGTATACCTGGTGTTACTTTTAAGAAATCTTCTCCGATATTTTCTCTAATGAGTGTCGATTCTAACGGTGAACAAACAACGCCATCAAGTCCTGCTTGTTGAGTGATCTTGGCATAATGAACTACAGCATTTTCTATTGATGTTTGAATGTTTTGTTCATCTCTCATTTGTTCTTCAGTCGTTGATGTTAACTGTGTTACAGCGATTAATTTAGCTCCAGGATTTGTAGCACGTAGTCCTTCAAGTCCTGCAGCCATCATTTTCTTACCACCAGCTGCATGTACATTAATTAAATCGATATTAAATTTACCTAATCCTTTTAATGCGCCTTTAACAGTATTAGGAATGTCATGTAATTTTAAATCAAGAAATATATCATGCCCTCTATCTTTGATGGCTTTTAGCGTTTCAGGACCATTTTGTAAATATAATTCCATACCCACTTTTACAAAAAGAGGTTCGTTAAATAAATCAAGAAACTGTTCAACTTCACTAAGCGTTGCAAAGTCTAAAGCTATTATTGGTGTGTTTTTCATTTATTTAACAACTCCTTGTTGATTATATGTTCGACCTTTAAGTTCTGAAATATGTTGAACACCTAAGTTATCGAGTAATGTAGGTAATTCATCTATAATATCTTTACATACAGTAGGATTCTCAAAATTAGCTGTTCCTACTGCAACTGCATCTGCCCCAACAGAGATATAATCAATTACATCTTGAGCAGTTCTAACGCCACCCATAGCAATAATCGGTATATCAATATTTTGGCTAACTTCATAAACCATTCTTAATGCTACTGGTTTAATTGCAGGACCACTTAAACCTCCAATAACATTACTAATGATAGGTTTGCCGGTTTTAGAATCTATTCTTAAGCCAACGAGCGTGTTAATCATCGTAATACCATCAGCATATTCTGAGATAGCTTTTGCCATTTCAACGATATTCGTAACATTCGGTGATAATTTCACATATACTGGGACTTCAGAAACTGCTTTTACTTTTCTTGTTAACTCACGTGCAACTTCTGGTACAGTTCCAAATTGAATACCACCTTCTTTAACATTTGGACATGAAATATTTAACTCTAGCGCATGAACATTTGGTGCGTTAGAAATATGTTTTGCTACATATACATATTCTTCTTCAGTAGAACCTGCCACATTTGCAATAATCGGTACATCGAATTGCTCTAAATATTTAAGTTCATGTTCTAAAATATGATGAACTCCCGGGTTCTGTAGACCAATTGCATTAATCATACCGCTAGCAGTTTCAGCAACACGAGGTGCCTCATTACCATATCTAGCATGCTGAGTTGCAGCTTTAATCATAATAGAACCCAACTCAGATAAATCATAAAATTGACTAAATTCCTTACCAAAAGCAAAACATCCACTTGCTGGCATAACTGGGTTTTTTAAATTTAGACCTGGTAAAGTTACATTTAATCTACTCATATGATCACAGCTCCTTTTTCAAATACTGGTCCATCTGTGCATACTTTTACATAGCCCGCTTCATCATTCGTATGACAAACACATGCATAACAAGCTCCAATTCCACAACCCATACGTTCTTCTAATGATATATAACCTTTAATATCACTTAATTGTTCTGTTAATGCTTTAAGCATTGGTTTTGGTCCGCAGCTATAAAAAATGTCGAAGGGTGTTTCAATATTATCAATAACAGTTGTAACAAATCCTTTTGTACCTAAACTTCCATCAACAGTTGCGATATACGTGTCACCGAGTGCTTTAAATTCTTCAATATAGAAAGCATCTTTAGCACTTTGGAATCCTAACACATGGATTGTCTTTATACCTCTTTTATTTAATTGTTTAGATAACTCATAAAGTGGTGGCACACCAATACCACCTCCAACTAACAAGGCAGTATTTTGTGCTTCTTCTACAGGGAAGCCATTCCCTAAAGGTGCAATCACATCAATTGGATCTCCAGATTTCAAAGTAGAAATCATTTCAGTACCATGACCTTCTTTTCTAAAAAGCATTGTGAATGTCTCTTCTTCATGGTTTACTTCACAAATAGATATTGGTCTTCTCAACATATGTTCAGTACCTGTACCTGCTTTAATATGAACGAATTGTCCTGGGTTTTTCATATTTTTCGTGAGATTTCCATGTACTTTTAATTCAAAGATAGCATCTGCTATTTGATTGTTTGATACAACTGTCATTATTTTAGACATAATACTCCCCCTCTACATTTGTTCGGTTTTGAAAGTCATACTTTCAATTACATCTGCAAGTGCATTTGCAGTATCAAGTGAAGTCAAACATGGTATGCCATTTTCAACTGATTCTCTTCTAATTTGGAAACCATCTCTATCATATAATTTCCCTTTCGTCATCGTATTCACAACTAGTTGAACTTCACCTTTTTGAATAACTGAAAGTAAGTCATGTTCTCCACCAATTTTTCCTACTGTGTATACTGGAATGTTTTGTTCGTTAAAGTATTTTGCAGTACCAGCTGTGGCAAAAATACGATACCCAATTTCATGGAATCTTTTCGCTATTGCTAAAGCTTCTGCTTTATCTTTATCACTAACCGTAAATAATGCTGTGCCTTGATCTTGTACCTTTAATCCGCTAGCTGTTAAGCCTTTGTATAATGCTTTTTCTAAAGTACTATCTTTGCCCATTACTTCACCTGTTGATTTCATTTCAGGCCCTAATGTTATGTCTACATTTTTAAGTTTGCTAAAGCTGAATACTGGTGCTTTTACGTATACACCTTCTTTATAAGGTGCTAATCCACTTTCATATCCTTGTTCTTTTAATGAAATGTTAGCAATTGCTTTTGTAGCAATTTTAGCCATTGGGATATCTGTGATTTTACTTAAGAAAGGTACAGTTCTACTTGCTCTAGGGTTTACTTCTAGAACAAATACCTCACCTTTAGACAATACAAACTGAATATTGATAAGACCAATTATGTTTAAGCCTTTAGCTAATCTCGTTGTGTAATCTACTAATAAATCAATTTCTTTATCAGTTAAAGTTTGAGGTGGATAAACTGCGATTGAATCACCTGAATGAACTCCAGCTCTTTCAATATGTTCCATAATACCTGGGATGACAACTGTTTCACCATCTGATATTGCGTCCACTTCTATTTCTTTGCCTGTTAAGTAACGGTCGATTAATACAGGATGTTCTGGACTTGCTTTAACAGCTTGTTCCATATAATTTTTCAATTCTGGTTCTGCATAAACAATCTCCATTGCTCTTCCACCTAATACGTAAGAAGGTCTTACTACAACTGGATAACCGATTTCATTTGCATTGTCTATTGCTTCTTGAACTGAAGTAGCTGTTTTACCATGAGGTTGCGGAACATCAATTTTTTGTAATAATGCTTCGAATTCTTTTCTATCTTCTGCTCTATTAAGATCTTCTAATGACGTTCCTAGAATTTTAACACCTTTTTTAGAGATTTTGTCAGCTAAATTGATAGCGGTTTGACCACCAAATTGAACAACTACGCCTTTAGGTTGTTCATGATTAATAATACTCATTACATCTTCTTCAGTAAGTGGTTCAAAGTATAATTTATCTGATATAGAGAAATCAGTAGAAACTGTTTCTGGGTTGTTATTAATAATAATTGCTTCGTATCCAGCTTCTTGTATTGCCCAAACTGCATGAACAGTAGCGTAATCAAATTCAACGCCTTGTCCAATTCTTATTGGTCCGGATCCTAGCACAATAATTTTTTCTTTTTCAGTCACTACAGATTCATTTTCTGTTTCGTAAGTGCCATAAAAGTATGGTGTTTCAGATTCAAATTCAGCTGCACATGTATCAACTGTTTTATAAACTGGATTAATTTCATTTTGTTGTCTTAACTCGTATATCTCTAGCTCTGATTGTTCCCATCTATGTGCAATTACTTTATCACTAAAGCCATATTGTTTTGCCCATAGTAATGCTTCTAAGTCACCTTTATTATTTTTTAAGTCATGTTCTATTTCGATGATGTGTTTAAATTTATTTAAGAAGAAATAATCAATTTGAGTTAATTCATGAATTCTTTCTAAAGAAGTTCCTCGTCTTATTGCTTCACCAATAAAGAATAATCTTTCATCATCTTGTGCTTTAATTCTTTCTTCAATAAAATCAAGTTCAAATTCATCACCATTTGGTAATCCTAAATGGTGTACACCATATTCTAATGAACGAATGGCTTTTAATAGTGACTCTTCATAGGTTCTACCTATTGCCATTACTTCTCCAGTAGCTTTCATTTGTGTACCTAAATGACGTTCCCCTTTTTCAAATTTATCGAATGGGAATCTCGGTATTTTAGATACGACATAATCAAGAGCAGGCTCAAATGCAGCATAAGATGTTCCTGTAACTGGATTTAACATTTCGTCTAAAGTCATTCCGATTGCAATCTTAGCTGCAAGTTTAGCAATTGGATAGCCTGTTGCTTTTGAAGCTAAAGCTGATGATCTTGAGACACGTGGATTTACTTCTATAATATAATAATCTAATGAGTCTGGATCTAGTGCAAGTTGTACGTTACATCCACCTTCAATTTTCAATGCACGAATAATTTTTAATGAAACATCTCTTAACATTTGATACTCAACATCAGATAATGTTTGACTCGGCGCTACAACAATTGAGTCCCCTGTGTGAATACCAACAGGGTCGATATTCTCCATGTTACAAACAACAATAGCATTATCATTTTTGTCTCTCATCACTTCGTACTCTATTTCTTTAAAACCTGCTATAGATTTTTCTAATAAACATTGTGTAACAGGGCTGTATTTCAAACCATTCTGAACGATTTCACTTAGTTCTTTTTCATCGTGACAGATTCCGCCACCAGTACCACCCATTGTGAATGCTGGTCTAACTATTAGTGGGTATCCTATTTCATTAGCAAATTTTAATGCGCCTTCTAAATCATTCACAATATCGCTTTCTGGTACCGGTTCATTTAGTTCATTCATTAACGTACGGAATAAGTCTCTATCTTCAGCTTGTTCGATTGAAGTAAGTTGTGTACCTAGTAAACGGACATTATTTTCTTCTAGTACACCATTTTCGTGCAATTCAATTGCCATGTTCAAACCAGTTTGTCCACCTAATGTTGGTAATAATGCATCTGGCTGTTCTTTACGAATAATGCGACTTACGAAGTCTAAAGTTAGTGGTTCAATATATACAGTGTCAGCTATTTCAGTATCAGTCATAATTGTAGCTGGGTTTGAATTCACTAAAATAACTCTATAACCTTCTTCTTTTAATGCTAAGCATGCTTGTGTACCTGCATAGTCAAATTCTGCTGCTTGTCCAATGATGATTGGACCTGAACCAATTACTAAGATGGATTTGATATCTGTTTGTTTAGGCATTGATTGTACGCTCCTTCGCTTTATGTAATTTAATCATTTCAATAAATTCATCGAATAAATAGTTAGAGTCATGTGGACCTGGTGAAGCTTCTGGATGATATTGTACTGAAAATGCTGGGTATTTTTTATGTCTTAACCCTTCGATAGATTTATCATTTAATGCTAGATGTGTAACTTCTAAATCTGTATTTGCAATTGAATCTTCATCTATTGCATAACCATGGTTTTGACTTGTTAAATCAACTTTACCTGTTTGTAAATTTTGAACTGGATGATTAGCACCTCTATGTCCAAATTTCATTTTGTAAGAAGTTGCACCTTGAGATAGTGCAAAAAGTTGATGACCTAAACATATCCCGAAAAATGGTATCTTGCCAATTAATTGTCCAATTGTTTGTATTGTTTCTTGAACACTTTCTGGATTACCTGGACCATTAGAAACCATGATACCATCAGGTGAAATATTCATAATTTCTTCAATTGATGTTTGATAAGGTACTACCGTTACATCACAGCCTCTTCTATTTAATTCTCTAACGATATTTTCTTTTTTTCCGTAATCAATTAATACAATTTTATAGCCATCTCCTGTAGAAATATAAGGTCTAACTGAAGATACTTGTTCAACTTCATCCGTTCTCAATGTTTCATTATTCAAACGTTGTACTAATGCATCAATTTCGTTAGCATTATCCGTGAAGCCTGCTTTTAGAACACCATATTTTCTTATTTTACGTGTTAAACTTCTTGTATCAACACCTGAAATACCAGGTATTTGATAAAATTTCAACGTTTCATCTAATGACTTGCTTGATCTGAAGTTGCTTGGATAGTCACATACTTCTCTTACGACAACGCCATTTAAAGTAGGACTTAATGATTCGAAGTCATCTCTATTGATACCATAATTACCGATAAGAGGATAAGTAAACGTAATAATTTGTCCAGTGTATGACGGGTCTGAAATCGTTTCTTGATAACCTGTCATAGCTGTATTAAATACAATTTCACCTAAAGTTAATTCATCAGAGCCTAAAGCATATCCTTTATATGTAGTACCATCTTCTAATACTAAGTATCTTTTATTTTTCATCTTATACTTCCTCCTTATAGACGATCTCACCATCACAAATTGTTAAAATTGGATAGCCTGACACGACTTCTCCAATAAATGGTGTATTACTACTTTTAGAAGCAAATTCTTCAGCAAGTATCGGTCTTTCTGTATCTAAATCAATAATCGTTATATCTGCATAACTTCCTTCTTCTAAACGCCCATAAGGTAAATTAAACGTTTCGCATGGTTTAGTCGTTAAGAATGACACAAGTTGTTCTAAAGTAAATTTACCGGTTTTCACGAAGTTTGTATAAAGTAATTGGAAAGCTGTTTCACTTCCTACGATACCAAAAGGTGCATCTACCATTGGCACTTCTTTTTCTTCTTTAGCATGTGGTGCATGATCTGTAGCAATACAATCAATTGTTCCATCAAGTAATGCTTCTATTAATGCATCTCTATCTTCTTTAGCTCTTAATGGTGGGTTCATTTTATAAATAGCATCATCACCTGGTACATCTTCTTCTGTAAGTAATAAGTGGTGCGGTGTAACTTCAGCTGTAACTTTTATACCCGCTTTTTTAGCATCTCTTATAACTCTTACACTTTCTTTAGTAGAAACATGGCATACGTGATAATGACAATTGGCTGCTTCTGCTAATAGAACATCTCTCGCTATTTGAACCGCTTCACAAATGGCCGGTATACCAGGAATATTTAATTCTTCGCTACGTTTACCTTCGTGCATAGCGCCACCATATATTAATGAATTATCTTCACAGTGTGCGACGATTGCTTTATCTATTTTAGCTGCTTCTTGCATTGCTTCATACATCATAGATGCTGTTTGAACACCTACTCCATCGTCAGTAAATTGGAACATGCCTCTATCTTTTAAAGCTTTAAAATCAACATGTTCTTTACCTGCTTGTCTTACTGTTATTGAAGCGTAAGGCAATACTCTAACAACTGCATGTTCGTCTATTATTTTATGCAGTCGATCTAAATGTTCAACTGAGTCAGGTACAGGTTTAGTATTTGGCATCGGGCAAACTGTTGTAAACCCACCTCTTGCAGCAGCCTTAGTGCCTGTCTCAATCGTTTCTTTATGTTCTCCACCAGGTTCTCTTAAATGCACATGTACATCTACAAACCCCGCAGATATAAAATGTCCTTTCGCATCAATTATTTCATGATTTTCAGCATCAATATAATCATTTATTCGTTTAATTTTACCGTCTTCGATTTCAACTTCTTTATGAACTAATTGACCTTCTAATAAGATTTTTCCATTTTTGATTATAAGTGACATTTTACTTTTTCCTCCTTGTGATTAAGTACATCATAAATACATGCCATTCTAATAAATACACCATTCTCCATTTGCTTAAATATCCTTGACTTTGGACTTTCAACTAATGAAGAATCGATCTCTACACCTCTATTTACTGGTGCTGGATGCATAACGATTGCTTTATCAGATAATTTATTATATCTATCAATTGTTAATCCGTATGCCTCATGATATTTCTCAGTATTAAAAGTCATACCTGATTCGTGCCTTTCATTTTGCACTCTTAATAACATACAAACATCAACTTCATCTATGACATCATCAATTTCAGCGTAAGGTACATTTGAAAAATCAGACTTCCATTGTTCTGGTGCACTGAACATAACTTCTGATCCTAATTTCGTTAAAGCTTCAGCATTACTTCTTGCTACTCTTGAATTCTTTATATCTCCTGAAATAAGTATTTTTAATCCTTCAAAATAACCATATTCCTCATAAATTGTCATTAAGTCTAAAAGACTCTGTGTTGGATGTTGTCCACTACCATCTCCACCATTTAATACAGGAATGCTAAGTCCTTTTAAGTTATCATAATAGGCATTTTCACTATGTCTAATGACGAGTGCATCAACACCAATTGATTCTAGTGTTTTGCATGTATCATATAAAGATTCTCCCTTTTGTACAGAAGATGTACTTGTTTCAAAAGGAATTACCTCTAACCCTAACTTTCTTTCAGCCATTTCAAAGCTACATTTCGTTCTAGTGGAATTTTCAAAGAATAAATTCGCTACTGTCATACCTTGTTCAAAAGGTTCTATACCATTTTGTTTGATTTTCTGTGCTTTTTTAATGATTTTCATTATGTCTTCTTTAGTTAGATCAGTCATAGTTAATAAATTTTTCAAGTGACACGCCTCCTTGAGATTATTTTATTTTCTTAGGCAAAATAAGATTGAGCAAGATACCAACTGTTGCAGCTAAAGCCATACCTTCAATATTCAAATGAATACCGATACCTGTGAAATCTAAATGTGCTTTACCAATTCCTAATACAAGAATGACTGAAGCAATAATCAAGTTTCTGTTATCTCCGAAATCAATATTGTTCTCTACTAACATTCTTAAACCACTTGAAGCAATGATTCCGAATAATAGTATAGATACACCGCCCATTACAGGTGTAGGAATTGTAGAAATCATTGCTGTAAATTTACCAACAAATCCTAAAATTAATGCGAGTGTAGCTGCACCACCTATCACCCATATACTATAAATTCTAGTAATGGCTAATACGCCGATGTTCTCACCATAAGTTGTGCTTGGTGGTCCACCGATGATTGAAGACATCATAGTTGATACTCCATCACCAATTAATGATCTGTGTAAACCTGGGTCTTTAAAAAAGTTTTTACCTACTATTTTATTAATTACAATTTGATGCCCAATATGCTCACTTACTGTTACAAATACAATTGGAAGCATGATGAGTATAAGTCCCCATTGTATAGATGGTGTGTAATCATGAAATGGCATGAATATGTCTGGCATTTGTAACCATTTTGCTTTTGAAATTGGACTTAAGTCAACAATTCCAAATAATAATGATGATATATATCCAACAATTATACCGATTAGTACTGGAATAATTGATAAGAATCCTTTAAAGAATACTGAGACAATAATTGTCGTTATTAATGTTATAAGTGCCACTGTAATGTAAACTCCGCTATACCCTTGCATGGCATTTGAATCCGTGTACATTGCCATATTAACAGCTACAGGTGCTAGACCTAATCCAATCACCATAATTACTGGACCTACTACAACTGGTGGTAATAAGTTTAACAACCAATTCGTTCCTGTAATTTTTATTATTATTCCGATGATGACGTAAAGTATACCACTCATGAATAAAGCGACTAACATTTCACCTAAGTCATGTGTTTTGAGTCCTACTATAATCGGTGTTATAAAAGCAAAGCTTGATCCGAGATAAGCAGGAATTTTGCCTTTCGTAATCATTATATAAAGCAAAGTTCCAAGTCCCGATGCTATAAGTGCTGCCGAAACAGGCAAACCTGTTAAAAATGGTACAAGTACTGTTGCACCAAACATTGCAAATAAATGTTGTGAGCTTAAGAAAAACCATTGTGAAGCTTTAGGTTTTTCATTTACATCTAGTATTGGCTCGACTGTTCGTTCAAACATTTCTTCGTTGTGTGTCATTTTCCTTCTCCTATTCAAAAAAAGATCCCTTTACACAATTTGCAAAGGGATCTATGGGTACAGTTATACCTATGCTGATATAGATATACTGTCTCATATATACTCCTTTGCCAGTCTCTCGTACTGATTTAAAAGGATTTATTTAATTTAATGTTACTGCTGTTTGTTTATCAAACTCTTCTAATTCTACGACTATAGATTCATTAGAAGATGTTGGTATATTTTTACCAACATAATCCGCTCTTATTGGAAGCTCTCTATGTCCTCTGTCAACTAATGTAGCTAAACTAATTTTTCGTGGTCTTGCATGATCTAATATAGCATCTAATGAAGCTCTTACAGTTCTTCCTGTATATAATACGTCGTCAACAATAATGACATGTTTATCATTAATATCAACATCGATATTAAATGATTTCACTTTAATTGCATCTTGTTGATTTTGAACATCATCACGATAATGCGTCACATCAATTTCGCCAGTTGGTACTTGAACTTGTTCAATAGCTTCGATTTTTTGTTCGATTCTATTCGCAAGAAAAACGCCTCTTGTCTTAACACCTAACAAGACGATATCTTTCGTGCCTTTATTCTTTTCCAATATTTCATGTGACATTCTTGTTAATGCTCTATTAACAGCAGCATCATCCATGATTAATCTTTCAGCCATATCCAATCTCCTTCCACAAAAAAAATACTCACGCCTGTAGAAGACATGAGTATATACTAGTACCATTAAAATGGTCTACACGTACATATTATGTCTTCTCAGCCTCTCTGGACTGTCCGTTAAAGACGCTTTAATTGTTAAATCCATACTATCGTTTTTTTCTGTTGATGTCAAAGTTTATATAAAATTAATTAAGTATTATTACACGTCTGAATTATTTTTTATCTTCGTGATTTCTTAATTTTTCTAACAACGTTTCAAAATACTCAGGTAACGGTGCTTCTTTTTCAATGTATTCACCCGTTACTGGATGTTCGAAACCTAATAAACCTGCATGAAGTGCTTGTCCATCTAAATTCAAAGTTTTCTTAGGTCCGTATTTAGGGTCTCCTACTAAAGGAAATCCAATATGCTTCATATGAACTCTGATTTGATGAGTACGTCCAGTTTCTAACTGACAATTTACTAATGTATATTTTTCGAATTTATCAACAACATTAAAATGTGTCACTGCTTCTTTACCATCATCAACAATTGCCATTTCTTGTCGCTCTTTAGGATTTCTTCCTATTGGTGCTTCAATCGTACCAAATTCATGTGGTATATTACCATGAACAAGTGCAGTATATTCTCTCGTTACAGTTTTATTTACTAATTGTTCAACAAGCCCTCTATGAGCAATGTCATTTTTAGCAATCATCAATAAACCTGAAGTATCTTTATCAATACGATGAACGATACCTGGTCTAATTTCACCATTAATTCCTGACAAATCTTTAATAACATGCATTAATCCATTTACTAATGTACCTGTATAATGCCCTGGTGCCGGATGAACAACCATACCCTTAGGTTTATATACTACCGCTATATCTTTATCTTCATAATATACTTCAATACCTAAATCTTCTGCCACGATGTCTACTTCTTCTACAACTTTTTCAGTAACAACAATAACATCATTTAATTTCGTCTTGTAATTTGCTTTAATAACATTACCATTTACTTCAACTAAACCTAATCTAATCCAATCTTGGATTTGGTTTCTAGACCAATCCGGGTTTAACTCAGGTAATAACTTATCTATTCTAACGCCTTTTTCATTTTCTGTTTCAATCTTAAATTCAAATGTATTCAAGCTTTCTCCTCCTTACCTTCAAATAAAATCACAATAATTAATACGATTACACCTATTGTTAAAGCAGCGTCTGCTACATTAAATATCGGAAAATTATAGCCAAAGATATATGTGTCAATAAAATCAACAACTTCGCCTCTAAACAATCTGTCTATAAAATTACCAATTGAACCAGCAATTAACAAACTTAAACCAAGTTGCATAACAGGTTGACCATATCCCTCATTTTTAAAAAACATAAATAAAATAACAAGTACAACAACAGTTACAATATAAAACAACCACATTTTTCCTTGTAAAATACCCCAAGCAGCACCTTGGTTTCTGTGAGATGTAATATATATAACTTTACTGATTACTTTTACAGATTCACCAACTTCTAATGATTTAACAATCATAAACTTAGTTAGTTGATCAAATACTATCAATAATACAATAAAAGTACTCCATATCGGTATATTGTAACCTTTACGCATCTATATTTCACTCCAATCTTGATTATTTTACCACATAAACAGACATGTTTGTTAATATGAATTTTTAAAATTATGTCCAATTTAAAAAGAGATTAAGCAACATTAAGTTACTTAACCTCTAAAAAATAATTCATAAATCTAATTATTGATACTTTTAATTATGATTTAACTTTTCTAGATAAACTAAATATACCAACTGCAGATAATACCGCAAAAGTAAATAATACATAACGTAATATCACGTTATCATTTTCACCTGTTTTCGGTAATTCTTTTTGCGATTTATTAGATTTGTTTTCTTTTGATTTAACCTTATTTACAGATTCTTCCTTAGACTTTACATCTTTATTATTATCTTGTTTAGCTGTTTCAGAAGATTTAGGTTCAGATTTATTTGTATTCATATCTGTTTTATTTTGCTCATTAGCTGATTGTTTAACTTTCTTATCATTTACAGCCACTTTGTTATCTTTATTTACGACTGTATTTTTAGGAGTTTCTGCTTTTTTATCATATTTTTTTCCTGTATTTGTATTTACTTCTTTGTCATCATTTTTATCTTTATTTGGATCTTTTTTAGTCGGTTTATCTTTGTTATCAGAAGCTAGTTGATCTGGACTAGGTGGCTTTTCTTGATTGCCATTAGGGATTTTTGTATTACTTTGTTGTCCAGGTTGTTGCATATTTGTTTGATTATATGAATAATGATTGTCAGCACTAGGGTCAAAATTAATACCATCTAAAGGTCTAGGATGTTCACCTACAAACAAGTCATTTACTCTGCCTTTCGAAGCATAAAATTCAAAGTATCTCCATTGATCAGATATATGTTTATATTTTGGATTTACTTCATTTGTTTTGACACCATTCTTAATAATATAAAAATCCTCTGGATCTGGAGTCTTAACTTCTAATATTTCTTTTTCTGGAATACTCATTGAACCATCAGAATTAATGTATATAGGAGCAGCCTTACCACTTGATTTAAATACATATTTAACAGGTTTATTCTCCTTCAATTCCTCAGCATTCACTTTCCCTACAATAGGAGCACTTACAATTGTACATAACAAAGTTGATAAAAATACTTTCTTTAACATAAACATCTCTCCTTACATGAATAACATTTATAATATTTTTACTGCTTTGTTCTCAATATAACCAATCCAATTATCTTTATTATCGTATAATGAATAATAAGTTTTCCCATTACTTAATTTATATTGAGCTTTTGCAAATAACTTTTTATTTATATATTTGTCAGAAGATTCTCTTTTAGTATCAATTAAATATCCATAAAAGTTATAATTTTTACTTATTTATCTAATAAAAATGTTCAACGATACTTACATTAATTTAAAAATAAAATGATGTTTATTCTCTAGTTAATGACATTCACTTCTTGGCGTAGATGTATATATCACTCCTTTGCATATTTTAACCTTTCATATAACTTTCTCATATTTAGGTTTGGTCTTTATATATCCTATATTTTGTCTCTCTTGAAGAAGCTTATATCGCAGATTAATTACTTTCATTATATTATGTAATTTTTTTACTAACAATACTTTTTTTAATGAATTTTATATTAAATATAACAAAAATATAAACATACAAAAAACGCCCAATCCGAAATAAGTACTACGGATTGGGCGTTTATAAAACTTCATTTTATATTAATGTTTTAACTACTTCTTGGCAACGTGGACATAAATGATCAAGTTCACCTACTGAACCTAATTCATCTGAGTAATTCCAACAACGTTGACACTTTTCTCCATCTGCATGTTTAACTGTTACTTTAACGTACTCATATTCTTCTCCATCTGTTAATTCATCAACTACATCAACTTTTGATACGATAAATAGTTGTTGTAAGTCTTGGAATTGACTTAAGAATTCTACTGTATTAAAGTCTTCTGAATTTGAAAGTGTGATATGTGCTTCTAATGATTTACCAATAACTTTTTCGTTACGTGCAACTTCTAAAGCTCTATTCACATCGTCTCTTAATTTCATAAGTTTAGACCATTTTTCAACTAATTCAGTATCTACTTCATGTGGATTAGGCATATTTGTTAAATGAACACTTTCTTCTTCTACGTGTGGAATGTGTCCCCAAATTTCATCTGCAGTATGTGGGATAATTGGTGCTAATAATTTAGTTAATTTAACTAATGTTTCGTATAACACTGTTTGCATACTACGACGTTTCAATGAATCATATTGTTCGATATAAAGAATATCTTTACCATAATCTAAATAGAAGTTACTTAATTCTACATTGATAAAGTTTTGAATATCTTGATAAATATCTAAATAATCAAATGCTTCATAATGAGATAAAGTTCTACCAATGAATTGGTTTAATCTATTATGCATGTATTGATCAATTTCAAGCATATCTTCATATTTAACGTTGTCAGTTGCTGGGTTGAAATCATTAACATTTCCTAATAAGAAACGGAATGTATTTCTAATTTTACGATATACGTCAGAAGTTTGTTTTAAGATGTCATTTGAAATTCTAACATCTGCTAAGTAATCTACACTACTAACCCATAATCTCGCGATATCAGCACCCATTTGTTTAACAATTTTATCTGGAACGATTACATTTCCTAAAGATTTACTCATTTTCTTACCCTCTCCATCCATAACGAAACCGTGTGAAAGTAACATTTTGTATGGTGAGATACCTTTAGTTGCTACAGATGTTGTAATTGAAGAGTTGAACCAACCTCTATATTGGTCACTACCTTCTAGATAAATATCAGCTGGATAAGATAATTCAGGACGTGTTTCTAATACACCTCTATGTGTTGAACCAGAATCAAACCATACATCCATAATATCAGTTTCTTTTGTAAACTCACCATTTGGACTACCTTCATGAGTAAATCCTTCAGGTAACAAGTCTTTCGCTTCTCTTTCAAACCAAATATTTGAACCATGTTCTTCAAATAGATTTGCAACATGATTAATTGTTTCATCTGTCATGATGATATCGCCATTTTCAGCATAGAATACAGGTAAAGGAACGCCCCATACTCTTTGACGAGAAATAACCCATTCTCCTCTATCTCTAATCATGTTATATAGTCGCGTTTTACCCCAATCAATTTTGAACTTCGTATTATCGATTGCATCTAAAATATCTTCTCTTACTTTACTGATAGACGCAAACCATTGTTCAGTTGCTCTAAAGATAACTGGTTTTTTAGTGCGCCAGTCATGAGGATATGAATGTTTGAAGAAAGAAAGTTTTAATAACGCGCCGACTTCTTCTAATTTTTCAGTAATTGTTTTGTTCGCTTTATCATAAAATTGTCCTTCGAATTCACCAGCTTCTTCAGTGAATACACCTTTATCATTGATAGGACTAATAACATCTAGACCATATTTTTGACCAACTACATAGTCATCTTCACCATGTCCAGGTGCTGTATGTACACAGCCAGTACCTGCATCCGTTGTAACATGATCACCTAAAATTAATAATGATGTTCTATCGATAAATGGATGTTGAGCAGTTATATATTCTAATTCAGAACCACTAAACTCTTTCTCTCTTACGATTGTTTCTTTATTCCAGTCTAATTCTTCACAAACTGTATCTAATAAAGCATCTGCAACTACATACTTTTTACCTTCAACATTAACTTGAACATAATTTAATGTAGGATTTACAGCTATTGCTACATTAGATGGAATAGTCCAAGGAGTTGTAGTCCAAATAACAAATGCAGCATCTTCGTCAACAATACCTTTACCATCAAGAACATTAAATGCTACATAAATTGAAGGAGATTTTTTATCTTGATATTCGATTTCAGCTTCTGCTAAAGATGATTCACTTGAAGGAGACCAATATACTGGTTTTTTCCCTTTATAGATTAAACCTTTTGCAGCCATTTCACCAAACACTCTGATTTGCGCCGCTTCAAATTCAGGTTTCAAAGTAATATATGGGTTATCCCAATCACCATTTACACCTAAACGTCTAAAGTCTGCTTTTTGTAATTCAATTTGCTCTAATGCAAACTCTTTACATTTTTCACGGAATTCCGCGATTGTCATTTCTTTTCTTTTAACACCTTTATTTGTTAATGCTTGCTCGATTGGTAAACCATGCGTATCCCAACCTGGAACGTATGGTGCATAATAACCAGACATTGATTTTTGTCTCACAATTATATCTTTCAAAATTTTATTCAATGCGTGTCCCATATGCAAATTACCATTAGCGTATGGCGGTCCATCATGAAGAATAAATGGTGTATTTCCTTTATTTTTTTCTAAAATTTTATTGAATAAGTCTTTCTCTTTCCACTCTTCTTGGATTTGTGGCTCTTTGTTTGGTAAACCACCTCTCATTGGAAAACTTGTTTTAGGCATTAGTAACGTATCTTTGTAATCCATAAGTCTTAATCTCCTTCTTCATTTAAATTAAAATAAAAAACTCTAAGTTGAAATAATAGGGACGACTTTAATCGCGGTACCACCCTCATTAACTCAACTTAGAGTTCACTCATCAAAAATATATAATTTTGTAAACAGGTGATACCTAAAGAATTGAAATCGTCAGGCTCACACTATCCCTAACTCGCTTAGCAAATCATTATTCTTTAGACTTGTCCTCTTCACTATTTACTGTTTGATTATTTATCTGTTCTTGATTATTTTCTTCTTCTTTATTCAAAATGTCAATATTTTCTTCAGTAACTTGTTGTTGATCAATATCATAATTTAATAAATAATCCCAATCATCATTCTTCAGTAAATCTAATTGAGCTTCAACTAACATGCGAAAACGAGAGCGAAACACTTTAGATTGACGTTTCATATCTTCAGTTTGGAAACTGATATGACGCGCTTTTTGGAGTGCATCATTAATAATTTGATCCGAACGACCTTCAGCTTCTTTAACAATAGCATCTGCTTTTAATACAGCAGTATGTTTTGTTTCTTCGCCTGTTTTTTGTGCTTGTAACAATGCTTCAGATATTGTATTTTCAACCGCTTTAAAACGATTAATATTTTCATCTTTGTCATTAATTAAAGTTTGTAACTGATCTTTATCGGATTTTAATTTTTCAATTTCATCACTTAAAGTCTGTAAATATTGACGTACTTCTGATTCATCTAATCCTTTATGGACTCTACTAAACTCTTTTTGTTTGATTTCTTCTGGGGTAAATGCCATAAGTTTTCCTCCTTAGCACTATTTAAACAAAGTTTTATAAGTTATTCTTAACTTCCCTTTTTTTGACTCTCCATTGTTTGCTATGATCAATGCTCGACCATATCCTTTAATAGATAATAAGTCATTCTCTTCGACTATAAAGTCTACTACTTCAATTTCTCTATGATTGACTTTAACACGTTTACTTTCAATTAGCTTTTTACTTATCGTTCTACTTGTATTTGTTATATGTTTTACTATAACATCAAGTCTCATTGCACTAACTGTTGCATCGTGACTATTCCAATTCTCATTCGATTGTATCATATTTTGGAAAGGAATAGAACTCAATTTGATTCCTGCGCCTTTAATCTTTGTTAATTCCATCATAATATATGATTCAAATCTTTTTGTCAAAACAAACTGTATTCGGCCATTTACGATTATATCGCCAAGTTGATTTCTATCTATTCCAAGAGACATAATCGTCCCTAATACGTTGCGATGCGTCAGATTAACAAATTTAGAAGGATACGTAAGTTCAATTAGTACAATTTCATAATCTTCATCAGTTGGAACAAAGTAATCTGGTGCAACAATTGCACGTTTTCTTTCAGATTCATTATTACCTCCAAAAAAATGAACTTCTAATTCATCAAATCCTCCAACTATAGTTTGTAAAATAAACTGTTCTCTAGGATCTAAAAAATCAGTTAATACATGTTGATAATTTCTTTCTGCTATTTCACATTTATTTAAAAATAAATCAATTTCTTCTTTTTCTTCTTTTCTAAAGTGCTGATATATATCCATTTTACACCTCTAATTATATAAAAAATAGGATGTGACATTTCGTCCCACCCTACTGTCATTCATTGTTCATTTATAATATTGGTACAACAGGTACAATCATATTAAATATATTGATTAAACCAACGTAGAATAAACTTAGTGTAATAAATGCCACAATTGATGATATGTCTAGCATACCTAACGGTGGAATAATTTTTCTAAATGGTTCTAAAAATGGTTCATATATTTTTCCTAAAAATTGTCCAAATGCGCCTTCTCTAAGGCTTGGTAACCAAGATGTAAGGAAATAAACAATCATACCATATTGATAAATTTTAACTAGGAATAATATAAATCCTAAAATTGTACTTAATAATCCACTATCCATATCTTAATACCTCTATTCTTGATAAGGTTCAACTTGTTCTAACTGTTCAGTAATTGATCCTGCTACTTCAACATTATCAGGTGTACATAAGAAAATATCTGTACCTACTCTTCTTATATCTCCACCTATTGCATAAACAGTACCACTTAAAAAATCTATAATTCTTTTAGCTGATACTTTATCAATGCGTTGTAAATTCACTAAAGTAGTTCTTCTGTTTTTCAACTCATCAGCGATATCTTGAGTATCAGAAAATACTCTTGGTTCAAATAAGCACATTTTTGAACTTTGCGCAAAATCCATATTACCACTCATGCTTACAACATTCGTTTGAGATGAATTTGTACGTTTTTCAGTCATGGCCTCTTTCCTTTCAGGTTTTTTAAAATCACGTGAACGTTGTGATTGATATCTTGTAGTATTTGCTTTTTGTGTTGGTACACTTTTAATAGATTGTTGATTCATTTTTTTCTCTTGTGTAGAAGGTTCTTGCTGTGGTGTTTGTTGTTTTTGTTCTCTTTGTGGTTCTTCGTATACCTCTTCTTCTTCATCAACTACGAAAAAACCTTTAAATACATCTTTAATTGCCATAATTTACACTCCTATTCACCAACTAATTTAGTACCAATTCGTACATATGAAGCACCCTCTAAAATTGCTTCGTTAAAATCATTACTCATACCCATGGATAATTCAGTACATGGCGCATAAGATAAATTCAATGATTGTACTTTATCTTTTAAATTTCTTAGCTGATTAAAATATTGTCTTAATTTCGTTTTATCTTCAGTCAAAGGTGCCATAGTCATTAATCCAACTACTTCAATGTGTTTAAAAGTTTTAAACTCTTCTATAAATGGAATCAATTCTTCCGGTGAAATACCATGTTTAGATTCTTCACCTGAAACATTTACCTGAATAAAACATTTTATAACATGATCAGCACGTTTATCAATTTCTTTAGCTAATTTCAATCTATCTAATGCGTGTAAGTAGTCAATTTCATTGATTACTTCTTTAACTTTTCTCGTTTGTAATGACCCTATAAAGTGCATTACAGCATCATCAGGTAGATGTTTTTTCTTTTCTAAGAAACCTTCTATTCTATTTTCGCCAAAATTTTTCAATCCAGCTTCATAAGCTTCTATAGCTCGGTCTATTGTAACATATTTTGTCACAACAATCACTTGAGGTGTTGTGTCAAACTGTGATTTATTACAGCTGTCACAAATTTGTGAATTTATTTCTTTTAAATTTTCTTCTACTGATTTCAAAACTTTACCTACTTTCTGCCTATAAATGCAAGCATTCTACCAGTATTACCTTTTTCAACTCTGTATGAAAAGAATAAATCTGTTTCACTTGCTGTACAGTGGCTCGTTTTAACAATATGCTCTGGACTTATCCCATAATGTATTGCCAACAATTCGTTAGCACGTTTCAAATCAATACCATATCGATCTTGTTCTCTTTTTTCTATATATAAACTAGCATCTATTGGTAAAGAATTGAATTTATTGTATATATCTTCATTGATTTCATAAGTATTAGAAGTAGACGGACCTATCACAATTCTGAGATTTGCTAATTCACCATTGTATTGATCTATCATTTCTTTCAATATTTGAGTGTATGTGCCTCTCCATCCAGCATGACAAAGACCGATATATTTATTTTTAACGTCGTATAAATATATTGGAACACAATCTGCAAAACACATTGTTAAAAGTAGATTAGATTCGTAAGTAAATAGCCCATCAATTCCATGTAATTCATTTGTTAAAGCTTTTATGTTCTTACCTTTATCATCTGAAAATACCTCTTGAACTTTGTTTTCATGTGTTTGTATTGGAAACACCCAATTTTCACAATTGAAACCAATTTCATCAGCCAATATTTTTTGATGAGCAGTAATATTTTCTTGATTGTCATCAATATAACGTGCCATGTTAAAGGCATTTTCTGGGTATGAACTGTAACCATCTTTACGTGTTGTAATACCTAGTGTTATATCTTCTCTACTATCGATGTCATACTCTAAATAATGATTTCGCTGACTAAATATCTCTTTCATTTCATCTCTCCTAACAAAAAAAGTCATCAGGACTTAGCCTGATGACTTTTTAAGTTCATTTATCGTCTAGAGCGTCTAGAACGTCTATCTTCTCTATTTCGAATGAAACTTGGAATATCACTATCATCAGTTGATTCATTTGCTGATTTATTTTCAAATGAAGCTTTTCTACCTAGTGATTCCCCTTCTTCTCTATTAGAAGTAGGTTCTTCTGTAGTTCCACCAAATGCTCCACCACTTTGAGGTTTGCGAGCATTAGAAGGTTTGTCATTGAAACCTGTTGCAATTACAGTAACGACTAATTCGTCTTGTAATTCTGGGTTAATAACAGTACCAAATATCATATTAACATCTTCATCAGCTGCATCTTGAACAATATCTGCTGCTTCTTGAGCTTCAAATAGAGATAATGACTCTCCACCTGTAATATTCATTAAGACACCTTGAGCGCCAACTATAGACGTTTCTAATAATGGTGAAGAAATTGCTTTTTTAGCAGCTTCGATTGCTCTGTTTTCACCTGAAGATACACCAATACCCATTAATGCTGAACCTTGGTTAGACATGATTGTCTTAACGTCAGCAAAGTCTAGGTTAACTTCACCTGAAACAGCGATTAAATCTGAAATACCTTGTACACCTTGGCGTAAAACATTATCTGCTTCTTTAAATGCTTCCATCATAGGCGTTGATTTATCAACGATATCTAATAAACGGTCATTAGGGATAACGATTAACGTATCTACTGCAGCTTTCATTGATTCTACACCAGCAGCAGCTTGTGTTTGACGTTTACGACCTTCAAAGCTAAATGGACGTGTTACAACACCAACTGTTAAAGCACCCATTTCTTTAGCGATTTTAGCAACTACAGGTGCAGCACCTGTACCTGTTCCACCACCCATACCTGCAGTTACGAATACCATATCTGCACCTTGGATAGCATCTTCTATTTGTTCACGTGATTCTTCTGCAGCTTTTTTCCCTATTTCTGGGTTAGCACCAGCACCTAATCCACGAGTTAATTTTTCACCAATTTGAATCTTAGATGAAGCTTTTGATAAGTTTAAAGCTTGACCATCTGTATTAATAGAAATAAATTCTACATTATTCATTCCATGATCTATCATACGGTTTACGGCGTTATTACCTCCGCCACCAACACCAATTACTTTTAAAGTAGCTAAATGATTAAACCCTTGTTCAAATTCTAACATTTATTATCCTCCTAATCTTTATGACCCATCAATCAAATAACGATTTCATTAATTTTTTGAATACACTAGGCTTCTCTTCTTGACTTTCCGAATCATAATCTGTTTCGGCGTAATTGTCGTTATCAGAATTTGAAGCTTTTACGTCATTGTTTTTGTCTTTGTTTGTTTTTTTCTTAAACCATTGTTCATATGGTTTAGCTTTAGTTTCTTGATTTACATCTTCATATGTTTCTTCTTCAACATTATCCACATCATAATTATTCATTGTAACATAATCTAGTAGCTCATCAAAGTTAATTCCACTAGATATTGTAGATATACTAGATGTAAACTCGGGTTTACGTATACCCATTTGTGATGGAGTATGTACGCGTACTTTTTCATTTACCATATCTTGTAGAAGTTCTTTTATACCTAGTAAATTCGAAGTTCCACCAGTCACAATAAATCCACCGTTAACATTTGTTATACCCATGTCTTGTAGTAAATCGAATATTTCAAAGAATATTTCTTCTGCTCTAGATTCGATAATCTCACTTAACTCTTTCTGAGTGAATTGTGCATGTCCATCTTCGTTGATTTGTTCTACACTAAAAACATCTTGATCTGATGCTGAATCATAAAAAGCATGACCATATTGTTGTTTAATCTTCTCAGCGTTGTCATATGTAGTATTTAACGATTTAGCTATATCTGTTGTAATACTTCTACCTGCCATTTCAATCGTATCAGCATCAACAAGATTGCCTCTCTCATAGAAACCGACTTGAGTTAAATCTTCACCTATATCAATGACACAAGCTCCTAACTCAACTTCTGTTGGAGATAGGATAGATTGATAATTGTACGCATCTGAAAATACGTCTAATACATCCACTCCACAAGATTCAACACATTTAATTATATTGATTAATAGTGATTTTGATGTTGCGATAACGCCTGCCTCTACTTTTAATGATTGAGTAGCAACCATTTCTTTAGGGTCTGACACTTCATGCAAATCATCCACAATGAATTTCATTGGAAATACACCAATTACTTCAGTTTCAGGTACATCATTTAAATCTCTGATGCCTTCTAATACCGATTCAATGTGACTTCCATTAATTTCAGTTTCTGTTCCTTCAAAAGGTATTTCAAATTTCTCGTCATATATTTCTGTATTCACGATAGGCATTTTTAAAAATACTTCTTTAATATCTACCCCAGAAGCAATCGCCGCTTTTTTGATTGTATCTTTAATCGCTTGTTTTGCGATATCAAAGTCATCAATACAGCCATTTCTTATACCATTTGTATACGTTTGCCCTGTACCTATCACGTTAATGCCATTATGAAATTTTTCTCCTACTATTACTTTTACACTCGATGAACCTATATCTAAACTAATATAATAATGTTCCTCCATCGATAGGCACCTCCTCTAACACATGATAATCAAATTTACACTATTATTAGTTTACATGATAGATGATTTAATGTGAACTAATTATAGGTTTATTTATTGATTTTTTTACTTATTCTTGCGATTTTTCAGATGATTTTGGTTCTTCACCTGATTTATCCAATTCTTTAGATAAATCTTGAAGCGCTTGGTCTAATTTTTTTTGTTCTGTTTTAGCACTTTCATCTTGTTTTGCCTCTTTTTCAGAACGTTCACTTTGTTGTTCTTTTGTTTCGTATGGTAAAAATGTCACACCAACTTGCAAATCTACAAATCCAGGTGTTTTTAATGCTCCTGAATTATCTCTCTCTAATTTATCAGAAATACTAGGATAATAGTTGATTTTATTTGCAAAAGTTTGAATATCACCAACAACTTCAACATTATCTGTCATAAACAATTGTATCCTATTTTGATTATTTTCACCTGGTTTATAATTGACTTCAGAAATCATTGCTTTTACTTTCGGTTTAACTTTCTTCAATTCAGGAATAAGTTTATCTAATTTTTTCGAACTAAAATCATTCAAAATAGGAACATCAATTGGGAGATCTGTTGATAAGTTTTTTATAGTTGATCCATTTTCTAACAAAGGTACATACCCCTTTTTATTTTTAATCAAACCAATTGGTTCATACTCAGTGACCTCGACTGTCATATCATTAGGAAAATGTCTCTTGATTGTGACACTTTTAACACCTTCAAGTTTTTCAATCTTCGTTTTCATATCACTAATTGGTAAATTATAAATTCTCGAGTCAGATTTAATATTCAAGGCTTTATTTATATCTTTTTTTGCTACAATTTCTTCACCTTTTATGTCTACTTGATCAACTTTACTTATATCTGTAAACATATACAGAACAATCAAAATGACAAGGAGTATAACACCTATGAATACACCTAATTGAATTTGACGTCTACGCTTTCTTTTATTTCGCATCATTTTCAAACGTTCGTCTTCAGTAGTCGTTTCAAATTGCAATATATCCTCTTTATTTTCAGAACTTTTATTCACGGTTGTCACTCCTTTTTATACAATTTCTAAAAAGTTGGTAAATGTTTTTGGAAGCTTTTAATGAATTCTTCTCCACGTGCTTCAAAAGTATCATATTGATCCCAACTCGCACATGCTGGCGATAATAATACAACATCATTAGATTGAATATAATCTTGTATTATATTGACAGCATCTTTCACATCATGTGCTTGTATAACTTCTTTACCTTGACTCGCACCTAATGTTTTAAGTTTATCTTTTGTTTCACCAAAAGTAACCATCAATCTAACATTGTCCATATATGGAATCAAATCATCAAAATCATTACCTCTATCTAATCCTCCACATAGCCATATTATTGGCGTGTTAAATGAGCTTAATGCAAATCGAGTAGCTAAAGTATTTGTTGCTTTTGAATCGTTGTAATATTTATTTCCACGATTATTGCCTACGTATTGAAGTCTATGCTTAATACCTGAGAAAGTTGTAAGTGTATGAACAATAGATTTAACATCTACTCCAGAAATTAAAGCAGCTAGAACTGCTACAAGTACGTTTTCTAAGTTATGTTTACCTGGTAAAACAATATCATTAATATTGATAATTCTTATTCCATTATAAACAACATATCCGTCCTCAATATAGATGCCATCAACTTGTTGTTCAGTTGAAAAGTATAAAATTTTAGATTTAATTTCATCCTTATTTATAAGATGTCTTTGTTCATAATTAAAAATTAAGTAATCATCTTCTATTTGATTGCTAAAAATATTTTTTTTAGCGTTTTGATATTCTTCTAAAGTTCCGTGATAATCTAAATGAGCAGAGTATATATTCGTTACTATTGCGATATGTGGGCGATATTTAATCGTTCCTAACAGCTGAAATGATGATAATTCAGTAATTAGATAATCATCTTTAGTAACATCTTGTGCAACTTTTGATGCAACTACCCCAATATTCCCGGAAACTTGCCCATTTACTTTACTATTCCCAAACATATCTCCGATTAAGGAAGTCACCGTAGTTTTTCCGTTTGTACCCGTGATACCTATAATCGGCGCTTCAGAAATATAATAACTCAGTTCAACTTCAGTAATGATATCTAACCCTTTATTTACAGCTTCTTGTAACAAAGGAATACTATAAGGAATACCCGGGTTCTTAACGATTAACGGATTATGATTTAATAAACTAATAGGATGTTCTCCGCTAATTACTTTAATACCTTGATTCTGTAATTCAATTGCATGAGGATCGGTAGATAAATCTTTACCATCGTTAACAGTGACATGTGCACCAAGTTTGTTACATAATTTCGCGCTTTCATATCCACTTTTTGCTAATCCTAATATAAGGACTTCTTTTCCTTTTAATGCATCATATTCCTTCATATCACATTACTCCAATCCATAGACCAATTGCACCTGTAATGATACCAGTAGTCCAGAATACTAAGACAATCTTCCATTCACTCCAACCTACTAACTCAAAATGATGGTGCAAAGGACTCATTTTAAATATTCTTTTACCCGTAAGTTTAAATGATGCTACTTGTAGCATCACAGACATTGTTTCAATTACAAATACTAAACCTATAAATAACAACGTAATTTCTTGATTAAGCATAATTGAAATTGTTGCAAATATACCACCTAAAGCTAAACTTCCCGTGTCTCCCATAAATACTTTTGCTGGGTATTTATTATAAATTAAGAATCCAATTAAACTTGCTAACATAACTAAACAGAACAAGCCAATTTCTGGTTTATCTAATGTAAATGATAAAATGGCATAAAAACCAAATGCAATAATAGATAAGCCTGTAGATAATCCATCTAAACCATCTGTTAAGTTTACTGCATTACTAAATCCAACTTGCCAGAATACAATGAATATTATATAAAAAACAGATAAAGGTAATGACCAATCTGTAAATGGTATATTAATTGCTGTTTCAAAATCATAATTCGGCATCAATATACTTACAATATAAAATACGATCGCGATTCCAATTTGTGCAAAGAACTTTTGTTTACTTGTTAACCCTTGGTTATTTTTTTTAACTACAATAATGTAATCGTCGATAAAACCAATTAAACCAAATCCAATTGTTACAAATAACAATAGAATAAGAGGACCTACTTGTTCAACATAGAATAATGCAATTATTGTAACAACAATAGTTGCAAGCAAAAATGTTAACCCTCCCATTGTTGGTGTTCCTGTTTTTTTCATATGACTCTTAGGTCCTTCTTCTCTTATACTTTGACCAAATTTTAATTTTTTAAGTGTTGGAATTAAAACTGGCACAAGTATTAAAGTCAATAAAAATGCAATGACAGGTAGCATGAAATTCATATTTGTTCACCTTTTCTTTTATTTTTTATAGAGTGAGGTTAGGACAAATTTATTGTCTCAACCTCTCATTCTCTTAGTTATCATTATCTTTATTCTTGTCTTTAGAAGTATCCTCTTCTGGTACTTGTCCAATAGAATTGTCACCATTTGGATGATTATTTGAAAGCGTAAATGTCACTTTTGTGCCAGCTTTTATCGTTTGATTTTCATCAATAGATTGTTCTGATACATAGCCTGAACCTTCAGTTTCTACATCAATACCAGTAGCTTCTTGTAATTTTAATAGATCTCGTTTAGTCCAATTTTCAGTATTAGGCATCGTCATTTCTCCATCAGTAACAAGCAAGATTCTCTCTTTATCTTGTACATTTTTACCTTTAAGAGGTAATTGTTTTTTAACTTTATCACCTTTACCAATTAAAATTGGATCCAATTTTTTACCTTTAATTGCATCAGTTGCTTTTTGTACATTCATATTCACAACATCAGGTACTTCTGAAGAGTTATTTTTCGCTTTGCCTTCAGTTTCTTCAACATCTAAATATTTCAAAGTATTTTCCATAATAGGATTAAATCCTCGAGAAACACCATATTCATATGCTTCTAAATCTCTTTTTTGAGCTAATGACATACCAGCGTAAACAACTACTTCTGGATCTTTTGCTGGTGCATAACCCATGAAACTTACAAAGTAAGGGTTTGCTCCGTCAACATATCCGCCACCTTTTGTATCTGGAACTTGTGCAGTACCAGTTTTACCTGCTACACGATAACCATCAATTTGATAATTGGTTGCGTGACTCTCTTTACTATTCACTACTTTATCTAATTCATCCATCGTCTTTTGGGCAGTATCTTTAGAGACTGGATTACCGACAACTTTTTTCTCACCTTTTTTGATAGTTTTATTCTCTTCTCTATTTTCTATAGATTTCACATAATAAGGTTCCAACATATTACCTTGATTCAATATTGCCGTTTCAGCTTGCAACATTTGTACAGGTGTTACTGTAGTTGATTGACCAAATGCTGATGTTTTTCTTTGAAGTTCATTGTCAAATGCAATATGTCCAGGTGCTTCACTATCAAATAGACCACCTGTTTTCTTACCGAATCCAAATTTTTCGTAATAAGCTTTTGATTTATCTTCTCCAACTAAGTCTTGTAGTTTCATCATTAAAGTATTAGCTGAATAAGTAAAACCTGTTGTCATTGGTATATTGCCCCAACCATCATCGTTCCAATCATAAATCTTGAATCCGTCAATTTCTCTATTACCTGACTTAAATTTCTTCTTAGGATCAAACTTGCCTTCTTCTATAGCTGCAGCAAGTCCGTATGTTTTAAATGTTGAACCTGGTTCATAAGTATTCTGATATAAATCATTTGCCCATTTTTTACCGAAATCTTCTTTAGTATCCGGATTAAATGTTGGGCGTTGACTATAACCTAATATTTCTCCAGTCTTAGCATCCATTACGACAGCAAATAAATCTTTAGGTTTATAGCGATCAACCATTTCATCTAGTGAATTTTCAACGAAGACTTGTATATTTGAATCTAAAGTCAAATGAACATCATCACCATTTTTTGCTTTAATGCTATCTTCACTGTTTGGTACTAACATTCCCCATATATCTTGCTTGTATGAGTTTTTACCAGTTTTCCCACTTAAATAGCTATCAAATACTTTCTCAGCACCAGAAACACCTTTTAACTTATTCGTTTCATGGTCTTTGTCTGCTAAACCTATTAGATGAGATGCAAAGTTTCCATTAGGATAAAATCTTTTTTTCTCAGTTTCAAAAGTAAGTCCTGGTAATTTAAGCTTTTCTATTTGAGTCTTTTGTTTATAAGTTAAATCTTTACCTTTTTGTCCAAATTCAACTTGGAAAGCTTTTTTAGTTTCAAGTTTTTTTAATATGTCTTTTTCATCCATATCAATAATTTTCGATAATTCTTTAGCCGTTTTTTTCTTGTCTTTAACATGCAATGGCTTATCACTATCTTTACTCATTTTTTTATCTAAAATTGCTACTAATTTATAGCTGTCAGTATCTTCAGCTAGAACTTTTCCATTTCTATCATAAATCTTTCCACGTTCTGGTTCTGCAACAGATTGTCGTAAATATTTTTCACTCGCTCTATAAGCTAAATCTTCACCAGCGGAATGTCCACTGATCATTAAATATGAATATCTTAAGGCCAATATAAAAAAGAGCAGTCCGAAAAAGCTTACTAAGAGGACTGCTCCTATTTTATTTTTCTTTATTTTAATTTTGGGCATCACTACGCACTACCTTTACATTGTCATTATTCAACTTCAGACCGTAATCTTCAGCTTTTTCGTAGATACGCTCATATGACGACTGTTTCATAGATTCTGTCTTCAAATCACTATTTGTCGTTTGTTGCTGTTCGATTTTACTATCTAATTCCGCAATTTGAGTTTTGTTGTTATACGCATCCATTTTTAAAGATAGCATATAAATACTTATCAACGCAATCATAGTTATTAATGATATGTATACAATTTTTTCGATTCTTGATATTCTTACAACTTTGGTCTTTGTAACTTTTTTCTTCTGTGGTTCGAGTTGTGGCTCTTGCCACTCATCAGGTCTATAATTTGGATATATTCTTTCTACTGCCATTCAATTGCCACTCCTCTGCTTACTTCAAAATTTCTGCTACTCTTAACTTTGCGCTTCTAGCTCTGTTGTTCTGTTCTAGTTCTTGATCATCAGAAATAATTGGTTTTCTATTTACTCGTTTCAATTTCGGTTTGTACTCTTCCGGTATAACCGGCAATCCCCTTGGTACATCTGGTCCTTTTTCATATTCTTGGAAGACTTGTTTACACAAACGATCTTCTAAAGAATGGAAAGTAATTACCGAGATTCTTCCTCCTACTTTCACGTTCTGTATAGCTGCTTCAATTGATTCTTCAAAAGCACCTAACTCATCATTCACTGCAATTCTAACCGCTTGAAATACACGCTTAGCAGGATGTCCGCCCTTTCTTCTTCTAGCGGCTGGAATACCTTCTTTAATTAAATCCACTAATTCGAAAGTCGTTTCTATAGGTACTTGTTCTCTTCTTGCTTCAATCTTTCTAGCTATTTGTTTTGAAAATTTTTCTTCACCATATCTAAAAAAGATTTTCACAAGTTGTTCATATGACCATTCATTTATCACTTCATAAGCAGATAATGATTGGGACTGATCCATTCTCATATCCAACTTTGCATCATAGTGATAACTAAAGCCTCGTTCTGGTGTATCAAGTTGTGGACTAGATACACCAAGGTCATATAGTACGCCATCTACATCATTAATTTGTAGTTCTTCTAATATATGTTTTAAATTTCTAAAGTTGTCTTGTACAAAAATTATTTTGTGCATGTGGTCTTTCAAAATCTCTTTAGCATGCTCAATTGCTGTTTCATCTTGATCGATTGCAATAAGTCTGCCTTCGTCATTTAATTGTTCAACTAGGTATAAACTATGCCCAGCTCCACCTAATGTACAATCAACGTATGTACCATCGGGTTTAATATCTAATTTATCTACAGTTTCCTTTAATAGTACGGATACGTGATGAAACATTTACTCCACTCCTAAAAATCAAAATCAATGAGATCTTCCGCAATGTCCTCAAAATTGTCTTCAGATTCATCATAAAAATCATTCCACGTAGCTTTATCCCAAATTTCAATTCTGTTAGAAACACCAATTACTGTACATTCTTTACTTAAATTAGCGTAACTTCTTAAATTTTGAGGGATATTTATACGTCCTTGTTTGTCTAACTCAACTTCAACAGCTCCTGAGAAGAACATTCTCATGAATTTACGGGCATCTTTTTTTGTAATAGGTAAGGTTTTGAGTTTTTCTTCGATGCGCGCCCACTCTTCAAGTGTGTAGCCAAACAAACATTTATCTAGGCCTCTAGTGATAATAAAACGTTCGTTCAAATCATATCTGAATTTAGAAGGCACAATCATACGCCCTTTAGTATCCAATTGATGTTGATATTCACCCATGAACATTTTATCTCACCTCACCTTATTTATAATTTACCACATTCCCCCACAATCCTCCACTATTTATACAATATTTATTAAAATTTGTGTAAATAGTAAAAAAAACACCCAATTTACGATTTCGTAAATTGAGTGTTAAACCTTGCTATAACTATAGTTCCACCGTAATATGTTCAAAAGTGTAACAAAGTGGTGGATAAGTGGAGGGACTGAACATAGTAATCCCAAATTGATTCATCAATTGTATAGGATTCCATACTCTTTCTTGTAATCCTTGGTGAGGATGTAAAGTATTCTCCACTGTTTCAAAATGTCTCATGCTTATTTCATTTTCTCTTTCTATGTTCAATAAATATCTATCTATTAAGTACTGGTACTGATGTTGATGTATTTTATTGTTCTTTTCAATCAATTTTCTATTTTGATAATTCTCACCAATTTCACTAATGAGTTTTTGATGAAAACTTGTTTGTACTTCTTTTATTCGGTCAATTTCTCTTAGTACTTCATCAGATGCTTTTTCTCTAATAAATTTATCTTTATCTTTTTTAACACCATTTAGAAGTACTGAATCTAAATCAAGATTATAGGTGTCTATACATTTCTTACTCTCTTGAGTTAAGTAACTAATGCGCATTCTTGGGGTAACAATAGGCATTTCAATATTCAATTCATCAAATATACCTTTGAGTTCACCCCAATATATAATTTCACTTGGTCCACCAATAAAGCTTAAAGTATTAAATAAATATTCCTCCATTAATGGTCTTGTTACAACATTATTAGAGAACCTTTCAGGATGTCTTTCTAACATATTAATTAATTCATCCTTACTAAAAGTAACGTCATTGTCCTTACTTAAATAAAATTGTCCTTCTTCATACATTAACAATTGTCTTTTATCATTGTAGTCAAAAAATAAATGTACATTACTATCAGTTAAAATCATACGTTTTTTAATAACTTCTGAAAATTGATCTTGTGTATTTCGAAACGCATCATCAATTTTTTCACGGTTCTCTATTATTTCTTTAAACAATGGAATTTCGATTTCTCTTAATTTTGAATAGTTCGCATCAATTAATAATAAACCATGTTCTTTAAACACTTCATTAGTTATAACCTTAAACATGTTACTCCATGATTCAGATGATTCTATTGCTTCTATGACCATGTTTTTAATATCTTTTGAATGTTCTGTTTCCCCTATAGAACGATACATGTTGCTTAATGCATCCATGACAAGTTCTTTATCAAAATCATACTGTGATACACTTTTTTCTGGCGGTTCTAAAGTGTTATACTTCACTTTATTTAACTGTCTTGAAATGCGATCATAAGCGTATGTATGATTTACCTCATCAAAATCATGATCTTCTCCCGCTATCCAAAAAACCGGAACAACTGGTGTATTTAACTTTTCACTTTGTTCATTCGCTAAAATGATAATAGAAATAATTTTATGAAATGTATAAAGTGGTCCAGTAAATAACCCTGCTTGTTGACCACCGATAATAACTTTGTGACCATCTCTTAAACTCTCAATATTCTTAAGTTGTTTGTCTGATAAATTTAAATCAGCCATATAACTATGAATCACTTCTGATAGTTCTTTTTCTCTACCATTAGATTTTAATTTAGAACGTCTTTCAAATTCAGATTGTTGGCCAGGCTTATATTCATAAAAATTCAAAATTTCATCACTTTGATTAGTAAATCTATCTATAAAGCTATTTTGTTGATCAATTACAGTCTTCATACAGTCCATACGAGTCTTTCTCCTTCGAAATTAATTACTACCAATAGTATAAAGATTGTAGGTTAATAAAACAATCTAACGGCTTATAATTTAAAATTTTATGTAAATGAAGTATAATTAAGAAAAGATTAAGGGGGATTATCATGGCAAAAGTAGAACATTTACAAATTAATTACAAGACTGAAGAAGCATTCGAACAATTCCGTAACTTCGGCAACGAAGGTTTATATATGGTTGAAGAATTAAAAGGAAGAATGATAGATGCTAGCTCAGATTCACCATTTTATGGTATTTATGTTGGTGATAAGCTCGTAGCTAGAATGTGCTTATTTAAACAAGATGAAGTTGAAAAAACATACTTCCCAGAATTTAATGATTACCATATTTTATGGAAACTCGAAGTGCTTAAAGATTATCAAGACAGAGGATATGGTAAACAACTACTAGAATATGCTAAGAAATTTGATTTACCTATCAAATGCATCGCACGTAATCAATCTAAAGACTTCTTCTTAAACCATGGTTTCCAAGATATAGAACAACAAAACCAATCTGGTGAAGACATTGTCATTTGGACACCCGATAAATAATATCAAAAAACTACCAACAAAGTATTTACTTTGTTGGTAGTTTTTATTATTAACCTGCTAATAATGTATATGAAATAACCAATGCTAACATGACTATAATTGCTATTATATGTGTCTTCTTATACATATATAAAATAGCTAAATACTCTCTTATATATGCATTCGGATAAAAATAAGACTTTGATGAACCACCCGTTACAGTAGCATTCATATTAAGTTTTTTCGATAAAAATGCAGCTCTTAATATATGGAAATGGTTTGAAACTATTGTAGCAATTGCTTCTGATTTATATTTGTCCATTATTTTATTTGAAAACACTAGATTCTCTTCTGTATTTGTAGACTTGTCTTCCATAATGATATCTTCATTTCGAATCCCTTGATCTACTAAATATCGTCGCATTGCTTCAGCTTCACTAATTTTTTCATCGGGTCCTTGCCCACCACTCACAATAATCAACGTATCTAAACTTTTCTTTTTTAATTTAATTGCTTTATCTAATCTTGCTTTTAGTAATGGCGTTACTTTTTCACCAATAATACCTGCTCCGAGAACAATAATAAAATCACTTTTCTTCCTTTTAGCAACACCACTCAAAATCCAAGAGTACAGATTATGAAGAATAAATATCAAATTCAAATAATAAAAGAAGAATGAAATCACGATTACTATTAATCCATTAAAATAATCTACAAATAAATGTGGTTTAAATAAAATTATCATGAAGTTTAAAAAGATAAATGTACCGTATCCTAAGACAATCATGTTCGTTACAAATCTGCCTTCGTTTGCTATCTTTTTCTTTAAATTTAAAAGTGACAAGAGCATAACTACAATAACTATTAAACCATATATTATATTAGTCATTAAAAGATAATTTATATTCATATGCAAATTTAAGAATGGTATCAGTAATCCCACAACGATACTACTAAATAGGCTAATAAGAAACATACCTAACAAAAACACATTCTTATATTGTCTAAAATCTACTATATAACTAATAACAAACAAAATTAACAAACCCAAAGTAATAAACATGATTGTCACCTCCAAATAAAATTTTAACAATAAAAGTATATCATCATCGTAAATAATAAACACTTTTATTAATTTTCAGAATTTTCGAAATATATATTGAATTAGGTCAATCTAGCTGATATAATATTTCACATTAGTAATTTATAATCAGGAGGCAATTTATAATGAATAACAAAACTTTAAACAAATCAACTTCAGTAGAAAGATCAGATGAAAGTGAGTCCCAATTTGGTAATAAAATGTTGTGTTTATCATATGAATCAACAACCGGTTGGTCATCACCTCAAATTAAACCTTACGCTCCAATCACAATATCTCCAAGTGCACAATGTCTTCATTACGGTCAAACAGTTTTTGAAGATATGATTGCCTTCAATATTAACCATTCAACACATATATTCAAACTACATGCACACTTAGAAAAATTTAATACGTCTTTAAAAAGAATAGAAATGCCTGAAGTGGAAATTGAAAGTTTAATCTCAGGAATCAATCAACTTATTAATGATGAGCAAGAATTTTTCCAAAATGATAATAATAGTTCAATTTATATTAGAACTGTCATGTTTGCTTCTGAAAGTAAATTAGGTGTTAGTAAATCCGAAACTTATGAGCTTATAACATTTATATCTTCATTACCTACTAATTCAAATTACAATCTACCTAGCCCTCTTAAAGTTTATGTTGAAGATAACTATGTTAAATCAGTACCAGGTGGTGCCGGCTATACACAATTTGGTGGTAATTATGCTTCTTCATACTTAGCAACTTTAAATGCGTCACAACTGGGATACGATCAAGTATTATGGTTAGACGGTATAAATAGAAACTATATTCAAGAAATAGGCAATATGAATGTATTTCTTGTCATAAACAATCAAATCATTACACCAAGCTTAAACGGTAGCATTGTCCCAGGAATTACACGACAATCCGTAATCGAACTTGCAGCAGATTTAGGTTATCAAGTAACAGAACGCCAAATTAGTATAAAAGAAGTATTTGAAAGTTATAAAGAAGGAAAATTAACAGAAATATTCTGTACAAATACATTGCATACCATAACGCCCGTTAGTGAAATAAAATATAATGAAGATATATTAACAATAAACAATCATAGTGCAGGAAGCATAACACAAGATTTATTTAATACTTATACCTCTATCCAAAATAGAACACTTCCAGACAAACATAATTGGAACTATTCAATAGAAGAAGCCGTTAAAATATAATTTAAAGATCTGATCGAATTTGAGCTGAATCGCACGATATCTTTGAAGTCTTCGTGCGTTTTATTCTATCTAAATTTTGCCAAAAAGAAAAACCTCTCCCAACCTATTAATTTTAATAGATTGGGAGAGGTTTTTTGCATAAAGAACTATTATGTAGTTCCATCTTTAATAATATTTAACTATCTATAGTTTCTAATAACTCTTACTATCATAGCAATCATAGGGAAAATCATTAATAATAAAACGATATAATATAAATCAACAATAGTATTTTCCCATTTGAATGGCACAAGAACTCCAAGAGCCATTATTAAAATTAATATTACAATATTTATGAACAAACATGTTATAAGATCTTTAAAACTAGATTTACTCTTATAATCAAAAGTTTGCTTCCAAAAATTCATATATGTCATTAGCAACCCTCCATTCCTTTACAGAATATACCAAAATTTAAAGTTAATTTCAATATATATTTTCTTAAATTTCCTATAAAAATTTAATTTAAAATATACAAAATTATGATTTTTTAAAACACGATAATAAAAATGACAAAACTGTCATATTATTATATTATTTATCACTTGATATAGTTCTGAATTGCTTTAAAAAGATAAAGAAAAATAGCCGATTGTGTTAGATCACAACCGACTACAACTCAAAAAGCCATAAAGAGATATAGTTTTATACACTCAGTGCCAACCGACTAAAGCGCCTGAGTGTTTTTTATACAACTAAGAGTAATATCATTAGTCTACTCCATTCTTAATTGTAGTGCACACAAAAAGTTAAACTTTTTGCGTGCACTTCATACGTAACAATATAAGTAATTGATATTTTAATCTATTAGATAAATAAATCATATATTTATAATATTACGTTATGTTCCTTTTCATAAGCTTTCATCTTCTGATAACTTCCTTCTTCCTTGTCTAAGGTTATGTGTAAATGATATGTCTTATTCGTTTTTTCATCTATAACCAGATAAATCTTTACATCTATACCCGCAAAAACTTTCCTAAATGCTTCTATTATTTTCGATTCAGCATCTACTACGGGGACAAATAGTAATTCATTATAAGGGAAATATGGTGCTCTATTATAATAATCATTTACCAATTCATATAACACACTATTACCATAAGTAAACTGATCATTTTTAAGTTCAATCCATTTTTCTTTAGGATCAAATAATATATCTGATAGCTCTTTGCTCTTTAATGTATAGTACAAGTCATATAAGCAATGATTTTTATTATTTTTTATTTCACCAACTCTTGCTTCCGCTCTATCTCTATTAGCACCAAAAAAAGAAGTATGCTCTCCATGCTTCCTTATAAAACGAAAATAAGGTGACAATTCTTTCCTAAACTCACCATATAACTGAGCTCCAAAACCTACATCATAATCATACAAGTCATAAAACATACAGTACCAATCTATATAAAAATCTAAAAACCTTTTATCTTCCAAGCATAAAACCTCCTACCCCACTAGATATAGTTCCAGGTCCTGCTGCTGTTACATATTGAACACTGCCTCAAAAATAAAATATTTCTGAAGCAAAAAAGCTATGAAATTTACAAATATTCCCTGAATTTTTGTAGTTTTAAAAATAACCCTACCTATTTTTAGAAGTACTACCTAAAGTTGAACTTATTGGGCAAACACATTAAAGTGGGTTATTTTTTCTTTTATTTTTAACCAGGTTATCATATTAACCACTACTATTTGTTATTACCTTCTAATGCCCAATCAAAGAATAAATAAATTGGATAAGTTATCACAGATAGAATTACATTTTTTGTCCATTCTATACCATCACTAAAAATTAAATTGAATATTGTTAATAATATTAGCATTATTACTGAAAAGGATATGTATGACAATATATACTTCATAATAATTACCTACCTCGTAAAATACTTTTTATCAGCACTAATTGCACATGATACCTGAAAAACTCTTTTTCTTATTACAACACTACCAATTTTCTTTAAAACTTATTATAAAAAACTAACTTTTTTCTATAATTACAAATAATACATAAAACAGTACTAAAACTAACATACCTAAAATAAACAACGCAATCGATAGAACAGGACTAAAATTATAAACCACATCCGCGGCAACGATAAAAGTAGTCCCCATAAATAAACAAACAGAAAACATATATGAAATTTTATTTACATTTTCTGGTTTTACTTTGTCATGTTCTATTGAAGCGATGATAAATATATTTTTAGTTTTCGCTACATATATAGAAATGATTAGTGATGTTAAAAATATACATAGTTCTAATATTATATTGAGCATTATTTATACTCCTCTTTTTCAAAGAAAATTTATATTTCAACCATAATTATTTAATCCTCTATACAATTAAACCAATCTTAATTAGTGTGATTAGTTAATTATCTGAATTTTATCATATATTGTATCCTCTACTAGCATCATTTACTCATATCAGATGCTGATAATTAGTAAAAATAATCCCTTCATACAAAGTGACAAGTTAAGTAATAAAGGTTTACTGTAGAAAATATGAAATCAAATTAATTATTGCACCAACTAATAACATTAATGATAATAATTTATTCTCTTTATACGCAAGGAATACAAATAAAAGATAAAATATAAACAGTAATATTAGATTTACTAGAATCAGTATTATTTATTTCACTTTTAGCAAAAATAGATTAACCTTTCTTATAAAGTTTTTTAACAGCTATACAAGAAGTAGACTTCACACCAAATACATATGCTGCTCCTTTAGCTCTAAGTCTATAAGCTTTTCTGTATTTTTTATTTTTAGCAATACTTAATGCAGATAAAACAAATGGATAATCACATTTGCATTTTCCCCATCCATGTTTCGCATAGCATTCATCATGTTTCTTGCACGCAGCGTCTAACCTATCTTTAGGTTTTCCACCTAGATTTCCTTTACCACAATATCTACCATGATACATAGGAAATGTTTTTGGCGTGTATTTCTCTTGGTTATCAAAAGCATTATAACTTAATGATATTTCTTTAACTAATAATTTTTCATCAGCAGTCAAATTATCTTTCAACATTAACGAATCATTTGGATATTTATGACCAAAATAATTTTGATTTATGTATTTTTCATATTTACCCATTTCATTTATATCTTCTATCTCTTCATTATAAAGATTTTGGTCTTTGAGTATTTTATCATTACTTACGTCTGTTTCTTCAGCATGAACACTTTCAATAGTATGTGAAATGGATATTAAAACTGCTAAAGTAATAGCCAATATTTTATTAAGTATTTTCATATGCATTCCCCTTATCGATTAAATTACAAAAAATAAAAGAAATATTATAAAGGGTATTAAAAACAAAATGTTTGCAATATTTACCACAAACCATATTACACCTGTATATCTAACTTTTTCTATTTTTGAAAAAACAAATACTAGAGATATCACACCAGCTATTACAGAAGTGATTCCAAAAAATATTAAGAGATCTGCAAAGTCATTTTTGTTTAAGTAAATATAAAATACACCAACTATAAAGACTAAATAGTTAATTATATTTACTGTATAAATTGTTTTAAGCATTATTGTAGCAACCTCCTTTTTTTGCATTATATAGCAATTATCCAAAATATGTAAATAATCAATAATAAATAATTTGATTTTTCACACCATAAACAGCATTACGAGGTGTTCTAAAACCCCCAAAACCTATTAAAAATATAGTTAGGTAAATCCCAACACTGCGCACCATATCCTGAACTAGGTAAATCAACACGTTTACCAATTTGATTAACAGCCCAATCTGCTACTTGTGAGGCTGTGGGTATACCATTTGATGGTAGTGACATTTACTCACCTCTTATTCCACCTTAACACCTCGCATCATTCTAATTAGACAACATTTATATATTGTGTTAATTTATATATAGAAAAAGAGTGACACACTTATTGTGTATCACCCTAGTTAGCCCGTTAAAAAGACGGTGGCCATGTTAAAAAATGATTAAATAACCATCTTACTCGCCAAAGTTAGTGATGGTTATTTTTTATGGCTTTCTTTAATCATGACTAATCCAATGACAGTAAATACTATCATTAAGATTTCATAGTCTGCCATGCTAATCTTTTCTAGGAGTAACAACTATAATCATAGGTATCACCACCTGATGAAATTAACAATTCTTTTTTGCTACCATACTCCTTCGCAAAATAATTTTGTCCTGAAATATAAACTACTTCATTACTGTTATTATTTTCCTTTGCATCTTCTTGTATTTCTTGATTTATTGTATTACGCGCTCGATCCATCCAATATTCTAGAGACTTTTCTTCATTCATCTTTATCAACTACATTTTGAGTAGATGAATATCTATATACAAAAAAATCCCGTTATATCATCGTTACAAATAACGAGATACAACGGGATATTGGTAATTTACGTCCTGGGAGGGATTCGAACCCCCGACCGACGGCTTAGAAGGCCGTTGCTCTATCCAGCTGAGCTACCAGGACATTTTCAACACAAGAATAATTATATCGAATAGAACCTGATTTATCAATACTTTTTAAAAAGAAAAAGGTTTATTAAATCGCTTTCGAAGTATTATTACACGTTTATTTAAATTATTTATACTTTATTCAGCGATTACGATGTCATTCACTTTAACTATATTGGCTTTTTCTGCTTTACATACTGATTTTTCTTCAAATATTTCTAATACACTTGCATGTACTAGCCCATTTGAAGTTAATACATATATGTTTTCGTTTTTATGTAATTCATGTTCTTCAGTTTTATTAATACAAAATTTGTCTTGATTAATAACTGATGTTACGTGTGTTCTACTCATTTTAACACCCTCCTGATTACATTACAGTTCTTACTTCTTTACATTAAATTTACGACATTAATAATTATAAAACATTTTCACTTTAATTGAAAGTTTATTCTAATTATTTAATAAAATTGAGATATTCATATGAATATCTCAATTAATAAAAGCTATTAAAAGTTTTGGTTGTGTGAAACTTTATTATAAAGCTAAAGATTGTTTTTCAATTTCTTCATGATTTCTATTTAAGAAAGTTAAACTAGCATTGTTAAGCTCACTATCAAAATCTATTACAGCATAGGTTTCTTCCCATTTCCCTCGAGTTTGAGAGATGCTACCTGGATTTATACAATATACGCCATCAATTGATTCACATAAAGCAACATGGCTATGTCCATAGAAAGCAAAATTAGCATTTGCTTTCTTAGCATGTGCACTTAATACATCTCTAGCACCTTTAACTTCATATCGATGTCCATGTGTATAGAAATATCCGATTCCTTTAACTTCTCCTTGCTCTTCTATTGGAAAACGTGGATCAAAATCACAATTACCTTTTACTCTTTTATATAAGGTTAATTCAGTATCATCATAATCAAACTCTGAATCTCCTAGATGTAAGAATAAATCCGCTTCTTTATATTTATCATATATTTCATGTAGTATTCCTTGTTCTCCGTGATTATCACTGACAATTATCCATCTCATTGGAATCTCTCCCCTACATCTTCATTCATTAGTTTAATTGCATTACCACGGTGGCTAATTGCACTTTTTTCTGCTACTGTTAATTCGGCCATCGTTCTGTCTAATGAAGGAACGAAGAAAATCGGATCATATCCAAATCCATTTTCTCCTCTCTGTTCATCTATTATTTCACCTTGTGCTTTACCTACATAAGTAAGTGTTTCTTTACCTGGTTCACTGACAGCTATTGCACATACAAACTCTGCCTCTCTATTCTCTATACCTTGCAGGTTACTTAATAATTTATCAATATTATCTTGATCATTTTTTTGTTCTCCAGCATATCTTGCTGAGTATATACCTGGTTCACCATTTAAAGCTTTTACAGATAAACCACTGTCATCTGCTATAACTATTTTATTTAATTGTTTTGATGCTGTTTCTGCCTTTAATATAGCATTTTCTTCAAATGTCATACCTGTTTCTTCTACATCAAAATCAGGAGCAATTTCAGAAATACCTATAACATTCGCTTTAGGAAAAATTGCTTTAAAGTCATTTATTTTACCTTTGTTGTTTGATGCGATAATGATATCGTTCATAATTATCTCTCCTTACAATGTTATTCTTTCAACTTTAGCGTCTTCTATATGCAGCCATTCTTTTATAGTTCGTGTAATATGCTCTACATCACCATTTGCAAAAAATTTATGCTTAGGTTTAGGTGTGTAATAAGAGTGCTCATTACTAAATGTTAATAAGGCACTGACCTCTCTAGCAGTTTCCAAACCTGAAGAGATAATGGTCTTTCCATCATCAAAATATTGATGGATAGCATCATATAATAATGGGTAATGAGTACATCCTAATATCACCGTATCGGAATCATCATAACGCCATTGTTTAAGTGTTTGATGTATGACAATGCTTGTAATAGTTGGATCTTTATACCTCATTTGTTCCACTAAAGGTACGAAGCCTGGGCATGCAATACCCTTAACTTCTACTTGTGGGTTTATAGACTTTATACTTCTTCTATATGCTTCAGATTTAATTGTGCCTTCTGTTCCTAATACGAGCACACGATTATTATTAGTCGTCATTATAGCTGTTCTAGAACCTGGGTCAATTACACCTATAACAGGAATTGATAATAATTCTTGTAATGGTTTTAATGCTACAGCAGTTGCTGTGTTACAAGCAATTACAAGCATTTTAATATCTTTTTCTACTAAAAAGTTAGCCAGTTGTATAGTAAATGTTTTTACCTCTTCTTTACTTCTTGGCCCGTAAGGACATCTACCTATATCACCTAAGTAATAAATCGTCTCGTTAGGCAATTGCCTCATTATTTCTTTAGCAACTGTTAACCCACCGATACCTGAATCAATTACGCCTATTGGTTTATTCATTTATCTTCACTTCTCATTCTTTTCAGCATAATCTCTAGAGCTTCATTAAATTTAATTTTGTCTTCTTCGTTCATCACTGATAAAAGATCTTCAGTATAAGATTGTCTTGCATAAACTACTTCATCGATTAGAGCTGTACCTTTTTCTAATAACTTGACATGGAATACTCTTTTATCTTCTTCAGATTGAATTCTTAAGACTAATTCTTTTTGTTCAAGTTTATCAATTATGTCTGTAGTCGTAGAATAAGCTAAATATAATCGTTTAGATAACTCACCTATTGTTAATTGTTGATGTTCATTTAACCATTGTAACGCAATAAATTGTGGAGGTGAAATATCGTATACTTTTAACTGTCCTCTCGATCTCAACTTAGTTCTATCAACGATATGTCGAAGCGAATATTCAATCTGTTTAGTAATTTCTTCCATTGCTTTTGAACCTCTTTTCACTTAAAACTTATACTAATTATAATAACACATACATTTATTTGCGGTTAATCAATTGGTCCTTTTTCATCACGAATAATAGAAAAAAACCTTTAAAACCAATTTTATAATTGGCTTTAAAGGTTAATTTATTTTAAATCGTTTTAATTAACTTCGTGATCTGATCCGAAGAATGATTTAAACATTTGGAATGTAGTTTCTCTATTCATTGCTGCGATTGATGTTGTTAAAGGAATACCTTTTGGACAAGCATTAACACAGTTTTGTGAACTACCACATTCTTGAATGCCACCATCAGACATCAACGCTTTAATTCTCTCATCTTTAGTCATACTACCTGTTGGATGTAAGTTGAAAAGACGAACTTGAGAAATTGCTTGTGCTCCCATAAAATTATTATCTACGTTTACATTAGGACATACTTCTAAACATACACCACATGTCATACATTTAGATAACTCATATGCTGTTTGACGTTTTTTCTCAGGCATACGTGGGCCAGGACCTAAATCATAAGTACCATCAATTGGAACCCATGCTTGAACTTTTTTCAAGTTATCGAACATACGAGAACGATCAACTTGTAAGTCACGAATCACTGGGAAAGTTTTCATAGGTTCAAGTTTGATTGGTTGTTCTAATTGGTCAATGATAGCAGAACATGATTGACGTGCTTTACCATTAATAACCATAGAACAAGCGCCACAAACTTCTTCCAGACAGTTCATATCCCATGTAACTGGCGTTGTCTTTTCACCATTTGAAGTGAACGGATTTCTTTGTATTTCCATCAAAGCTGCGATTACGTTCATATTTGGTCTATAAGGAATCTCAAATTTTTCTTCGTATGGTTGTGACTGATCATTTTCTTGTCGCTTTATGATAATTGAAATTGTTTTATTTTCTTGATTTTGATCTTGTGAATTTTGTTCAACTGTTTGAGTGTCTGCCATTATTATTTACTCCCTTCGGATTTCTTAGAGTAATCTCGTTTACGAGGTTTAATGTGACTAACATCCACTTCTTCATATGAGAATTCAGGTGCTTCTTCTGGTCCTCTGAACTGAGCAATAGTTGTTTTTAACCATTCTTCATCATTACGTTCAGGAAACTCTGGTTTATAGTGTGCCCCTCGAGATTCATTACGATTATATGCACCAATCGTAATAACTCTTGCTAAAACTAACATATTCCATAATTGACGTGTAAAGAATACAGCTTGGTTACTCCATGTTGAAGTATCTTCCATATCAATATTTTGATATCTTTCCATTAATTCAACAATTTTCTTATCTGTTTCAAGAAGTTTATCATTATGACGAACAACAGTAACGTTTGCAGTCATAATTTCACCTAATTCTTTGTGTAACTTATAAGCATTTTCAGTACCTTTAAGTTGTAATAAGTGGTCGAATTTTTCTTGTTCTTCATCAATACGTTTTTGGAATATTTCTTCATCTAATTCAGTGTATGATGTTTTAATATTTTTAACATATTCCATTGCATTTGGTCCTGCAACCATACCACCATAAATAGCTGATAATAAAGAGTTAGCTCCTAATCTATTACCGCCATGTTGTGAATAATCACATTCACCTGCTGCAAATAGACCTTTAATATTAGTCATTTGATCAAAGTCTACCCAAATTCCACCCATTGAATAATGAACAGCTGGGAATATTTTCATTGGGACTTTACGAGGGTCGTCACCAGTGAATTTTTCATATATTTCTATTATACCGCCAAGCTTAACATCTAATTCATGTGCGTCTTTATGTGATAAGTCAAGATATACCATGTTCTCACCGTTAATACCAAGTTTTTGGTTAACACACACATCAAATATTTCACGCGTTGCGATATCACGTGGTACTAAGTTACCGTAATCTGGGTATTTTTCTTCTAAGAAATACCATGGTTTACCATCTTTATAAGTCCAGATACGTCCACCTTCACCACGAGCTGATTCACTCATTAATCTTAGTTTATCATCACCTGGAATTGCAGTTGGGTGAATTTGAATAAATTCACCGTTAGCATACTTAGCACCTTGTTGATAAACAACTGATGCAGCAGAACCTGTATTAATCATTGAGTTAGTAGACTTACCAAAGATAATACCAGGACCACCTGTTGCCATAATTACAGCATCTGAACCAAATGATTCTATTTTAGAATCTGTTAAGTTTTGCGCTACGATACCACGGGCTGAATTTTCATCATCTTTTATAATACCTAAAAATTCCCAGCCTTCATATTTTGTAACTAAACCTTTTACTTCAAAGCTTCTCACTTGTTCATCTAATGCATATAATAGTTGTTGCCCAGTCGTTGCACCTGCAAAAGCAGTTCTATGATATAAAGTACCACCAAATCTACGGAAATCTAAAAGACCTTCAGGTGTACGGTTAAACATTACGCCCATTCTGTCTAATAAATGTATGATACTTGGTGCTGCTGCAGTCATATTTTTCACTGGTGTTTGGTTAGCTAAGAAATCTCCACCATATACTGTGTCATCAAAGTGAATGAAAGTAGAGTCACCTTCACCTTTTGTATTAACAGCTCCGTTAATACCACCTTGCGCACATACAGAGTGTGAACGTTTAACAGGTACTAATGAGAATAAATCAACATGTGCACCTTTTTCTGCAGCTTTAATTGTTGCCATCAATCCTGCTAAACCGCCACCGACAACAATAATTTTGTTGTTTGCCATAAAAATTGTCACTCCCCTAAAAAGTATAAATCTTATACGAATGCAAAAATAGCTCTTAAGCCAATAATACTAATTACTATAAATACTAATAATGTTACATATGTCATAAAGCGTTGAGATTTAGGTGATTGTGTAATTCCCCAAGTAATGCAGAATGACCATAATCCATTTGAAAAATGGAATATAACACTTAGCACACCAATAACATAAAGCGTTACAGAAATAGGATTAGATAAAATATCTGATACCATATCAAAATCAACATGATGACCTAATGCAGCTTGAATACGTGTTTGGTATACGTGTACAGCTATAAAAATAAATGAAACTATACCAGTTATGCGTTGTAGTAAAAACATCCAATTTCTGAATAAAGATTGTCTTCCTACATTTTCTTTAGCTGTAAAAGCTATGTATAATCCATAAATAGCGTGGAATAGTATAGGAATATAAATTACTACAACCTCTAACACTATTTTAAATGGTAAATTCCACATAAAATCAGATGCTTTATTGAAAGCCTCCGGGCTAATTGTTGCAAAGTGGTTAATTAATAAGTGTTGAATCAAGAATATTCCTATAGGAATTACACCTAATAATGAATGAATACGACGTAATATAAACTGTTTTTCGCTTGACGCCAAAAGAAGTCCCCCCTAACTTTAATCTATGGCTCTATCGATATATTATTATATATGCAAAACTGAAAACGATTACATATATGCTAAAAAAAATTCGATGAGCATTACATGTATATTGTAACATCATTAAGTATGAATTTGGGCATGAGAATAATTCTCATGCCCAAATATATTGATTTTTTATTGTAATTTTACTCTTTAATTACTAAGCTTTTTTACTAAATTTTGAGCAACTTTTTCTGGTAACCCAATTTCAGTAAAATCTTTCAAACTAGACTCTCTCATTTTCTTAATAGAACCAAAATGTTTTAGCAATGTTTGCTTTCTTTTCGGCCCTATGCCTTCTATTTCATCTAAAGCAGATTTCAAGGTTGTCTTTTGTCGCGTTGATCTATGAAAACTAATTGCAAATCTATGCACTTCATCTTGTATTCGTTGAAGTAAATAAAATTCTTGAGAGTTTTTCTTTAGTGGTATAATTTCTGCTTGAGCACCATAAAGTAATTCTGAAGTTTGGTGTTTATCATTTTTACTTAATCCTGCAATTGGAATATCAAGTCCTAATTCATTTTCTAATACTTCTCTAACAGAAGTCATATGACCTTTACCACCATCAACAATTATTAAATCTGGTATTGGCAAGCCTTCTTTTAAAACTCTTGTATATCTTCTTCTAACAGCTTCTTGCATAGATTTATAATCATCAGGTCCTTTGACTGATTTAATTTTGTATTTACGATAATCTTTTTTACTTGGTTTGCCATCTACAAAAGCAATCATGACTGATACAGGATCAACACCTTGAATATTAGAATTATCGAATGCTTCAATTCTAATTGGTGTTTGAATTCCCATTGCTTCACCTAAATTGTCTATTGCTTTTATTGTTCGTGATTCATCTTTCGCGATGAGTTCAAATTTGTTTTTCAATGAAATACTAGCGTTTTTAATTGCTAAATCTACCATTTCTTTTTTCTTACCTCTTTTAGGTTGTACAACTTTTGAATCAACAACTGACTCAACTGTTTTAATGTCTATGTCTTTTGGAATGTGTATTTCTTTAGGTGTTAAATGTTGATTCAATGTATAAAACTGACCTATAAAGGTATAAAATTCTTCTTCCGCAGTTTGTATTATTGGAATCATAGATGCCTGTCTTTCTATCAATTTCCCTTGTCTTATGAAGAACACTTGAATACACATCCAACCTTTATCGACAGAATAACCGAATATATCTCTCATCGTCATATCTGATGACATCATATTTTGTTTATAATTCAACATTTCAATATGCTGAATTAAGTCCCTATATTCTTTAGCTTCTTCAAATTTTAAAGCTTCACTAGCTGCATTCATTTTTTCTTTTAAATCATTCACAATTGATTTATCATCACCATTTAAAAAGTCTGTAATTTCTTTAATCATAGCTTGATATTGTGCTTGTTCAACAGGATAGACACATGGTCCTAAACATTGTCCTATATGGTAATATAAGCAAACTTTGTTAGGCATTGTTACACATTTTCTTAAAGGATAGATTCTATCTAGCAATTTTTTCGTTTCATGTGCTGCATAAGCATTTGGATAAGGACCAAAATATTTTCCTGAATCTTTTTTCACAGTTCTTGTAACGATTAAACGTGGGTGCTTTTCTTTCGTAATTTTGATAAAGGGGTAACTTTTATCATCTTTTAATAAGATGTTATATCTAGGTTGATGTTTTTTTATAAGGTTTAACTCTAATAATAATGATTCAATTTCACTAGATGTAACGATAAATTCAAAATCTCGAATCTCTCCAACTAGACGAGTTGTTTTTTCATCATGTGCACCTGTAAAATAACTTCGAACTCTATTTCTAAGACGTTTTGCTTTACCAACATATATAACAGAGTCATGTCTGTCTTTCATAATGTAACAACCAGGATATGTAGGTAATACATCTAATTTTTGTTTTATTCTTTTTTGGTAGTCTTCCACCTTATTCACCTACCTTTTTTTAATAATTATATCAACAATATTTCATTTAACCAAAACATACGTTCTATTTAACATAAAAATTAGAAATGTATATTTAGGTGCTCAAGAAATATAAGGGAACAAAAAAGAAGCTGGACAATTTAATTGTCTCAGCCTCTTATCACCATTACTCAATCTTATTAATAGTGTTTAGATAATACTTGTTCTAATTGTTCTTTAGGTTGGAAACCTACTACTTTATCTACAGCTTCGCCATCTTTGAATACGATTAATGTTGGAATACTCATTACTTCGTATTTAGCTGCTGTTGCTTGGTTTTCATCTACATCTAATTTAACGATATCTGCTTTACCTTCAACGTCTTTAGCTAAATCTTCTAATACTGGCGCGATCATTTTACAAGGTCCACACCATGGTGCCCAGAAGTCCACTAAACTTACGCCTTCTTTAATTTGTTCATCGAAATTTGCATCTGTTGCTTTTACTAATGCCATTGGAAAAATCCTCCTTGTTAACTTATGATAATGAGAGTATAGCACGCTTTATTTTGCAATGCATGTTGTTTGCTCAAACTGTATTGTACTTGATGTTGGACTTGGAAGCAATCACTTAAATTCTGGTTTTCTTTTTGAGATAAATGCATCAATACCTTCTTGAGCATTTTCACTTTCTATAATATCTACGAAATGTCTTTCTTCAATTTGGTCACTTTCTAATGATAAATCTAAATTGGACATTTGTTTAATAACTTTTATTGAGTCTAATGACTTCGATGCTATATTATAAGCTAATTCTTCAGTTGCTTTTTCTAATTCTGCTTTATCTTTAACAATTTCATTAAACAAATACTTTATATCATCTAAGTTAATATTTTCACCTGTTAAAGCGATTTGTAATGCTTTATGTTGCCCTATCATATAAGATAATCTTCTTACGCCACCAAATCCAGGAAATATTCCTAAATTAATTTCAGGTAATCCTACTTTCGTATCTTTCGTAATTAATCTCATATCACATGCTAAAGCTAATTCAAATCCTCCACCTAAACATACTCCATGAATAGAACTTATCACTGGTTTATGACAAGTTTTGATTAGTCTAAATAATTTTGCGCTAGTTGAAGCTAAGTCTAATCTTTCATGCTTTGTTAAATTTGGAAATGATTTAATGTCTGCACCTGCAGAAAAACATTTTTCATTACCTTTAATTACGATTACTTTCACATTATCATCAAATCCTTGAGTCTCAATGGCTTTGATGATAGCCGCTAAAACTTCTTCATTTAATGCGTTAACTGGACCATGATTTAAATGAATAAATAGAACTTGCTTCTCAACGTTAGTCTCAATCATTCAAATTACCTCCTTATAAGAATAATAAATAAACAATACCTGCAATAAATGTTAAAGCAGAAATAACGAGCAACACTTTTGCTAGTTTATACATATCAAAATTATCCAATATGTTTCCTCCTTATTTCAATGTTACTACAGTAACACCAAATCCACCTTCTGATGGCATTCCTGTTCTAAAGTTATCTACTGAACGATGTCGTTTCAAATGATCTGTTACACCTTTTTGTAACGCACCAGTACCTTTACCATGGATAATATTAACTGTACCATAATTTGAAAGAACTGCTTGATCAATATATTGATCTAATTCAATCATAGCCTCTTCATAACGATAACCGCGTAAGTCTAAATCCATTTTAATCGTCGTACGATTAGTTCTAGGAACAACTTTGCTTGGTTGTTGTTTCTTTTTATCAAGCTTTTCTAAATCTTTTACTTCAATTTTCATTTTAAGTATACCCATTTGAACGACTACTTCTTTATCATTAACAACATCTATAACTTCACCTTTTTGACCATAAGATAAAACTTTAACGTCATCGCCTTTTTCAATTTTATCGTGACGCTCTTTTTTTACATTTTGTTTGATTGATGCTTCTGTATATTGATTATCTAGTCGTTTCTTTCTTTCAATGAGCTCGTGTTCTTTTACATTTGCTACTGAATTATCTCGCATATCTCTAAGTTCTTGTAGTATGGATTCAGCTTCTTTTGTTTTTTGTTTCACTTCTTGGTTTGCTTTATTTCTTGCATCATCCATTAATTGTGTTTTGAATTTTTCGAATCGCTGTAATTCTTGAGATAGTGATTGATGTAATTCAGCTGATTCTTGTTTCAATTTTTCAACTTCAATTCTGTCATTTTCTACAGATTTCGCATTCTTTTCTAGAGATTCAATCATTACATTAATTTCTTTCTCATCTTGACCAATTAATGATTTAGCGTGATTGATGAGTTCATTTTTTAGTCCTAATTTTTTAGATATTTCAAATGCATTTGATCTTCCTGGTATACCCATTAATAGTTTATAGGTAGGTCTTAATGTTTCAACATCAAATTCGACACTTGCATTCATAACTTTATCACGATTATAACTATATGCTTTAAGTTCTGGATAATGTGTAGTTGCCATAATTAGCGCATCTTTTTCAATTGTATAATCAAGTATGCTCATCGCTAAAGCGGCACCTTCACTAGGATCTGTACCCGCTCCGAGTTCATCAAATAGAATTAATGAATCTTTATCAGCTTGATCAATAATATTAACGATATTTTTCATATGTGATGAAAACGTTGAAAGCGACTGTTCAATAGATTGTTCATCACCAATATCGCAAAATACTTTTTTGAAAATAGTTATAATTGCACCATCTAATGTAGGAATCAATAAACCTGACTGCGCCATCAATGTAATGAGACCTACTGTTTTTAAGGTGACCGTTTTACCACCTGTATTCGGTCCCGTAATAATAACTGCATTTATATCTTGTTTAAATTCTATAGTATTACTAATAACCTCAGCCTGATTAATTAATGGGTGTCTTGCTTTTGGTAAATAAATCGCTCTATCGTCAGATAATACAGGTTTAGTTGCTTTAATTGTTGCGCCAAACTTTGCTTTAGCGGTAATAAAATCTAAATGGCCCATAACTTCTGTACTCGATAATAGTTCATATCCTACTTCACTGACAAGTTCAGTTAATATATATAGTAATCTATCTTTTTCTTCTTTTTCTTTAGCTTTAACTTGAGAAATTTGATTATGCATCTCTACAATTGCACTTGGTTCAATATATAACGTTTGGCCAGATGCTGATTGATCATGAACGATACCATTAAAATCTTGACGATATTCTGCTTTAACTGGTAGTACATGTCTATCGTTTCTTACTGTCACAATAGAATCAGATAGTTTCTTCTGATTCGCTGATGATCTCACCATTTGCTCTAGTCTCGATTTAATACGATCGTTTGTCTTTTTTATTTGATGACGCAGTTCTGCTAATTTCGGACTAGCTGTATCAAATAAGTCATGCTCATCACATTGCTCGCTAATTTGATTGAGTAAATCACTTAATACTGGTAATTGTGCTACATATCCATCAATAATTGGATAAAGAATTTCTTCGTCTTCATCAACTATACTTGCATAAAACGTTTTGAATCTATTTTGAACTTGAATATTACGTTTAATTTGGTTTAATTCTTCAACATTTAGTAAGCTGCCTATTTCAGCTCTTCTGACATAAGATTTTATATCTTTTAATCCTGAATAACCAGGAACTCTATGCTTATTATATATTTGAGTCATTTCGTCTGTTTCATTCAAACTCTTTTGAACTGTTTCCAGTTCATCACTTGGTTTAAGTTCACTAATAAGTCTCTCTGCTATATCACTAGTAGCATGTGCAGATAATTGTTGAATAATTAAGGGATATTCAAGAACTTTTAATGTTTTTTCATTCATATTATCTTCCCTCTTCTTTAATACTTTATTTCTCTGATTTAATCCATTCTTTAAATTCTTCACGTGATTTAGCATTAATGACTTGAGATTTATCTATCCATCCTTTTTGAGCTGTGCCAACACCATATTTCATAAAATCAAAATGATCAATATGATGTGCATCTGTGTTGATTGTGATCATTAAATCAGGATTGTTTTTTAACACTTCAGCGTTTAAATCTAATCTTTGAGGATTAGCATTTAATTCTAAAACAGTGTTTGTTTCTTTCGCCATTTTAATAAGTTGTTCCATATTGACTTTGTACCCTTCACGTCTACCTATAATACGACCAGTTGGGTGTGCAATATGTCTAACATATTTATTTTCACATGCTGTTTTTAGTCTATTCATAATTTCTTCTTCGCTCTGATTAAAGCTTTGATGAATAGCTGCAATAACATAATCTAGTTCTTTTAACACTTCATCAGGATAATCTAATGAACCATCTGGTTTAATATCCATTTCTGTTCCACTATAAATATCTATCTCTTTATATTTTTCGTTTAATGCTTTAATCTTTTTGTTTTGTTCAAGTAATCGTTCAATTGATAAACCATTAGCTACTGCTAAATTTCTAGAATGATCTGTAATGCAAATAAATTTATAGCCACGCTCGATAGCCGCTTCAATCATTTCTTCTATTTTAAATGCACCATCACTATAAGTAGTATGCATGTGAATATCACCATTGATATCTTCTAATTGAATAATGTTTTGAATGTTTTTATCAAATTCTGTACCATCTTCTCTCATAGTTGGAGGTATATAAGGTACATTGTAATGATCATATATCTCTTTTTCACTTTGATAAGTAATGATGTTACCATTCTTTTCTTCTATACCATATTCACTAACTTTCTCATTTCTTTGTTTAGCAAGCTGTCTAATTTTAATATTATGGTCTTTTGAACCTGTGAAGTGTTGTAAAGTATGATAGAAAGCTTCTGGTTTAATCAATCTAAAATCTACACCAATTACATCATCTTCTATTAACAAATCTAATGACACTTTTGTTGTCCCAACAGCAATCTGTTCTTTTATCTCTGGAATTTCTAATAATAACTGCTGAACCTTCAGCTCATCTTCAGTAGAAATGATATAATCTAAATCTTTACTTGTTTCTCTCATTCTTCTAAAACTGCCTGCAACTTGATATTGAATAATACCCTCTATTTCATCCAAATATTGATTAACTTTTTCGTGTGCTTTAATCATGCTATTAATTGGATATCTTTCAGGTCTTTGTCCTAAAACTTTCGCTTCTTCTAAAAGCTTTTGTTCTGTCTTTTTAGCAAAGCCAGGTAAAGCTGAAACTTCATTTTTTTCACAAGCTGCAATTAAATCATCTTTATTTGTTATATTTAATTCTTTATATAATTTAGCAATCTTTTTGCTGCCAAGACCTTGTATTTTAAGTAATGGTATTAAGCCTTCTGGAATTTCTTCTTTTAATTCATCTAAATAACTTTGAGTCCCGTTATCAATATACTCATTAATTACATCACCTACACCTTTACCAATACCTTTTAAAGATGTAACGTCATCTATTTCATTTAGTGTTCTTTCATCCGTTTCCAAAGACTGACTTGCTTTTCTATATGCTGATACTTTGAAAGGATTTTCTCCTTTAATTTCCATATAAATAGCGATTGTTTCTAACATTTTTACAATATCTTTTTTAGTTAACATATCTATTCCTCCGTAAAAAAAGTCATAGGTTCGCCCATGACTTTTTACAATATGAATTCATTTAATTTGAAAGCCATTTTACTAATTGCTCAGATAAGAATGGTGTCTTCGATAAGATAGCATTTCCAATAAATGATTGGTGCAATGTATCTATAAATAATGGAATTGGAATAACTGCAATAGCAGCTAATGTAATTATAACGACTAAGTATGCCTCTATAAATCCTAATGCCATCCCAAAGTATCTTGCATATTTGCCTCCAAAGTCCATTTGATGATAAAAATCAAAAACTGTTGCTACAATTTGTAAAATTACTTTAGTAAAAATAAATAAAATGAGTATTGCCATAATATTATAGAATGCATCCTCATTATTAATACTATTAAATATTGTGTTTTTTCCTTCTGTAGAAGCACTTGGATAAGGTAATATCAAATGCAATTGTTTACTAAATGGTGCAAAGCATATCGCGGCAATCACCAATGAGAAAATAGTGCCAATAGAATGTAGCGATTGTAGTACTAAACTACGTCTATATCCAATGATGACACCTAATATTAAACATATAATTATAATTAATGTAATCATTCTAAATTTCCTTTATGTTTTAATTGTTTGATTTCTTCTCTTAATTTATCATTTTCCTCTTCTAATTTAACATATTCATGCATAACATTAACAGCCGTGAGCACAGATTTACGCGTTGTATCTAAACCAGCATTTAGCTGACCTAACGCTTGTATCTTCTCATCGACTCTTCCGGCTACATAACGAATATGCGAAGGATCGTCTTCACCAATTATTGTATAATGTTGATCATTTATAACTACTGTCACTCTATTTTTATTTTCACTCATTATACTACCCCTGTTCAAATTATATATGGAATTTCTATATACTTAATCATACTATATTATACATGACATATGTTCATTTGTGTATGAATATCCACTAACTTCATTTGAGAATATTCGTTTATATAATAAATTTATGCTACTCTATTTATAGAAAATATATTAAAGGTAGGACATAAACGTGGCAAACATCGTAAAAACAATAGATTCTCAAACAATCAATAATATAATTAAACAATATAAAATGGATACAGAAAATTTACCTACTGGTACTGTAGCTCGTAAAAAAATAAAGAGTACACAAGTACAAATTTATCGCTCAAAAAAAATCATGTTTCAAGGTAAAGATGCTGAACAAGTAGCTAGTGAAGTGTTAGGACAAAAAATAGCCCCTACCTCATCTAGTTCACCTAGCCCAAAGAAAACACATACCTTTGATTTACATAATACAATTGGGAGTGATGAAGCAGGAAGTGGAGATTATTTTGGGCCATTAACGGTATGTGCAACATACGTATCTAAAAAGAATGCAAAATTATTAAAAGAACTAGGTGTAATGGACTCTAAAACTTTAACAGACATAAAAATAGTAGAATTAGCAGAACAAATTATTCAAATATGTCCACATTCACTTATTGTATTGGATAATCCCAACTACAATACAAAGCAATTAGAAGGTTGGAGTCAAGTTAAAATGAAAGCCGTATTACATAATCAAGCTATCAAAAATGTTATTTCTAGAATTGAAGAATCTGAATTAGAACAAATTGTCATTGATCAATTTGTACAAGCGAGTACTTATGAGAAGTATGTTATCGGCAAAATGCCAAGGAAAGACATAACTTTTTTTGAAACTAAAGGAGAATCAAAATCTATTGCAATCGCTGCAGCAAGTATCATAGCAAGATATGCATTCGTTAAACATATGGATAGACTAGCTAAAGATTTAAAAGTATTAATACCAAAAGGTGCCAGTAACAAAGTTGACCTAGAAGCAGCAAAAATCGTTCAAAAATATGATATTCAACAACTTGATGAAATAACAAAAAAACATTTCAAAAATAGAGATAAAGTATTAGATTTAATAAAACGCAAAAGGAGAAATTAATATGATATTAATATCATTTAGTTGGCAAATAATATTAGCCGTTATTATTATTTGCTATTTAATCTGGTTTATAGGCAAACAACTTACAAAGCTAACAACGAAGAATAAAAAGTAATTCACGTTTTAATAATAATTATCAACAAAGGAGCTAACATTTTTTAATGAAATGTTAGCTCCTTTAATATTATAGATAATTAAAATGCGCTTACGCTCTTAAAGTAGCACCTTGTTGTTCTAATGCTGATAATATTTGATTATGAACTGCTGAAACTTTGTCTTCTGTTAAAGTTTCATTAACGTCTAAATAATCAATTCGTATTGCTACTGATTTTTTACCTTCTTCCATATGTTCACCTTCATAAACATCGAACACTTCTGTATGGTTCAGGATATCAGCGCCATTGTCATTAATTGTGTTGATTAATGTTGATGCAGTTACATCTGTATTAACTACTAATGCTATATCTCTTGATACTCCTGGAAATCTTGGAATAGCTTCATATTCTATTTTACCGACTGGTTGTGCTAATACTTTTGTAAAGTTTAACTCAAACACATAAGTACGGTCTAAATCATTCTCTTTTTCTACAGTAGGATGTAATTCTGCTATTATACCTACCACTTCTTCATTCATTTTCACAAATGCAGTTCTACCTGGGTGTAATAAATCTAGTTTTGTCGCTTCAAATGTAAACGACACATTTAATTGTTCTGCAATACGTTCTACAATACCTTTAACTAAGAAGAAATCTACTGGTTCATCTTTTTGTTGCCATTTATTACCTGAATATTGACCTGTTAAAATACCACTTAGAAATTCTACTTCAGTTGGTAATTGGTCTTTACCGTTACTATAGAAAACTTTACCTTGTTCATACAATGCAACGTTTTTATTTTTTCTTGCAACATTATAACGTGTAGCGTCTATTAGTCTTGGTAATATGCTTTGACGTAATACCGCTTGATCTTCACTCATAGGCATCATAAGTTCTACAACTTCTTTATCTTCAAGTGTGTAATTTTTAGCGACATCTTTATGGACTAATGAATACGTAATAGCTTGATCTAAACCAGCGCCTTCAAGTATTTCTTTTACTTTACGCTTTTTGAGTTGATTATCTGTTAAATATCCAGCAGTAGCATTTTCGAAGTTTGGTAATGTTGATGGTAATTGGTCATAACCATAAATTCTCGCTACTTCTTCAATTAAGTCTGCTTTAATTGATATATCACTTCTTCTTGAAGGTACATTAACTTCAAATGCCTCTCCAGTTACATTTGTTCCAAAGCCTAAACGATTAAAAATAACATTAATTTCTTCAGTTGAAAGATTGAATCCAATTAATTGGTTCACATCATTTGTAGTAATTTCAATTACTTTAGAAGTTTCAGGCAATGTGCCATCTGATACAACTTCACTTAATACTATTCCACCTGCTATTTCTTGTAAAAGTAAAGCAGCTCTATTTAAAGCGTCTACTACTCTTTCGCTTGCAATACCCTTTTCAAATCTACTTGATGCTTCACTTCTTAAACCTAATCTTCTTGAAGTTTGTCTTACATTTGTAGCATTGAAAATTGCGCTTTCAATTACAACATTTTGAGTTTTTTCTGTTACTTCTGAAAAATCTCCACCCATGACACCAGCTATCGCAATTGGTTCTGATCCGTTTGTAATTACAACATCAGAAGTAATTAATTCTCTTTCAATATCATCAAGCGTCGTAATTTTTTCATTTTCGTGCGCATATCTTGCTACAATTTGTTCTGAACCAATTTGATCTTGGTCAAACATATGAAGTGGTTGACCGTATTCTAGTAAAATATAATTTGAAATATCAACTACGTTATTTATTGGACGAATTCCCGCTTTCATCAATCTAGATTGCATCCAAGTTGGAGATGGTGCAATCGTAACGTTTTTAATTACTCTTGCAGCATAATATGGTATTGCTTCTTCATCTTTAATAGTTACAGATAACGCTTGAGTTGATTTTTCTGTAGACTCTTTTAATTCTGTATTTGGATATTGTACTTCATTACCATATAATGCACTTACCTCATGAGCTGCACCTAGCATGCTTAAGCAATCTGCTCTATTTGGTGTGAGATCAAAGTCCATAACTTCATCATTAAGTAATAAAGCTTCTAATGCATCACTACCAGGAGTTTGCTCATTTGAAAATACATAAATACCATCTGCATATTTTTTAGGCATAACATTTGCATCTAAACCAATTTCTTGAAGAGAACAAATCATACCTTCTGAAACTTCTCCTCTTAATTTTGCTCGCTTAATTTTAACGCCACCTGGTAAACGTCCACCGACTCTAACAACAATTACATATTGATCAACATCAACGTTAGGTGCACCACATACGATTTGTACAGGCTCTTCTTCGCCGACATCTACTTTACAAATATTAAGTTTATCCGCTTTAGGATGTTTTTCTTTAGATATAACATGACCTACAACTAGTTTCTTAATATCTTCACCGTATTTTTTAATACTGTCTACTTCAATACCGCTTCTTGTTATCTTCTCAGCTAATTCTTCTACACCAGCATCTATTTTAATATATTCACTTAACCATTCTTTACTTATTAACATTATGCTTCACCGCCATCTTCTACAGGCTTAAATTGCTCTAAAAATCTTACGTCGTTAGTATAGAAATGTCTAATGTCTTCAATTCCGTATTTCAACATTGCCATTCTATCTGGGCCTAAACCAAACGCAAAGCCTGAATATTTACTTGAGTCAAATCCTGCCATTTCTAATACATTTGGATGCACCATACCTGAACCTAGTACTTCAATCCATCCAGTTTGTTTACATACATTACAACCATGACCTTTACACTTAAAACATGATACGTCCACTTCTACAGAAGGTTCTGTGAATGGGAAGAAACTTGGTCTTAAACGTATTTCACGGTCAGCACCAAATAATTTACGTGCTAATAATTCCAAAGTTCCTTTAAGGTCACTCATTTTGATGTTTTCAGCAACTACTAATCCTTCAATTTGTGTAAATTGATGACTATGTGTCGCATCATCAGAGTCTCTACGATATACTTTCCCAGGACAAATAATTTTAACTGGGCCAACGCCATTACGTTTTTCTAATGTTCTAGCTTGTACAGGAGAAGTATGTGTACGCATTAAAATTTCTTCAGAAATATAAAAAGTGTCTTGCATATCACGTGCAGGATGTGATTTTGGTAAGTTTAAAGCTTCAAAATTATAATAATCTGATTCGACTTCATAACCCTCGACAATTTCATAGCCTAAACCTATGAATAAATCTTCTAAATCTTCATTTATTTTAGTAAGAGGATGTTTAGCTCCTAGGCTTACTTTTCTTCCAGGTAGTGTCACATCAATTGTTTCATTTTCTAATTGGGCATTTAGTGCTTCTTCTTCTAGAAGTACTTTTTTAGCTTCAATTTCTTGTTCAATTGCTTTACGTACTTCGTTAACTAATTGACCAAATTCAGGTCTTTCTTCTTTTGGTAATTCTTTCATTTCTTTCATTAGACCTGTTATAACACCTTTTTTACCTAAATAATTCACTTTTACATCTTGCAAAGCTCTTTCAGCTTTTGCTTCGTTAATTCTTACAAGTGCTTCTTGTCTTAATTCAGCTAACTTCTCTTGTAATGACATATATATCCTCCTATTTAGTCGAAAAAAAGACTTCGCCCCCTCTAATAGAGGGACGAAGTCTTCCGTGGTACCACCCAAATTTATACATAGTTATGCATACACTTATATGTTGATAACGGATCTACATTCCGACTTAAATTTCTTTAAGTAGCTAAAAGGATGAAAAAAATTAAGTTACTGCATAGGATTTTTCAGTCTAGAATCCATTCCCTAATTATGCGCAATCATTAATTTACGTCCTTTTGTAAGCTTATATTGATTATGAAACAATTATATAAAATATTGTTTCTTTGGTCAACCTTTCAAATGGTAAAGTAGTATGCCACATGAAACAGCAACATTTAAACTTTCAGCTTTACCGTATAGTGGAATATTAAGATTTTCTGTCGTTTGATTGAGTATTTCTTCTTCAACTCCAGCACCTTCATTACCCATAATTAAAGCGAAGTTTTCTTGACTATTAATTTCTTTATAATTAACAGCATTGAGCAAACTCGTTCCATAAGTATTACCTTTAAATGTTTCAATAAATTCATAAATATCATTTTCAACTACTGGTAAATGGAAAACACTACCTTGAGATGCACGTAGTACTTTATCTTGGTATGGGTCTGCACTACCTTTTGAATAGACAACTGCGTCCATTCCAGCAGCATCTGCATTTCGAATTAAAGCGCCCATATTTCCAGGATCTTGCACTCTATCTAATACTAGAACTTGTTTAAAATGGCTCATCTCATAAGTTGGAAGTTCAACTATAGCAAAAATTCCTTGTGGCGTAGTCGTATCTGATAAAGATTCAGCCACTTTAAAGTTTATAATATATGCATCGTCAGCATATTCAACAATCTTGTCATCAACTCTTGAATAATCTACAGCTAATAATGAAATAATCTTCAAATTACTATGATAAGCTTCTTCAACCAAATGGAAACCTTCGATTAAAAATCTCCCTTGTTTAACGCGTTCTTTTTTCTTCTTCAATTTATTCATTTCTTTAATTTTATTATTTTGTACTGAAGTAATCTCTTCCATAAAAACTCCTCGTATTCTAATAGACTTATGTAACTAGTATATATGAAAAAAAACTAATTTAATAGAAATTCTTCTTAAGCATAAAAAAAGACTGTCGACTCTGTCGACAGTCTGAAACATCCTGTTAAGAACATTTACATGTAACTTATTATTTAGAAACGACTTCTTTACCTTTGTATGATCCACATGCTTTACATACACGGTGAGATAATTTCATTTCTCCACAGTTTGAACATTCAACCATACCTGGTACTGAGATTTTGAAATGCGTACGACGTTTTCTTTTAGCTGTTTTTGAAGTTCTTCTAGCTGGAACTGCCATGTCTTATTCCTCCTTAAATTTTATAAACACTTGTCCGATTATTTTTCGTCATCGAAGAATTGTTGTAATTTTTGAAGTCTTGGATCAACTGATTTTTCAGTTTCTACTTCTGAATCTTCGGTTGACTCAAATTGGTCTTCGCCAATAACTTCCCAACCATTGCCTGCCATTGAAACATCTTCACTACCTTCAGAGAACACTTGTAATGGTTTCTCTAAAATAACAAGTTCTTCAATGATTGGTAATAAATTAATCATGCCACCTTCGAGTTTGTGTCTCAATTCGTCATCATTATTATTACTATCACTCAACTCATCTAGTTCAAATATTTCTACTGATGTAGTATCAAATGGTAGCTCTACTGGCTTTAAAGTACGGGCACATGGTAACGTCAATACACCATTAATGTCAAGATTGACAATTATCTCATGCATTCGCACTTGAACGTCTCCTGTTACTTTTATTGGAGAAATATCGATAAGTTCATCTACCCTATCAGTAAGGTATTTCATATCGATTTCTTTATCAAAAGTAAATGGTTCGTTTTGGTATTTTTTAAGTTGTGTTATTGACCACTTCATCTGGGTTCACCTCTTACAAACACAAAAATTATTGTAACCTTAACGACAATGTTTGTCAAGATTTTTTCTTAACATTCATTATCTGATACAATACTTATGATGAATTGAAATGGGAGGAAATGCAAATGAAAAGTGTTGCTTTAATTACTGAATACAATCCATTTCATAATGGGCATGTTTATCACGCAGAATCTTCTAGAGAAATAGCGGATAGTGATGTTGCGATTTCTATCATGAGTGGTTCATTTACAATGCGTGGAGAACCTGCAATTTTAAATAAATTCAAACGTGCTGAAATGGCGATTCAATACGTAGATTTAGTTATAGAATTACCACTTGTTTATGCAATCTCTTCTGGTGATTTATTTGCTAAAGGTGGTGTTCACATAGCAGAACATCTTCAATGTGATGCTTTATCTTTTGGAAGTGAATCTGGAAATATAGATGATATTAAAAATGCGATTAAACAAATTGAACAAGTGACTAATGATGAAAGATACCAAAGTATGATTAAAGAAGGAAAATCTCATCCAAGAATTATAGCCGAATTAGTTCAAGACACGAACTTACTAAAAGGCTCTAATAACCTTCTTGCTATAGAATACGTTAAACATATTATGCAAAATAACTTATCTATCAATCCCCTCACCATTCAAAGAAAAGATAATATGTATTTAGATCCAGAATTAAACAAAACGACACATATTTCGAGTGCAACTTCTATTCGTAATGCATATTTTAATGATGAAGAAAATTATAAATTCAGTTTACCTGAAACAAGTTATGAAATTTTAAGTCAATCTAAAGGTTTGAATTGGGAACATTTTTTCCCACTCTTAAAATGGACAATATTAAGAGCAACACATGATGAGTTACGAGAAATATATATGATGACTGAAGGATTAGAATTTAAAATAAAAAAAGATATAAAAGAAAGTACAAGTTTTGAAACATTTGTAAAACATTTAAAATCAAAAAGATATACTTGGACTAGAATACAGCGCTTATTAACAGCAATATTGTTAAATATTAAAACTGAAGATGTCTTAAATTACGAACCTTCAGCAATACGTGTATTAGCAATGTCACAAAAAGGACAGGCATATTTGAAAACAATCAAAGATAAATGTCCTTTACCTATAATTACTAATGTAAATAAACAGTCAGCATCTTATTTTGAGAATGAAATAAAAGCAACAGAGCTATACCAATTTATTTCCGGTGATACAGCAACAGACTTTAATCAACCAGTACATATTAAAAAAAGCAAGTAGACCAGAATTCTAATTTATTTCACTAGATTTCTGGTCCACTCGCTTAAGATTAGCTAAATATGCAAACAAACTTTCTAAAAGCATGACAGTTATCATGCTTTTTTATTATGATTCTTTATTCTTAATTTTTTCTTTTAATGCTTTGTTCACATTTTCAGGTACGAATTCTGAAATGTCACCGTTAAATTGTGCTACTTCTTTTACGACGCTTGAGCTAATAAATGAATAATTATTATTTGTCATCATATATAATGTTTCAATGTCATCATCTAGTTTCTTATTCATAGATGTAAGTTGCATTTCATATTCAAAGTCGCTAACTGCTCTAAGTCCTCTTACGATTGTTCTTGCATTTATTTCTTTACAAAAATCAACAAGTAAGCCATGAAAAGAGTGGACTACGATATTCGGTACATCTTGCACCGCTTCTTCAATTAAAGCTACACGTTCGTCAGTTGAGAACAGACCTTTTTTAGAAGCATTCTGTAATACAGAAACATGGATCTCATCAAATATTTTTGCACTTCGTTTAATAATATCAATATGCCCTAATGTAATTGGATCAAAGCTTCCTGGAACAACTGCTATTCTTTTAGTCATTGTTTTCTCCTTTTGTTAGCAACATTACATGAGTTAGTCCATATTCGTATTTCTTCAGAACTTCAAACTCACCAGTTTCTATCTTTTCACTTTTATCAAATTCGCAAATTATTGTACCATTTACATTTAATAAGTCAAACGCTTGAATTTTATCTAAAGCCTTATTTATTAAATCTTTTTTATATGGTGGATCTAAAAATATATAATCAAATTTGATGTCTCGTTTATTTAAAGCTTTTAATGCTCTTATTGCATCATTTTTATAAACTTCGAATTGTGTATTTGGTATATGTAATGTATTTAAGTTTTCTTTAATCATTTTTGTAGCTTTAAAATTACCGTCTACAAAAATGACTTTAGTTAATCCTCTTGATAAACCTTCAATGCCCAATCCTCCACTACCTGCAAATAAGTCTAATCCAAGTCCTTCTATATCTTGAAGACCATTAAAGATATTCTCTTTTACTTTATCTGTTGTAGGTCTAGTAGATTGACCATCTATTGTTTTTATATGAAGTCGTTTATATTTTCCACCTATTACTCTCAACTTTAATCATCACTTTCTTTATTATTAATTATTATTTATACTTATCATTGTAGTATATTAACGAAAACGAGGGTTATAAAAATGAAACAATCATTTATCGTAATTGGTCACGGCTTAACAGATTTATTCGAATTTCAAACATTAATAGAATACAATCACGACCGTATTTCTGACATTTTAATGTTACACACACCATTATCACGAGAAAAATTATCTTCTGCTTGCATCATTATGAAACCAACTAAAGATAAACATTTCCAAGCTATTTATACAATTTTAGACGGATTTAAATATCCTTATCCAGAATCTAATAAAAAATTCGATTTAATTAACGAATGGGCAAATGAATACGATATCCAAATTAAAGGATTGGATGTAAAGTCTCGCTCAGAGTTTGCAGAAGATGAACTTTATTTCGCTTACTTAAAAGGTGTATTAAGACTTGAGCGTTATTTACCACCATTGCAGTAATTTAAAAATTCAAATATTCTTTTTTATCAGTATTTATATTAGAATAATCTCTTTTAACATATTTAAATGGTGATACTTTAACATCTTTAACATATTTTAATTTCATGAGATGTTGTATAGTATCATCTATTTTATCTTCATTTGTATATAACATGACATATTGTTCTTTTTTATGAGAATGATATATATTGCCAAATTTACGCAATTGTCGTTCATGTTTCATATTTTTTAAATATACAATTATACTAATTCGTTCAACTAGCTCCATTACGATATCTCCTTAATCTTTTTATGTTTATATTAGCATTTTCTAGAGTACTATGAAAGAAGATAACTTCATAGGTTGTGTGACTTACTTTGCTATCGTATACCAATTTGATAGAATATAGATGCGTCTTCATTTGCATTTCGAAAGGATTGGATAAAATGTCAAAAATTAATTTATTAAAAACAACAGGTCTTATCGGAGGCATCGCGGCTGGTTCATGGATTGTTACAAAATCCACTTCAAACGTCAAACCACGTAAGATTAAACCATTCTTTACTCAACCAGCTCCGTATGTATTTGCACACCGTGGTGGGATGGCATTAAGACCGGAACATACACGTTTAGCTTTTGATCATGCATTAAAGTATGAAGTGACTGGATTCGAAGTTGATGTACGTCTTACAAAAGATGAAGTACTTGTCGTAATGCACGATGACACTGTAGACAGAACAAGTAATGGCTCTGGCTTTGTAGGTGAACATACATTAGAAGAATTACGTCAATTAGACTTTGGCTATCATTTTAAAGATATTAATAACGAGCATCCATATAGAGGTCACGACAAAGCAAAGATAGTGACTCTAACAGAGCTTTTAACTGAATATCCTGATATCTTAGTTAACATAGATATTAAAGATCATCCTGAGTCATATACAGGTAGTTTAGCACCTTCTCATCTATATAGAATCATTACTGAATTAAAGGCTGAGAATCGTGTTAATATCACAAGTTTTTATGACGAACAAATAGATAGATTTAATTTATATGCTCAAGACACTATTTCATTAGGTACTGGTCAAAATGAAGTAACAAAAGCATTTTTAGCTTATTACTCAGGTTACGGACACACTTATCAACCTAAAACAGATACATTCCAAATACCTACACAAGCAAAAGGACTTCCATTAGACTCTGAAGGTTTTATTCAATTTTTAACTTCACTTAATATTTCCGTTGCTTTTTGGGTAGTAAATCAAATCGATACAATAGATGATCTTATTCAAAAAGGTGCACATACTATTGTAACTGATCGTCCAGATACAGCGCATTTTCTAATAAATAAACAATATTAATAATATGAAGCTTGGAGTATATTTCCTAACTCAAAATAAATAAGCATATCACTTAACTGAATTCTTCAGTTTTATAGTGATATGCTTGTTTTTTTATAATATCTTACGATTTTGTACCTGCATGCTTGCCTAGGGTATGGCTCGAGCCTGTAGTCTCTCACGCATACTGTACCCTCAGGCGTTAGTACTTACAAAATCGTTGATAATAATCATTTTATATAGAAAAATGAGATAAGTTGTAGATTAAGTTGGAAGTTAATCGAAGAGTTTGACCAAGTTGTAGATTAAGTCAGGAGTTAATCTAAGAGTTCTACCAAGTTGTAGATTAAGTTGGAAGTTAATCGAAGAGTTTGACCAAGTTGTAGATTAAGTCGGGAGTTAATCGAAGAGTCCTGCCAAGTTGTAGATTAAGTCTAGAGTTAATCGAAGAGTCCTGCCAAGTTGTAGATTAAGTCAGAAGTTAATCTAAGAGTCCTGCCAAGTTGTAGATTAATCCAGAAGTTAATCTAAGAGTTCAGCTAAGATGTAGATTAAGTCGGGAGTTAATCTAAGAGTTCAGCTAAGTTGTAGATTAATCCAGAAGTTAATCTACGATATTTCCAAAATCATTATTATAAAAAATAAGAGCAGAAATTCATTTTATTAATGAATTTCTGCTCTTATTAATAGATATTTTATGATGAACATCCACAAGATCCACCTGTAGCACAGCCTCCACCTTGACTATCACTACTGAAAAATGGATTACCTGTATCAACTTTAACGTTGTTAGAAATTGAATAAGATACTATGCTTATAACTTCATCTAACAAGTCCTGTAAAGCTGTTTCTTTTGTCTTAAAATTGGATACAACAGGATGCATTTCATATGCTCTTTTTTGTTGTCTCGTTTCTTTCATAACTCTACTATAATCAGGATGATATCTTCCAAATCTCAGACAATCATCGTAATGTGATTTAATTTGGTCAAACTTTTGTCTTAATATTTTCACTTCTAAATCTGTCTCAAGTTTATATTTTGCTTCTTGATACTCTTGATAAATGAGTGATTCTTTTATACATGAACTTAATTCATCAGATTGATCTAATATATTAACTGTTTCTACAGTAAACATAACATGATGCCTCCTTATTTTTTATTTTCTTTAAAAACAAGTGAATAGTATTCGCGTGAATTACCAGCACCAAATTCATCATATTGACTACCTAATAACTTTTCTCTATATGAATTATTATTCAACCAGCTGTTTACTAAAGTTGGTACGTCATAAAAATTATATGCTAAATTTTGATTTATTGTTTCGTATTCAATATTTTGATCGTTGATATGTTTCATTATACCATCTTCCAATGATTTAACAGCTTCTTCTTCATCAACGTCATCTTCAATAGAATCAGCTTCCAATTGAGTGATATATGTCAATTGATCATTCATCTCTAATGGTTTAACACCCTTCATTTCTCTTATTTCATTAACGATTTCAAGAAGTGTTAAATCTTTATTAATGTGTGAATGGAAGTTTTGCTTATCAGATCGCTTAAGTTTCTTATCATGATCACTTGAGATTTTCGACATTGAAAATGGTGCATGTTCGATAACTACATCTGAGTCCATAAATTTCACGCCCATGACTTCATTTGTTTCACTATCGATTAATACTTGAGCATACACATTACCATATTTAATAAGCAACTGAGTCTTAATATCTCTTTCAGATAATTCAAGTTTATACTTACCATACGAACTATCAATAACAGGTTCCATATCTATATTCGTTCCATTAAAGAATTTCGTAGCCTCTTGTTTCATTTTTATTGGTGAAACATCAACTTTATTACCTGTAGCATATACGGATGATACTTTATTATTTTTAGCCGAAACTAAATAATAATGTTCTTTATTTTTAAAGACATAATTCTTTCTATCGTGCTCTGTCTTATATACCCTATCTGGTTCCCCTAAATCATCTATGACTTCGCCTATATCTTTATAAACATATGTACCAACGCCTTCTTTCAACTTAGCGTTGCCTGTTGATTTTTCAGCTTGTTGTTCATAGTAATTTTCATTTGCTTTATCATGAGAGTAATTTGGATTCTTCAATACATCAAATTCTAATTTAGGTGAATAGAATAAATAAAAGAGTACAATGATTAAAATAGTTATTGCTACAACTTTAATAATAATATTTTTCAACTATTTACCTCCTCTTTTATTCCTAATTATAATTATATCATTTTACAGTAAAACTTTTAGTTAAATCAATCGAAATCTTAATAATCTTATTAAATTTAAATGTACATTGCAACATTGAAGCTTTTATCATAAAATAAACTTAAAGGTACATAGAGGGAGGAAAAATACATGGTATTTGATAATACAAGTCTTGAAAAGGTTATCATTGAACAAGAACTATTAAAAGATGTTATGAATAAGCATGGTTTTGTAGCTGGTGGACATTGGGATTACGAACGTATCACTTATGATTTCAAATATGAAATCAGTGAAGGTATTTATTACTTAAGAATTCCAGGTTATGCACTTAAAGGGGACGTTGGTGCAAATAACGCAACAATTCAATTAATGGATCCTTATCTAGGTAAGCATTACTATCCAACAGGTGTTGAATACGGTGATGATGAAGTCTATCCAGATAATTTAGTTGCACATTGTAATTTATTAATTGAACGAATTACGTCAGATATTAAAGCATTAAATACATTAGGTGCTCATTAATTAAACAAATCCAAAAAGATATAAACGGAGACGTGATTTTTCACGTCTCTTAATTTATACATAAGTTCAGTAAAGAGGTAATAATTATGAAAAAATGGATAAACAAACGAAGCATTAGCATATTTATCATCATAATTTTATTAATTCTATTTATTTATTTTATTATACCCATTTCTATACCGTTAATTTTAGCATTTATTATTGCACTTGCATTTAACCCTTTAGTTAATAAATTATCGCAAAAAATCAATAGCCGTAAATGGAGTGTAACCATTATATACACTTTGCTGATTACGGTAACAGGATTTTTAATTTATTTATTTTTAACAAAATTAATTGATCAAATCGTCTTATTTATAAAAGACTTACCTAATAGAATAAATTTATTAATAAAAGTTATAGAACAGTACAATGATAAAATGAAAGCAGTGTTGCCAGATGAAATGGCTGAAACAATCAATAAAGAACTGCAAAATTTTGTAGCTACATTGAGAGATTCCATCACTCATTATTTTAGTGTACAAAATATAACAGAAGTTGTTTCTTCATTACCTGGATTTATCATCAGTCTTGTTGTTTTTCTAGTAGCATTATTTTTATTTATGTTAGAAATACCTAATATTCATCGTTTCATAAAAAAACATTTATATCCTGCAACATACCGAGAAGTGTATAAAATATATAACAAAATTGGACATTCTATAATTGGAATGCTTACAGCAACAATTGTCTTAAGCTTTATTACATGGGTATTTACATACTTAGGCCTTCTCATTATCGGCGTAGAATCTGCCTTTATTATTAGCCTATTCATATGGTTTGTTGACCTATTACCAATTATCGGTGCAACAGGATTAACAATCCCATGGGCAATTTATGCTTATATTGTTGGAGACCCAACTTTAGGTATCCAACTCATAATATTATCTATTGTTTTATTAGTACAAAGAAAGATATTAGAACCTAAAATCTTTGGTACAGGCGTTGGTTTAACTCCATTGCCCACTTTAATTTCAATGTTTATTGGACTAAAATTACTTGGTTTCATAGGATTCTTTATAGGACCACTTGTTTTAATTGTAATCAAAACGATTCTAGAATCAGGTATTATCAAAACAGACTTTAAAATATAGAAAAATGAGCTTAGGACATAAATGTCCTAGAATTCTATTAAGAGCAGAAATTCATTATTAAAATTGAATATCTGCTTTTATTTTTTTAAAAATCATTCACGCTACTTCCGACTTGTGTAAATATAGATACCCATACTTACACTTCTTTAGACTTGTGTAATTATAGATACCCTTACTCACACTTCTCTCAACTTGTGTAAATATAGATACCCTTACTTACACTTCTTTAGACTTGTGTAAGTATAGATACCCATACTTACACTTCTTTAGACTTGTGTAAATATAGATACCCTTGCTTACACTTCTTTAGACTTGTGTAAATATAGATACCCATACTTACACTTCTTTAGACTTGTGTAAATATAGATACCCTTACTCACACTTCTTTAGACTTGTGTAAGTATAGATACCCTTGCTCACACTTCTCTCAACTTGTGTAATTATAGATACCCTTACTCACACTTCTCTCAACTTGTGTAATTATAGATACCCTTACTCACACTTCTCTCAACTTGTGTAATTATAGATACCCTTACTCACACTTCTCTCAACTAGTGCAAATATAGCTGCTCTATAACTAAGAGGCTGAGGGAACCGTATGCGTGAGAGACTACAGCCTCGAACCATACCCCTAGGCAAGCATGCACGTACAAAATCGTAAGATGAAAAAATAAGCATATCACTGTAACCTTTAAAAAATCAGGTAAGTGATATGCTTATTTATTTTGCGTTGAGATTTATGTCCCAAGCACTAACATTATATTAATGCCCTAAAATTGCTTTGATCATAGAAGTTGTTTCTCCGCCATGATAGAAAACATATAGTAATAAATAAACTGCTACGCCTGTAATAGCTGTAAAGAACCATATAATTGAAGTTACAGGTCCAAACTTACGATGTCGCTCTAGTTTATTCTTCAAGCCTAAATAAATCGTATATATCCCCATAATAGCACCAACTGTAGCAAGTGTAATATGGAAAATTAAAAATATAGTATAATAAATTTTGATACTATCAGGTCCACCAAAAGATGTGTTACCGATAAATATTGTTCTACTAGCGTAAATTGTAAAGAATATTACAGCAGCAACTGCAGCTGATAACATAAATTTTTTGTGTGTTTCGATCTTTCTTTGTGATATAAAGTACCAACCAATAGCTACTAAGACTGCGCTTAATACTATAAATGTTGTACTAATTGTCGGTAATATAGGTAAATTCATTTTTATACATCCTATCTAAATTGATTATATAAAGCTTTTCTTTCTTGTAATTTTCTCAAACTATCTTCAGTAATTTGTTTTTCATTTTTTCTCTCATAACGGAACCATCTTATAAATATAATGTATAGATATACTCCAAAGACAATTTCTTGCATTACTTTCATTATGACGCCACCAGTTTGTTGATCTTCTAATGGTGAAAAATTCGTAAAGTATTCTGGACCAGATAAGCCTGTACCTTGGACAACAGCATTCAATGTGTCTGCAGGTACACATAAAGTCATAGCGCCTAACCACGCCTCTCCAGACGTGTATGTGTCGTACATAGCATTTCCACTAAAGATAATTAGACCACATGACGGTGTTAAGAGTACACCAATGAAGAAAATATAAAGTATCTTTTTAATATTAGACATTTGATTTTCTTCAGATATATGTCTATTGAATATAGGATGCCACATAAACCATGCACTAATGAATAATATAATTGTGTACAAATCATGTAATACAACATCTTGTTTTAACGTATCTAACACTAGTGGTATGTGGTATACAGAGAATAATCCGTTGAAAAGAAATATAGCTAAAATTGGTTTTGTGAACAATTTTACTATTTTATTAATAACAGGTAATTCTTCTACATATTTAACAATGTATTCTGGAATTGCAAAAAATAGCATTGGCACAATAATTAAAAACAACAAAGCCATTTGTAACATATGAAAACTAAAAATAATATGTGAAAGTAGATCGATTGGTCCACCTTCTAATAAATATATTGATAGCATTAATATAACAAATAAAACTGCTTCACCTTTTCTTAACGGTCTGCCTCCAGGAATATCTTTATACCATTTTCCACAGATTAAAAAATATAAAATAATTACGCATAATACCCCTACAAAAAAGAACGGAGTCCAATTTGCCCAAAATCCAAATATTGATATTGAGGTTAAGTTACCCATCTAAACACTTCCCCATAAAGTCATTACTCTTATTATAAAATTTAATTCAAAGTTAAACAACCCAACAAAATAAATAGTTATGACAATGATATGACCAAATATAGAAAAAGACTCAAAAACTTATATAACAAAGTTTTTGAGTCTTAAAATCATTATTTTGTTTTAACGAATAATGGATCGCCTAACCATACAATATAAAGGAAAGTTACAACAAATGATAATCCAAAGAATATGCCTGTTATCATAAACAGTTTAGATACACCATGTTTTTCAGCTTTCATATGCATGAAATAGTAAAATTGTAATACTACTTGTAAAACAGCTAAACCTAAAATTACTGGTATAACAAATTCTTTAGGAAACTCTGCAGCAACAAGTGCGAAAGCAACAAATGTAACAAAAATCATAATTGCAAAGTTAGTAACTTGCATGCGCATTTCTTTTGTACTTTTACGTTTCTTATATGCTTTAAGTGCCTGTGCGTCATGATTTATTTGTTGGCTCATATTATCCTAACGCTCCCATCAAGTATACTACTGTAAAGATAAACACCCATACAACATCAATAAAGTGCCAATACAGAGCAGCAGTATTAAATTTATGTGCATTATAAATACTTAAACCTCTAGCTTTGTTACGGAATATAAGTAATGTTAACCATACTAGTCCAATAACAACGTGGAAACCGTGCGTTCCTACTAAGAAGTAGAATGCACTACCAAAAGCACTTGAACGGAATGTATGGCCTTGATGAACATACTCTACGAACTCATAAATTTCAAGTCCTAAGAAACCTAAACCTAGCAAGACTGTAACGCCTATCCAAATGAATACGCCTTTAGCATTAAAGTTACGTAAATGGTATAAAGCATAAACACTTGTTAAAGATGATGTTAATAATAACATCGTCATTACGAACGCTAATGGTAAGTGGAATAAATCTTTAGCTAATAAATGATCTTCACTTGGTACAGCATCTTTTAATGCTAAGTATGTTGCAAATAATGAAGCGAATAATGCAACCTCTCCACCAAGGAATACCCAGAAACCTACAAGTTTATTTTTACCTTCCATAGATGCTGTTTCAGGATGGTCAGGCCAATTGTCAGCTGTAAATTTAACTTCTTCATGTGACATTAACGCTCACCCCTTTCATACTCTAATAATTCTTCTTTAGAAATATGATGACCATGATCATCTTTAAGTGATCTTACAATCATACTTCCTGCAGTAATTGCTAAACCAAGAATAAGTACATATACTGCCCAAGGTTTTTCATTTAAGTCTTTAACAGCATCTAGAGCCCATTCTTTACCATCTGCAAAATACATTGCACCGAATGATGCTACAAATAGTCCAAATGCTTGCATAAATGGAACAAATGAATTGTTAGGCATGTGTATTTCATCTAGTGATTCTGCTGGAAGAATTTTTCCATCACCATGAGTTTTCTCAACCCATAATGCATCTAGACCACGAACTAAAGGTGTTTGTGCAAAGTTATAATGTGGCGTAGGTATTGGTAATGACCATTCTAAAGTACGGCCATCTCCCCATGCATCTTTACCAACTTTTTCACCTTTAATTAATGTAATTACAACGTTAGTTACTTCTATAATTACAGCTACAGCCATAAATAAAGCACCAATTGAAGATACTAAGTTTGGTATATCATATCCTTGTCCTGGTAGATATGTAAATACTCGACGAGGCATACCCCATAGTCCTAAGAAATGTTGGATTAAGAATGTTAAATGGAAACCAATGAAGAATAACCAGAATGTGATTTTACCTAGTTTTTCACTTAACATTTTTCCAGCAATTAATGGGAACCAATAATGTAAACCTGCTAATAGCGCAAATACTACACCACCAACGATTACATAATGGAAGTGAGCAACGATAAAGTACGAGTCATGTAATTGATAGTCAGCAGGAGCTGATGCTTGCATGACACCTGTTACGCCACCCATAACGAATGATGGTATGAAGAATAATGCATATAACATTGGTGTCGTAAATTCAACACTACCGCCCCATACAGTGAGCAACCAGTTAAATATTTTAACACCTGTCGGTACAGCGATTGCCATAGTTGCAACAGCGAAAATAGCGTTAGCTACTGGACCTAGTCCTACTGTGAACATATGGTGAGCCCATACCATAAATCCTAAGAAACCAATTAATACTGTAGCGAATACCATCGCTGAGTAACCAAATAATCTTTTTCTAGCGAATACAGGTATAATTTCAGAGAAAATACCAAACGCTGGTAAAACTAGAATATAAACTTCTGGGTGTCCAAAGATCCAGAATAAATGTTCCCAAATGATTGTGTTACCACCTTGAGAAGCAACAAAGAATGATGTACCAAACATTCTATCGAATATTAACAAGAATATACCGATAGTTAATGGTGGAAACGCAAATACGATTAAAGTTGAAGCAACAAATGTTGTCCAAGTCATTAATGGCATACGCATATACGTCATACCCGGTGCTCTCATATTAACAATTGTAGCTACAAAGTTAATACCAGCAATTAAAGTACCAGCACCAGAAATTTGCAGCCCTAGAGCATAGAAGTTAATACCATGTCCGGCAGATTCAAGTGCCAAACTTGCATAAGATGTCCAACCTGCATCAGGTGCTCCACCTAAAACCCATGATAAGTTTAAGAATACTCCACCGAAGAAGAATAACCAAAAACCTAATGCATTTAAGAATGGAAATGCAACATCTCGTGCACCAATTTGTAATGGAACAACAGCATTCATATAGCCAAATAGCAAAGGCATTGCAGCTAAGAATATCATCGTTGTACCATGCATAGTTATAATTTCATTAAACAGGCCAGCTGACACAAAGTCATTTTCTGGAACTATTAACTGAATACGGATTAACATTGCTTCTATTCCACCAACAGCAAAGAATAATCCCCCAGCAATTAAATATAAAATAGCAATTTTTTTGTGGTCAACAGTTGTTAAAAAGTCCCAAACAGTTGATCCAAACCCCTTTTTACTTTGAGTAGACACTAGAGTAACCTCCCTTTCAATTCTTACTTATCGACTTTTCTTTCCATTAAGTAGGCAGATAAAGCATCAATGTCTTCATCAGAAACTTTGTATTGATCAGTCATTTTATTTCCTGGTTTAATACTTTCTGGGTCTTTTATCCATTTTTTAAGGTTTTCTTCATCATGTTCTAAATAACCTGCAATTAAATCACGATCACCAAAGTTAGTAAGGTTAGGTCCTTTAGCACCTTCTCCTGTTGGTGTAACAGCGTGACATCCTGCACATGATTTATTAAATACCTTTTCACCTTCTTTAGCTTGGCTAGAAGTAGCAGCTACAGGTTTATCAACAGATTTCATATCTTTAACCCATTTGTCAAAATCATCTTGTGGTAAGGCTTTTACTTTAAAGTCCATTAATGCATGTGAAGGTCCACAAAGCTCAGCACATTTACCGTAGAATAAATTTTTAACATCTTTTGCTTTTTTATCATTGAATTCTAAGTAGAATTTATTAATTCCTTCTACGTTAGTATCCATTTTACCACCAGCTGCAGGTACCCAGAATGAGTGTTTAACATCAGCAGAATGTAATCTGAAGTAAACTTTTTTATCTGTAGGTACTACAAGTTCTTGGCTTGTAACAATTTTTTCGTTTGGATAACTAAACTCCCACCAATAAAGGTTAGCAGTAACATCTATTACAAGCTCTTTACTTTCACCTTTTTCATCCACTTTGTCGATAGCTTTAGTATCTCCTAATGAGAACGTAAGTATTACTGTTGGGATAGCTAAAATAATAAGTAAAAGAATTGGAACGATTGTCCAAACTAATTCTAATTTATGATTACCTTCAACATCTTTAGGTACAAAATCTTCACCTAATTTTTTTCGACGGAATTTAATCATTGCAATTAAGAAAATAATAACAACTACAACAATAACTAGCAACATAATGCCTATAGAAAGCATTAATAAAAAGAATTGTTTATCAGCTACTTCACCAGCTGGTCGAAGTACTGATAAATGTTTTTCGCCACAACCTGCTAACACAAATAGCAGTGTCGCAAGCAAAGCAAACATTTTCGTGTTTTTTAAACGTGTCTTCATTCGTTTAACCCCTCTTTCATGCATTCATTCATATTAATTATATTAATTGTACAACAGTAACTAAAACCGTCATTACAAAGAAAATAACAAGATAGTTTAAAGAAAATACAAACATACTCGTAGCCCATTTTGATTTGTTTATTTCTTTTTTAAATCCATTTAAAGCTAATATCATCCAAGCTATATTAAGTAATGTAGCAATAACTATAAATACAGTACCTAATTGAGTCATCAAGAACGGTAAAGGTAATAAAAGTACTACCCAAAGTAACATACTCAAACGCGTTCTATTAAAGCTTTTTACAGATGGTAACATTGGTATATTAGCTAAAGCATATTCATCTTTACGACGATAAGCAAGAGCATAAAAGTGAGCAGGTTGCCATGCGAATAACACTAAAAATAGTGTCCATGCAAGCGGACTTAATGATGGATCAATACTCGCCCAACCAATTAATGGTGGTATTGCACCTGGAAAACTACCAACTACCGTATTCCATACGGTATGTCTCTTAGACCAAATTGAGTACAACACGACATAACCAAATATTCCAAGCAATCCAATTATCCCTGTTGGAATATTAATCATGAATAGTAAAATTTCACCCAAAATCATTAGTCCAAAACTCAATTGAATTAAGTGGCGATCACTGATTCTTCCATTAACAGTTGGTCTTTTTTGTTTTGATGGCATTATAGAATCAATATCTTGATCGTAGTAATTGTTAATAGCACAAGCTCCACCCATAATAAGTGTTGACCCTACTATCATTAATAGTACAATCGGCAAACTTTGGAAGAAGTTAAATCCACCAAATACTATTGCAAGCCATGCACCTGCAAATGTTGGGATCAGATTCCCTTGAACAAGACCCATTTTAATGATGGCTTTAATTTCATATAACGTGAGACGTCCTGTGCCTATGTCTTTTTCAGAAGTCACACTATATTGATTTTGTTGCAATTTTGTCCCTCCTTCCATTATCTTTCACATATAACTCAATGATATATGAAAATTGTCACATAATCTATACATTTTTGAAACAAAATTTTGACATTTTATTACTCCTTCTGAGTACGCATAAAAAGTCATTATTGTGTAACATTTACAATGCTCATTCATTGTTATACTATAGATATTAGTGTTTAAATCAGAATCGTATTAAAGTAATAACAATTGTTAATACGTTGTTCTCTTAAATTCTATCATATTTTTAAATATAAATAAGGTTTATTTTAGAATATAGCCCATTTTATGTACTATAAATATGAATTTAAATTTTACTTGAGGTGTTCGTATTGTTTAGTGATAAATTTTTGAAATGGCTAGCAACTCTAGCGACAATCGTAATGTTATTTGTACAATTAGGTGGAGCACTCGTAACTAAAACTGGTTCTGCTGATGGTTGTGGTAGTTCTTGGCCATTATGTCATGGATCTTTCATTCCTTCAGATTGGCCAATTGAAACGATTATAGAATTAGCTCATAGAGGTGTGTCTGGTTTAGCACTTATATTAGTTTGTATGCTTTCTTATATAAGCTGGGTTAAATTAGGACACATTAGAGAAGTTAAACCTCTATCGATAACAAGTATTGCATTTATTTTTGCACAAGCACTTATTGGTGCTGCCGCAGTTATTTGGCAACAAAATGCTTTTATTTTATCTTTACACTTTGGAATATCACTTATTAGCTTTGCTTCAGTTTTATTACTTACATTAATCATTTATGAAGTTGACAAGAAATTCGAAGCAACTAGTTTAATAATAAATAATCATTTAAAGTTTCACACTTTCGCTGTAACAACATACATTTACTTCGTAATATATTCAGGCGCATTAGTTAGACATGCAGATGCGAGTTTAGCATGTTTAAGTTGGCCACTTTGCCAAAATGGAAATATTGGGTTACCACAAAACTTTTATGAATGGGTTCAAATGTCTCATAGAACATTAGCATTTTTCATATTTATATGGATCTTATACATTTTCATTCATGCATTTAAAAATTATACACAATATCGTGTCATTAAGTACGGCTGGCTATTAGCATTCATATTAGTATGTTTACAAGTTACGACTGGTGCGTTATCCGTAATAACTAGAGTGAATTTATTTATTGCATTACTTCATGCATTATTCATTACATTACTATTTGGCTTATTATGCTATTTCATTATGCTTATTAGAAGATCCAAACGAAAATTATAATTATTTAAAAAAGCCTCTTAATTCTTTTACAATAAGAATTAAGAGGCTTTTTTTATCTATTATTCTGCTTTGTCTATCGTAATAATTAAATCATGTGTTTGAATACTGTCACCAGCTGAAACATAAATATTACTGATTGTGCCATCAAATGGCGCTTGAATTGTTGTTTCCATCTTCATTGCTTCTGTAATGATTAATGCATCACCTTGTTTGACTTCATCGCCTTGTTTAACTTTAACTTCTGATATAGTTCCAGGCATTTGAGCTCCGATGTGAGATTCATTACTTAAATCCGCTTTTTGAAGTACAGCTTCAGAAACTTTTACGTGTTCATCTTTTACATATACTTTTCTTGGTTGTCCGTTTAATTCGTAATATACCCAACGATGTCCATCTTCGTATACATGACCAATTGAAAGTAATTTAACGATAAGAATTTTACCTTTATCTATCGTTATTTCTACTGTTTCATTCTTAGCCATACCAAATAGGAATGTTGGTGTATCTAACAATGATAAATTACCGAAACTTTCATAAGTCTTAATATATTGTTCATAAACTTTAGGATAAATTGCATAGCTTATTAAATCTTGTTCTGTAACTTCACCTTGTTGTTTAGTTTGTAACTCTTCTCGTAAAGCATCAAAATCAACCGGTTTTAATAATTCGCCAGGTCGTTTTTCAATTGCTTTTTGACCTTTTAAAATTACTTTTTGTAATTCTTTATTAAATCCGTTTACTGGTTGGCCGATTTCGCCTTTAAAGAATGACACTACTGATTCAGGAAAGTCTAATGAGTTTCCTCTTTTAATAACACTTTGTTCGTCTAAATCATTTTGAACCATGTATAATGCCATATCACCTACTACTTTTGAAGATGGTGTTACTTTAACGATATCTCCAAATAATAAGTTAACTCGTTTATACATATCTTTAACTTCATTAAATCTTTCACCTAAACCTAAACTTTTAGCTTGTTGGCTCAAGTTAGAATATTGTCCACCTGGCATTTCATGTTGATAAATTTCAGTATGTGGTGAACGAATATCACTTTCAAAGTCAGAATAATAATTTCTTACTGTATCCCAATATTGAGATAATCTTTCTAGGCCATCTATATTTGTTCTTACATCTCTATCGTTACCACTTAAAGCATAATATAAAGAGTTTGCAGAAGGTTGAGATGTTGTTCCACTCATACTTGCAACTGCTGTATCTATTACATCTACACCTGCTCTAATAGCACTTTGATATATTAATAAACCATTTCCGCTTGTATCGTGTGTATGCAAGTGAATAGGTATGTCAATTTGTGTTTTCAATTCACTAATTAGTTCATATGCAGCTTTAGGTTTCAATAAACCTGCCATATCTTTTATACCAAGAATATGAACACCTTCACATTGTAATTCTTTTGCTAAATTGACGTAATAATCTAAAGTATATACATTTGATCTTTCTGGATTTAGAATATCACCCGTATAACAAATAGCACCTTCAGAAATTTTTCCTGATTTTTGTACCGCTTCATTGGCAACTTTCATTTGATCTAACCAGTTTAGTGAATCAAATATTCTAAATACGTCTATACCAGCATCTGCACTTTCTTGAACAAATTTTTCTATAACATTATCTGGGTAGTTTTTATAACCTACTGCGTTTGATGCTCTTAATAACATTTGGAATAATACATTAGGTATTTTTTTACGTAATCTAGTTAAACGTTCCCATGGATTTTCTTTTAAGAAATTATAAGCTACATCAAATGTTGCACCGCCCCACATTTCTAATGAGAAGGCATCATTTAAATATTTCGCAGTTTCAGGTGCAATTTGCAACATATCATAAGTTCTCATACGAGTTGCTAATAGTGATTGATGTGCATCCCTAAATGTAGTATCTGTTAAAAGAACTTCTTCTTGTTCTTTTAACCATTTACTAACGCCTTCTGGACCTTGTTGTTCTAGAATTTGTTTAGTACCTGATAAAGCTGATAGTTCTTCTTTTGTTACTTCTTCTATTTTAAATTTTTCAAAATGAGGCTTTTCTCTTTTTTCAACACTTGGAAAACCATTTACAGATATATTACCAATATATTGTAGTGTCTTAGTACCTCTATCTCGTGATGGTGTTATTTCAAATAATTCTGGATTGTTTTCTAAGAATTTAGTTGTATAAGTACCTTTAGCAAATTTCTCATGGTTTACTACGTTATAAAGGAATGGAATGTTAGTTTTAATACCTCTAATTCTCATTTCTTTAAGGGAACGTAACATCTTTTCAGTTGCTTGTCTTAATGACATTGCGTGAGTTGATACTTTCACTAATAGAGAATCATAATAAGGCGAAATTTCTGCACCTTCAAACCCATCACCAGCATCTAGTCTAACTCCAAAGCCACCACTTGAACGATAAGCAATAATTTTACCTGTATCAGGCATAAAGTCATTTAAAGGATCTTCAGTTGTAATACGACTTTGAATTGCAAAGCCTAAAGTTTTAATATCTTCTTGCTTAGGCATTTCAATTTTATCGCCAAATAAATTTTCACCTTCAGCAACTAATATTTGAGTCTTAACTATATCCACACCAGTTACCATTTCTGTAATTGTATGTTCTACTTGTACACGTGGATTTACTTCAATAAAGTAAAACTCATCGCCTGAAACTAAAAATTCTACAGTACCTGCGTTCACGTAACCGATTTTATTCATTAAGTCTAGGGCTACATCACAAATACGATATCTAAGCTCATCACCTAATGATACAGATGGTGCTACCTCTACAACTTTTTGATGTCTTCGTTGAACTGAGCAGTCTCTTTCGTATAAGTGAACGAGATTGCCGTGTTCGTCCCCTATTACTTGTACTTCGATATGTTTAGGTTGATCTATGTATTTTTCGACATAAACTTCACTATTTCCAAATGATTTGCCAGCTTCAGATTTAGCACGTTGATAGGAATCTTCTAATTCACTTGCATCATTTACGATACGCATACCTTTACCGCCGCCACCTGAGATAGCTTTAATAATTACTGGAAATCCACTTTGTTTTGTAAATTCTTCAACTTCTTCAAAAGATTGTACAGAACCTTCTGTCCCAGGGATAACTGGTACTCCAGCTTCAATAGCTGTTGCTCTCGCTTTAACTTTATCGCCAAACATATCTAAATGTTTAAGTTCTGGACCAATAAATTTAATGCCTTCTTCAGCACATCGTTTTGCAAAAGTTTCATTTTCACTTAAAAAGCCATACCCCGGATGTATCGCATCGACATCTGCTTTTTTAGCTACTTTAATAATCGCTTCTATATCTAAATAACTTTCTGTTGGTCCAAGATTTTCATCAACTAAATATGATTCATCAGCTTTATATCTATGTAAAGCTCCTAGATCCTCATTAGAATAAATTGCTACTGTTTCAATATCTAATTCTGTTGCCGCCCTAAAAATTCTAATTGCAATTTCGCCTCGATTGGCTACTAATAATTTGTTTATTTTGCTCATAATTGGAGGCTCCCCTCAATGTATTTGAATATTCTAAAAACAATATATTAGTCTATTATATAAAAAAAACGGATTATATTCTACTATAATCCGCTTTTTTCATATAATTTATTAAATTCACTGATTAAATATGCACATATTATTTTCTGTGATATTGATCAATTCTAATTTGTTTAGCAGTTAAAAGTAAGATTCCTGTAGCTATACTTAAACTCAACATAGACGAACCGCCAAATGTCATAAATGGTAAAGGGACACCCGTCAATGGTATAGTTCCAGAAATACCAGCTAAGTTAACAAACGTTTGTACACCTATATAACTTGAGATTCCTACACATACAAGTTTAAAGAAATAAGAATCTGTTAATGCTGCATATAAAAATCCTTTATATACAATAAATAGTAGTAAACCAAGAATGATTAGCACTCCTACTAACCCTAATTCTTCAGCAATAACTGCAAAGATAAAATCGGTATGTGGTTCAGGCAAATAACCTAATTTCATAATACCATTACCTAATCCTTTACCAAAAATACCTCCATTACCAATTGCTAATAACGAGTTAGCTAAGTGATAACCGATACCACTCTCATAGTTGAATGGATTTTCAAGCACATGGAAACGGTCAGCTTGGTGCTGAGATAATATGCCACCTTTAAATACAATACTAAAAATAACTAATAACACTACACCTGCAAAGATAGGACCAGACCATTTTAAAATTGCCTTAATACCTATTCCAGAATAAGCAAATATACATAATACAATCATACAAAGTATAAGTGCTTGTCCAGTATCATTTTGTAATAAAACTAATCCTATACAAGTACCAATTAGGAACAATGGCATCATTAGTGCAAGTTTAAACTGTTTGAGTCGATTTCGTCTTTTATCAATAATAAAAGATAAATATAAAATCATAGCTACTTTTAATATTTCTGAAGCTTGTAAATTCATAAATCCGAGGTTAATCCAACTTTTCGCACCATTAATTTCAGTACCAATTAATAATGTTAGTATAAGTAATCCAAAAATAGTGAATATCACGATTTGTTGAACACGCTTATTTTTCAAAATATTAATATGCATAAAGTATGACATGAAAAAGACAATGGAAAATCCTACTATACAATACAATAATTGTCTAATGAAAAAGTATGTGCCTGCAACAGGTATACCACCAGTTAAAGTACCTTTTGTAGCAGCTACCATACTTGCACTATATACCATGACTAAACCTATCAAAGATAAAATAATATACGTTATTAACAATGTGAAATCTATGTATTTTGAGTAATTCTTAATGTACTGAAAAAAACTTTTAATATAGTCCATCTACTCATTCCAATTCTAAAAAAATAAGTCTAAAGAAAGATTTCTCCTCTCTAGACTTTGTATCATTTAAGCATTTGTGAAAGCATCATGCAATTTAGATAGTTCCTTTTCTAAACTTGCCATAAGTGTCTGACCCTTTTCTCTATCAACAAGTCCAATTTGTACTGCAAAATCTACTTCCTTTTGAAGACCAAACATTTGCGTATCTAAAACTTCCTCGTATAAAGGACATTGAGGCATTGTTAAGTTGTCCATTTGTACCTTTATTAACTGAAGGATTTTTTCAGAATCGTTATATAATTGGTCATATGCCTTTTGACAAATTTCTGAATCGTTATGCATGACATACTCCCCCTTAATTTTTTATGTTTCTATACTTATAAAATTTTAGACTAGAAATGTGAAAATTGCAAGCGAAAACAGAAGGTTATTAATTACAAGTATGTTAAAATTAAATTGTGAATTTGATAGGAGTGAAAAAATTGATACAAATTAAAGGGAATTCAAAATTTACTATTACACTAGACGCAACAACTTGGATATTTGATGATCGTAAAGTAAAAATTGAAGATTTAGAACAAGGAATCTTTAATGGAGAAAGACCAATTGAATTTGAGAACAATGTAGCATGGAACCGTGCTATTTTAGAAGGTGCTACAATGCCACCTACTTTAAATAGCGAAACAACTTACAAAAAACGTTCATTTCTACAAGAAAGCTTCGTAATTAATGCAATGCCTTTCATAAAGAATTCTGAACCGAATGATAATGCGACTAAAGTTGTTTTAAAAAATGATACTGATTCAATAGAAATACCGATTGAAAACTGGCCATACTTATTCTTCCACTTTTCTAAAGAAGGAAAAATGATTTATAAAGATGGTAAGATTGATGCTTTCACTTATGATCAAGAAAATGGATATCAAAATAAATTCAGCTATGTAGCTGAAATTGAGGTTGTTTAACCATGATTATGAAAGCTAAATGTATAATCTGTGATTCTATCGTTAATTTAGATTCTAAATCTAAAGAAGCAAAACGACTAAGAAATCACCCTATTCGTACATTTATGTGTGATGACTGTAAAAGTAAATTAGATAAACCAAAATCTTAGAAATAAAAAAAGGCAGCTCACAATGAGCTACCTTTTTTTATTGTTGTTTTTGGCTACGTCTTTCTTTATGAAGTCTGTAGCGATAAAGACCTAAAACAATTGCTGCTATTATTAAACTTTCTCCTACAGGTAAAAATACTGCAAGAAATGTTAATAATAAACAACCTAAAAACAGTAATATATAGATAATAATGTTTTGCCAAAACTTAAGTTTTCTTGCAAACCCTAAATTATAAACTATCGCACTTAATACGAATATTGTTAATAATAAAAGCCACATACCAAGCTCTGGGTTCTCATCTACTCTAAATAACTTACCAAAAAATGAAAGCCTGTCTGTTGGATTAACACTTACATTTTTAGCAACTAAGAGCATCTATATCACTCCTCTTCTTGTTCAGCCATTTTTTGTCTCTTCTGAGCTCTTTCTCTTTCTGATTTATCTAAGATTTTTTTTCTTAAACGAATAGATTCTGGTGTTACTTCTACTAATTCATCATCATTCAAGTATTCTAATGCTTCTTCAAGTGTTAAAATTCTTGGTTTTTTCATAGTAGTTGTTTGTTCTTTTGTAGCTGAACGAATATTGTTAGCTGCTTTAACTTTTGTAATGTTTACAGTTAGGTCATTTTCACGAGTGTTTTCCCCAACGATCATTCCTTCATATACTTCTGTTCCAGGTTCCATGAAGTTTACGCCTCTATCTTCTAAGTTCATGATAGCATAAGTACTTGCTACACCTTTATCGATAGAAACAAGAACACCATTTCTTCTTCCGCCAATACGTCCTTTAATTCTTGGACGATATGAATCGAATGTATGGTTAATAATTCCATAACCACGAGTCATTGACATGAATTCAGTTGAGTAACCAATTAATCCACGAGCTGGTACCATAAAGATTAATTTAGTTTGACCATTTTCGTTAGATTGCATATCTAACATTTCACCTTTACGAGAACCTAATGATTCAATAATTGCACCAGTATATTCATCTGGTACGTCAATTTGAACACGTTCGTATGGCTCTGATTTAACACCATCAACGTCTTTAACAATAACTTGAGGTTTAGAAACTTGCAATTCAAAACCTTCACGTCTCATATTTTCAATTAAAATAGATAAATGTAATTCCCCACGTCCAGCAACTACCCATGAATCAGGTGATTCAGTTGGTGTTACACGTAAAGATACGTCTGTTTCTAATTGAGTTTCTAATCTTTCTTCGATTTTACGAGCAGTAACAAAAGTACCCTCTTTACCAGCAAATGGTGAATTATTTACTGAGAAAGTCATTTCTAATGTTGGTTCATCAATACGTAGAACAGGTAATGCTTCAACATTATCATGAGGTGTAACTGTTTCACCAACGTTGATATCTTCCATACCACTTACTGCGATTAAGTCGCCAGCGTATGCTTCATCAATTTCAACACGGTTTAAACCAAAGAAACCAAATATTTTAGATACTCTGAAGTTTTTAACAGTACCATCAATTTTAACTAGTGAAACTTGTTGTCCAACTTTTATTGTACCTCTAAATACACGTCCAACTCCGATACGTCCAACATAGTCATTATAATCTAATAATGCAACTTGGAATTGTAACGGTTCATCTCTATTATCAATAGGTGCAGGAACGTAATCTAAAATTGTTTCATATAGACATTGCATGTTTTCATCTTGTTTGTCAGCATCTAAACTTGCTGTACCACTTAATGCAGAAGCATATACAACTGGGAATTCAAGTTGTTCGTCATTAGCATCTAATTCGATAAATAAATCTAATACTTCATCTACAACTTGTTCTGCTCTAGCAGAAGGTTTGTCTATTTTGTTCACTACTACTACTGGTTTTAAATTTTGTTCTAGTGCTTTTTTAAGTACAAAACGTGTTTGTGGCATTGTTCCTTCGTATGCATCTACAACTAAAACGACACCATCAACCATTTTCATAATACGCTCAACTTCTCCTCCGAAGTCAGCATGTCCAGGTGTATCTAATATGTTAATACGGTGTTCTTTATAATCTATCGCCGTATTCTTTGCTAAAATTGTAATTCCTCGTTCTTTTTCTATATCATTTGAATCCATCGCACGTTCTGCTATATGTTCATTTTCACGAAAAATACCTGATTGTTTTAATAATTCATCAACTAGTGTTGTTTTTCCGTGGTCAACGTGGGCAATAATTGCAATGTTACGTACATTCTCTCTTAAATTAGTCATGCAAAAAATTTTCCTCTCCGATTTAAAATTAATCGACTTTTTATTCGACTTATATTTATAACTTGATAATTATAACATAAAACGCTAGAAAAATAACTATTATTGAACATATTTACTCAAATTCCCATTTTTTTAATTAAGTAGTTTGATAACAACCGGTTGATTTTTATAAACATGTGACGCATAATAAAGTAATGAAAACGGTTAAAGGATGGATATAAATGAAAAAATCTAAAGCAATCTTTGTACTACTTGCTTTAATTGTAACATTTTTCCTTTTAGTGTTTAGCTTTGCATTAGCTGAAGGTTCTATTTTGTTTATGCTATTAGCAGTTTTGCTAATCGTCGCAACAATGGGATTTGGTTTTACACTTAAAAAGAAATACCGTGAAAACGGCTGGCTATAATCATAAACGACATAATATGTGCTTGGGACATAAATCCTAACTCAAAATAAATAAGCATATCACTTAACTGAACTTTTCAGTTTTACAGTGATATGCTTGTTTTTTTATCTTACGATTTTGTACGTGCATGCTTGCTTAGGGGTATGGTTCGAGCCCGTAGTCTCTCACACATACTATTCCCTCAGGCGTCAGCACTTCACAAAATCGTTACCAATATCTATTTTTATAAAATCTTACGATTTTGTTCGTGCATGCTTGCCTAGGGGTATGGCTCGAGCCTGTAGTCTCTCACACATACTATTCCCTCAGGCGTCAGCACTTCACAAAATCGTTGCTAATAGCTATTTTTATAGAAAAATGAGATAAGTTGTAGATTAATCCATTAGTTAATCGAAGAGTTCTGCCAAGTCTTAGATTAAGTCGTAAGTTAATCGAAGAGTTCAACCAAGTTGTAGATTAAGTCACTAGTTAATCGAAGAGTTCAACCAAGTTGTAGATTAAGTCACTAGTTAATCGAAGAGTTCGGCCAAGTTGTAGATTAAGTCGTAAGTTAATCGAAGAGTTCAACCAAGTTGTAGATTAAGTCACTAGTTAATCTACGACATCCCAAAATATTTTATACAAAAAATAAGTGCAGAAATTCAGGCTTACTAATGAATTTCTGCTCTTATTAAATTTCTAGGACGTTTATGTCCAAGCTTTATTTCAATTTGTGATTTAGATAAATTATTTTTTAAACTCTATGATTTACCTCTAAATCTATCATTATGAATTTGTTCTAATAGTGCTTTATGTGGTAAAAAGTATTCATTGAATAATTCGTGATGTATAGACTTATTACCTACTAATATAGAATTTGCTTCTAATATGTTTAACTTTTCTCCTAATTGATTCGTGACAACAGCGCCTACTTCTTCAGCGATTATTAATCCACCTGCAAAGTCCCATGGTTGTAATCTCATTGTCAAATATGCACTCGTAATACCTTTAGCTACATTCGCAAAATCTAATGCTGCTGATCCATATGCTCTAGTACTTCTAGCATCGTCTACTATAGGCACATAAATATCAGAAAGTTTTTCTTTTGTTAACCAAAGTGGATTTGTTGATATCAAACTCGTTTTCAATTCAGTATCTTCTAGTGGTTTTAGTTGTTCATCATTTAGCCATGCCCCTTTACCAGCTAAAGCATGATACATCTTATCATTCATTACATCATATACAAATCCTGCATATTTCTCTCCATCGATATATATACCAATAGATATTGCAAAATTCTCTTGTTGGTGAACAAAATTCAATGTCCCATCAATTGGATCAACTATCCATAATACGCCATCAGTATCTTTAATATCTTTGCCATGTCCCTCTTCACCTAAAATTCTATGATTTGGGTATGCAGACATAATATTATTAAATAATCTATCTTCTGTTTCTTTATCTATATTTGTTACTAAATCATTTGGATTGGATTTAGTTTCAATTTGAATTTCTTCATCTATTGATTCTCTAATAACTTTGCCTGCGTCATTAATAATTTGATATGCGAACTTGTATATTTCCATGACAAAACCTCCTATGTTATTTTTATATTAGCATTGTTCTTTATATATTCAAAAAAAATTATGATAAAATATACATATGTACCATAGATTTAAGGAGGACAACTATGACTAAGTATACTTTTAAACAAAAAGATTTTAAAGTCTTTAGTGTTGACGGTTTAGAAAATAGAATGCAAGCACTAGATGAACATGTAAGACCACAATTGAACGCTTTAGGTGAAAAATACACAAATTATTTAACAAACAATACTGGAGATACTTTTTATTATCATGTAGCAAAACACGCTCGTAGAACAGTAAACCCACCGAAAGATACATGGGTAGCATTCGCTACTAATCAACGCGGTTATAAAATGTTACCCCATTTTCAAATAGGATTATTTGAATCTCAATTATTTATTATGTTTGGCGTTATGCATGAAAATAAAAATAAAGGAAATATGGCTGATTTCTTAAATAAAAATATACACCTATTAGAAGAACTTCCAAGTGACTATTCATTATGCTTTGATCATTATAATATTGATAAGTCGCCAATTGACTCATTATCAAAAGCTGACTTAAAACATCATATTAAAAGGCTGAAAGATATTAAAAAGGCTGAGTTTTTCATAGCTAGAACTTTAGATCCAAAATCAGAAGTGTTAAAAACAGATAAATCCTTTACTGAATATTTAGATGAAACATTTGATGAATTGATCAAATTCTATAGTTAGTCATTGCCTAATTCGAATATAATTAAACAAATTTTACTAGGCAACTTTTATTTCTGATATTTAAAAATATAAAACTCTCTCAATCCATAAATAAATCGGATTGAGAGAGTTTTATAGTGGGTATAAATGATATTTCATACTCTAGTTAAATTAATAAATATATGGATCGTCGTCTTTTTTCTTTTTATCAGTCTCATCTAAATTGTTTACTTGTTTTTCATTTGATTCAAAGTTATTTCGATTATTGTCGTTTGATTCAAAGTTATTTTGATTATTGTTTAAATCGTTTTGAAAGTTAACATCTTCGAATTGATTGTTTGTTTTGTTCTTTCTAACCAATAACATGATTCCCGCAACAATTAATAGTAAGAATGATATAAAGTTCATAATCAATATTGATACTAAACCTGCTACTATTGCTAATACCCCTGATAAAATTCTTTGCTTTTTAACAAATATAATAGCAACTATTGTTAATAAGATGCTGATTACAAGTATTACAAGTGCATAATTTGTAAATCCAGCAAATGAATTCAACACTTGATCTGCAGATAGAGAACTAGGTATATCCTGCGTTCCTTGTATCTCTTCATTAAAAGAAGTTTTAAATTCTGATTTAAATTCTGGTGTTTTTGAAACAAATTTAATTACAAATGCAAATACAATTCCAATTAATGAAAACACTGCACCAATAATTAATAATGTATATTCAATCGTTCTTTTCATTTAAATCCTCCTAATTTTTGTCAATTCTAATTATCTCAATCTATAGTTTATTTTTCAACCTTATTTATCTTTTTTCTCAACATCTTGCTCAGAATTATTTTTTTCTTCAAAATAATTTTTCTGTTGTTGCATTCTTTTTTCGTAATTATTTCTTCTTTCAAATGTTGCATTTGGCTTTTCTTTTTTAACTTTCTTTTCTTTCTTTTGTCTACCAGGTTGAACTTGATACTCATCTGATTGAGTCGTTTCATAATTATAAGGATCTTGGTTTCTTTGACCTAAATCTTCTTGATTATTCACTTCATTTTGGTCAAATTCAACTTGCTCATTATTAAATTCATTCATTTGTTCATTTTGTTTTTGATGTTTTTGATGTTTTTTACTTCGAGATAAAACTTCTTCATTATTTGTAGTTTCACTATGAACTTCGTGTTGTTGTGATTCTACATGCTCTTCTTCTTTTGTATTTGGTTGATTTGCAATAAATGCTTTTTCGTTGTTTTGCTCATTTTTTTGTTGATACTTTGATTCCATTGGTTGAGATTGTCTAGACTCTGATTGTCTAGGCTGATTACTTACCCTACCTTGATTATCTTGAAAAGATTGTTGTTGTTCCATACCTTGTATAGGCAATATTTTATCTTTTCTTACAAATAATAAAATACTCACTATAAAGAAAAAGAGTGGCACTAAAACAATAAATAATGGAATTGTAATTATTGCTAAAAGTAAAAATACAATAGCTGCAAATACTCTCCATCTCATCATCACTAATCCTATAAATGAAAAGATTAAAACAATTATCAAATAAATAATAAATAGCCATATTCCATTTTGAATATTTAGTGCAACGTCACTAGCAGACAATAACTGTCCATTAGCAGTGATATTAATATTTAAACGATTAATTAACGATTCCAGTCTATTTAAATTGTTAGGATTATTTAATACTACAAGTGCTGCAAATAAAGACAATGCTGTAACACCTAATAAAATTATCCAAGAAAGCCAGCCTAAAAATTTTTCTACGCCTCTGCTAACTGGCTGCCTCACATGTTCTACATATGAATTCATCATATTTACCTCCTAATAATGAATTGGTTTCAATTATACCAAAAAAAGGGCTTCGTTTCTCACAAAGACCCTTTTAAATATTAATTTAATGACATCTTAAATTTTAAAAATGCTTCATTATAATTTGAAATGTTTTCTTTACCTAAATCTTCATATACTTCAAGTTTACTTCTAACTGTTGAATCTGGATAAAATCGTTCATCTTCTCTAACATTTTTATCTAATAGATTATATGAAGCTTTATTTGGTGTAGCATATCCTACCCACTCTGCATTTTGTTTACCATTTTCTTCTTCTAATAAGAAATTAATAAATTTATGTGCACCTTCAACATTTTGTGCTGTTTTTGGTATTACGAGATTATCAAACCATAAATTTGAACCTTCTTTTGGTACTACGAAGTCTAATTGATCATTTTCTGACATTATATCTGCAGCCATACCACTCCAAACCACAGCAACGTCAGATTCATTCTGAACCATCATTGTATTAATTTCATCACCAACAACCCCTCTTACATTTGGTGATAATTTAATTAATTTGTCTTGAGCTTTTTTAAGTTTTTGTTCATTTGTTTCATTTAAGCTTTCATGCATACTATTTAAAGAAAATCCAATTCCTTCACGAGATCCATCAACAATTAATACATCATCTTTCAGTCGCTTATCCCAAAGACTATTCCATGAATTGAAATTCATTCCTTTTGTTTTTTCAGGATTATACAATATACCAACTGTTCCCCAAAAGTATGGAATTGAATATTGATTTCCTCGATCAAAAGGCATATTCATAAATTCTTTATCTAAATTTTTCATATTTGGTAATTTCTTTTGATCAATTGGAATTAATAACTTTTCTTTTTTCATTTTTTCTACTGTATATTCACTTGGAACTGCAATGTCATATGACGTACCGCCGTTTTTAATTTTGGCCATCATTGCTTCATTTGAGTCAAACGTTTCATATACGACCTTTATACCAGTTTCTTTTTCAAACTTTTTAGTAAGTTCAGGGTCTATATATTCACCCCAATTGTAAACATATATAACATCTTTTTTACCTTTAGAAGGTGGCGGATCAATTAATTTAGTTGATAACATTAATAAAGCTCCAACGATTAATGAAATACCTACTAATTGCATTAATTGTTTCATCTTAATATGCCCCCTCTTTTTATGAAATAGTAACCTAAAATAAGTATCATCACTAATCCAAATAGTAAAGTAGAAATTGCATTGATTTCCATCGTAATTCCTTTTCTAGCCATAGAATAAACTTCTACTGATAAGACACTAAATCCACTACCAGTAACAAAGAAACTTACTGTAAAGTCATCTAAAGAATATGTGAGCGCCATAAAGAAACCACCAATTGCACCAGGCAATATATGAGGTATGATTACTTTAATTAATGTTTGCCACGAAGTTGCACCTAAATCTCTCGCTGCATCTATCATAGACGTATTCATATCATATAATTTTGGTAACACTAATAACACTACTATTGGCACACAAAAAGCAATATGTGAAATTAAAACTGACCAAAATCCTAATCCCATTCCTGTAAAATGACCTATAAATGTAAATAATAATAAGAATGAAGAACCGATTACAACATCAGAACTAACCATAAGTATATTATTTAATGTTAATAAACCGACTTTTAATTTTTTATTTCTTAAATAGTAAATTCCAATAGCTCCACATATACCAATTAATGTTGATATACTTGCAGCTAACAATGCAATTGCTATTGTATTTACTATAATAACAATTAACCGTTTATTTTGAAAAACAGATAAATAATGATCAAACGTAAAACCTTTAAAACTAGTCATATTACCAGCAGCATTAAATGAATAATAAATTAAAAAGAAAATCGGTAAGTATAAAAATACGAGTATAATTGATAAATATATTTTTCCAGTTATTTTCATACTATACCTCCTTATTTTCTGATTTAGATTTAGTTACAATCAATATAAATGCCATTGCTAATATTAGAAATACTGCAATCGTTGAACCCATTCCATAGTTTTGAGTAACTAAAAACTGTTCTTGAATTGCTGTACCTAAGTTCACGACTTTATTACCCGCAATTAATCTCGTAATCATAAACAAAGATAAGGCAGGTATAAATGTAATTTGAATACCTGTTTTGACACCTTCTAAAGTTAAAGGAACGACTACTCTTCTGAAAGTTGTGAAATGACTTGCACCTAAGTCTCTAGATGCTTGTAATAAATTTTCAGGTATTTCTTCCATAGAATTAAAAATTGGTAAAAGCATAAATGGAATATATATATAAACTGACACGATAATAAAAGCCGTACTCGTAAATAATAATTCAGTTGTAGGTACATTAAAGACATTTAATATTTTATTTAATAGTCCATCATGACTTAAAATACCGATAAAGGCATATGTTTTTAACAATAGATTAATCCAAGTAGGTAATATAATAAGTAAAAGTAATATCTCTTTAGCTTTGGCATTTCGTAATACAAGTGCTAGAGGATAACTAATTATTAAGCAAAAAAACGTAATAATAAATGCGTACCAAGCTGAACTTAAAGTCATTTCTAAATATGCACTTGTAAAAAAGTTTTTATAATTTTCAAAAGAAAAATGTCCATTAATATCAAGTAGTGATGAATAAAAAATCATAGCTATTGGTACAATAATGAATAAAGCGATCCAAATCATGTAAGGTACAAGTAATAATGATTTAATCTTATGCATTATCATCATCCTCATAACTTTCAATTCGACGATCAAATTCTTCTTCCGTTTCCCCTGGTAACATTATATGAATTGCTTCAGAATCAAAATCCAATCCTACAGTTTCACCAATAGTCGCTTTCTTAGTCGTTTGTATGATCCATTCATTTCCTTGCGCATCATAACAGCATATTTCATAATGGACACCTCTAAATAATTGAGAGTCTACAACTGCCGAAATTCTGCCTTCACTTTCTGATTTTATCGAAATGTCTTCAGGACGTATTACTACATCAACTTTTGCATCATTATTAAATCCAGCATCAACACATTCATAAGAAATGCCATACATCTCAACTTCATAGTCACGTTTCATTACACCACTCACAATATTTGATTCACCTATAAAATCAGCAACAAATTTATTTACAGGCTCATCATATATATCAACCGGCGTACCACTTTGTTGAATTTTTCCGTCTTTCATTACAAATATATAATCGCTCATTGCTAAAGCTTCTTCTTGATCGTGTGTAACAAATATAAATGTAATACCTAATCTTTGTTGTAATTCTCGTAATTCATATTGCATTTCAGTTCTCAGTTTTAAATCTAATGCTGAGAGTGGTTCATCTAAGAGAATAATTTCTGGTTCATTAGCTAATGCTCTCGCTATAGCTACTCTTTGTTTTTGACCACCACTCATTTCCGTAATTTTACGCTGTTCATATCCTTCAAGCTTTACTAATTTCAACGCTTCTTTTACTTTGATTTGTATGTCTTTTTTATTTAATTTCTTTATTTTTAATCCAAATGCTACATTATCGTATACGTTCAAATGCGGAAACAAAGCATAATCTTGAAATACTGTATTCACTTTTCTATTATTTGCTGGTACTTTGTTAATAATTTTGTTATTAAATAATATATTTCCATTTGATGCTGTTTCAAAGCCAGCTATTAATTTCAAAATAGTCGTTTTACCACATCCTGAGGGACCTAGTAATGTGTAAAATTTTCCTTCTTCAATTTCAAAACTGACATCATTTAATACTTGAATGTTATTAAAGTTTTTTGAAATACTTTCGAACTTTATGATTGGTTGTTTCATAAATTGCCTCCTATAAATACGATTCTGTAGCAACGATTAATACTTCTGCATCTTTCGATGATTCATTTAAAAACTGATGTTCTTCATGAGCTTTAAAATAAAAACATTCTCCGGTTTTTGCAGTGTAATTTTGCTTTCCAATTTTTAATGTTATATATCCTTTTTTTACATATGCAAATGTCTCTGAAGATGATGGACTAAATGTTTTATATTTTGAACCACTTTTTAAAGTTATAATGACTGGTTCCATTTCAAATTCATTTGAATCTGGTACTAACCATTTAATTTTGTACCCTAGATCATACTCATCATAAACAGTTTGTTCTTGTTTAGGATAATGGATGCGGGCTTGATATAATTTTTCGTTAAAAAATTCGCTCGGCTCAATACCTAATACATCTAATATATTTAAAAATGTTTCCATAGAAGGAGAAGATAAATTCCTTTCCAACTGTGAAATATATCCTTTTGATAAGTCTGTACGTTCTCCTAATTCTTCTTGAGTTAAATTTTTCTGATATCTTAAATTTTTAAGTTTTTCTCCAATATTCATAAATCCCCCAAAAAAGTGTGTTGTTTACTTTTACTAAACATTAAGTTTAGTACCTTTAATAAAATAACAGAAATTATTTTATTATTCAACACTTTTTTGGGGGATTCTAATATTTTTATTTAACTGAAATCGTAGATTGTCCATTATTTTCTTTTAATGCTTTTACTGCTTTATATCCATCATAACCACTTACTTCTTTAAATTCTTTATAAAAATTATTTTCATCTGATTTACCAGGCACAATTTTTTTAAAGTTTTTATATGCTTGGTTAAATTGTTCTTTATTTGTACTGCTTTCATACGCATCTTCAATATGATTGTAGAACTCAATCACTTGAATCATTTCTTCTTGTGTCCAATCAACGTCTATTGGATAACTATATTCCATTTACTTTTCTCCTTTACAAAAAAAGAATCACTGAATGAACAGTGATTCTTTAGTATTGTCAATGATTACATTGTATGGATAGGTGTTCCTAGAGCAACTTCAGCAGCTTCCATAGAAATTTCACCTAATGTTGGGTGAGCATGAATAGTTAATGATACGTCTTCAGCAGTCATTCCTGACTCAATTGCTAAACCTAATTCAGCAATTATATCTGAAGCACCAGTACCAGCTACTTGTGCACCAACTAATAATCCATTTTCTTTTAATGTTACAAGTTTAACGAAACCAGCAGTTTCATTTAAAGCTAAAGCACGACCATTTGCAGCAAATGGGAATTTAGCAGCTTTCACTTCTAAACCTTCTTCTTTAGCGCTAGCTTCTGTATGACCAACTGTTGCTAATTCTGGTTCTGTGAAACAAACTGCAGGGATTGCTAAGTAATCAACAGCAGATTTTTCACCAGAGATAGCTTCAGCAGCTACTTTAGCTTCATAACTTGCTTTATGTGCAAGTGGAGGTCCAGCAACGATATCACCAATTGCATAGATATTTTCAATTGAAGAACGGCTTTGTTCATCAACTTCAACTAATCCACGCTCTGATAATTTCAATCCTAATTCTTCTAGACCTAATTCATCAGTATTTGGACGACGTCCTACAGTAACTAATACATAGTCAGCTTCGATTTCTTTTGTTTCTCCGCCAGCTTCATAAGTAACTTTTACGCCATTATCAGTTTCTTCAGCAGATTTAGCCATTGCTTCAGTTACGATTTCAACGCCTTTTGCTTTAAGACCTTTTTTAACGATTTGAGTCATTTGTTTCTCAAATCCACCTAAGATATCTTTTGCACCTTCAAGGATTGTTACTTCAGAACCAAAGTTAGCATAAGCAGTACCTAGTTCAGAACCAATATATCCGCCACCAACTACTACTAATTTTTTTGGTACTTCTTGAAGTGCTAATGCACCAGTTGAATCAATTACACGTTTACCAAATTTGAAATTAGGAATTTCAATTGGACGTGAACCTGTAGCAATAATTGCATGTTTAAATGTATAAGTTTGAGATGCTTTGTCAGTCATAACTTTTAAGTTATTTTCATCTACAAAATATGCTTCACCTTTAGCTACTTCAATTTTGTTTCCTTTCATTAATCCAGCAACGCCGCCTGTTAATTTTTTAACTACGCCATTTTTGAATTCTTGAACTTTTTCAAAATTTAATGCAACTTTCTCAGCAACAACACCCATATCTTCTGAATGTTGTGCATTGTGGAAACGGTGTGATGCTGATAATAAAGCTTTAGATGGAATACAACCAACGTTTAAACAAACGCCACCTAATTCGCCTTTTTCGACGATTGTTACTTTTTGTCCTAATTGTGCTGCACGAATTGCTGCAACATAACCACCAGGACCTGCTCCAATTACTATAGTATCTGTTTCAATAGGAAAATCTCCAACTACCATTTTTACCCCTCCATTAATAATAATTCTGGATTATTTAATAATCTCTTAATATGATTCATTGCATTTTGTCCAGTAGCACCATCAATTTGTCTATGGTCGAAACTTAATGATAATGATAATACAGGTGCTGCTATAATTTCTCCATCTTTAACGATAGGTTTTTGAGCAATACGACCAATTCCTAAAATTGCAACTTCAGGATGGTTGATTACTGGAGTGAACCATTGTCCACCTGCTGAACCAATATTACTAATCGTACAAGTTGCGCCTTTCATTTCGTTAGCTTGTAATTTACCATCACGTGCTTTAACAGCTAATTCGTTGATTTCATCAGAAATCTCGAACATTGATTTATGATCAGCATTTTTAACTACTGGTACTAATAAACCACGATCAGTATCTGCAGCTATACCTACATTATAGTAATGTTTATGAACAATTTCACCATTTTCTTCATCAAATTCAGTATTTAATGCTGGATATTTCTTAAGTGCTGATACTAATGCTTTAACAACGTATGGTAAGAATGTTAATTTAGTACCTTGCTCAGCAGCAACTTCTTTGAATTTTTTACGGTGATCCCATAGTTCTTGAACATCAATTTCATCCATTAATGTTACGTGAGGCGCAGTGTGTTTAGAATTAACCATTGCTTTAGCAATTGCTTTACGCATAGCAGGGATTTTCTCACGAGTTTCAGGATATTCTCCTTCTGGAACTTGTGGAGTTTGTACAGCTTGTGTATCTTCGCTAGATGCTTGAGTTGCCTCTGCAGCTGGTTGTTCTGATTTAGAACCACCATTTAAGTATGCTTCAACATCATCTTTTAAAATACGACCGTTTTTACCTGAACCTGAAACAGCTTTAATGTTTACATCGTTATCACGAGCGAATTTACGAACTGAAGGCATAGCAATTACGCGTTTAGAATTATCAACGTCTTCTGATTGTGTTTCAGTAGTTGCTTCTTCTTTCGCTTCTTCTGCTGGAGCTTCATCTTTTGTTTCTTCTTCATCTTCATCATGACCTTTAAATTGTAAACCTTCTGCGTCTGGTGCATCAATTTTAACAATTGTATCACCAACAACAGATACAGTACCTTCTTCAACCATAACTTCTTCTACTTTACCTGCAACAGGTGATGGAATTTCAACGACTGATTTATCATTTTGTACTTCACATAATACATCGTCTTCTTGAATTTCGTCTCCTGCTTTAACAAACCATTTTACAATTTCACCTTCGTGGATACCTTCACCGATATCTGGTAATTTAAATTCGAATGACACGATTTTTTCCTCCTAAATATTAAATCCGTATTTTACTGCGCATTAAAATTCTAATGTTTCTTTAGCTTGCGCTACGATATCTTTTTTGTTTGGTAACCAAACACTTTCAGCTTGTGTGAATGGATAAATAGTGTCAGCAGCAGCTACACGTGCAATAGGAGCTTCTAATGAAAGAACTGCTCTTTCAGATATTTCTGCTACAACACTTGCACCAACGCCAGCTTGTTTTTGAGCTTCTTGTACAACAATAACACGGTTTGTTTTTTCAACTGATTTAACAATTGTTTCAACATCTAAAGGTTGAACAGTGATTAAGTCAATTACTTCAACTGAGTATCCGTCTTTTTCTAAGTCTTCTGCTGCTTTTAATGATTCTTGAACCATAGCACCATAAGTGATGATAGTTAAGTCAGTACCTTCACGTTTAACTTTAGCTTTACCGATTTCTACTTCGTACTCTTCTTCAGGTACTTCTTCACGGAATGAACGGTATAACTTCATGTGTTCTAAATATACAACTGGATCATTACTGCGGATTGCAGAAATTAAAAGTCCTTTAGCATCATATGGGTTTGAAGGAATAACAACTTTCAAACCTGGAGATTGTGCCATTAAGCCTTCTAAGTTATCAGCATGTAATTCAGGTGTATGTACACCACCACCGAATGGAGCACGGATTGTTACTGGTGCTGTTTTTGAGTTACCTGAACGGAAACGATGACGAGCTATTTGACCTGCAATTGAGTCCATAACTTCAAATACGAAACCAAAGAATTGGATTTCCATGACAGGACGGTAACCTTCAAGCGTTAAACCTAAAGCTAGACCACCAATACCTGATTCAGCTAGAGGTGTATCAAATACACGATCTTCACCGAATTCTTTTTGTAAACCTTCTGTTGCACGGAATACACCGCCGTTTACACCAACGTCTTCACCGAATAATAAAACATCTTCGTCTCTTTTTAATTCGTTTTGAAGCGCATTGTTAATCGCTTGAATCATTGTCATTTGTGCCATGACTTATTTCGACTCCTTCTCTTTGTAAATTTCATATTGTTCAGCTAAGTTATGAGGCATTTCTTCATACATATTTTCCATTAAGTCTGTTACTTTTTGTTTAGGAGTATTGTCTGCCTCTTTAATTGCTGTTTTAATTTCTTCTTTTGCTTTTTCCATAACTTCGTTTTCTTTTTCTTCAGACCATAAGTTTTTAGCTTCAAGATATTTTCTGAAACGAACTAATGGGTCTTTCTTTTCCCAATCTGAATCTTCATCTGAAGTTCTATAACGAGTTGGGTCGTCACCAGCCATTGTATGAGGACCATAACGGTAAGTTAATGTTTCAATTAGAGATGGGCCATCACCATTAACAGCACGATCACGAGCTTGTTTAGTTACAGCATATACAGCTAATGCATCCATACCGTCAACTAATACACCTGGAATACCAACTGCTACTGATTTTTGAGCTAATGTTTTAGCTGCAGTTTGTTTGTCACGAGGTGTTGAAATCGCATAGTTGTTATTTTGAATTACGAAGATTGCAGGTGCTTTATAAGCAGATGCAAAGTTAATACCTTCATAGAAATCACCTTGTGAAGAACCACCGTCACCAGTGTAAGTAATTGCAACATTTTTCTTACCACGTTTTTTAATACCAAGTGCTACACCAGCAGTTTGGATAAACTGTGCACCAATAATAATTTGTGGACTTAATGCATTTACACCTTCTGGGAATTGGTTACCAATAAAGTGTCCACGTGAGAATAAGAACGCTTTAGTTAGTGGTAAACCATGCCAAATTAATTGTGGAACATCACGATAACCTGGAAGTACATAATCTTCTTTTTCTAACGCATAATGTGAAGCTAATTGTGAAGCTTCTTGACCAGCTGTTGGTGCATAGAAACCTAAACGACCTTGTCTATTTAATGAAATAGAACGTTGATCTAGAACACGTGTCCAAACCATTCTTTCCATTAATTCAACAAGTTCTTCGTCAGACAAGTCTGGTAATAAATCATTATTTACGACATTTCCTTCTTCATCTAACACTTGAATCATTTCAAAATTAGACTCTATTTCATTTAAAGTCGATACTGCATCGAATTGGGCTTTTTTTCTCGGAGCCATTCAATTCACCATACCTTTCCCTATATTAGATATTCATTTCTAATTCAGTTTAACATAAATCTGTTTTACTGTTAAATAAAAAATACTAACATTATAAAAAGCCTTGTACAAAAGGCTTTTTATAAACTGTATTACAACATAATTAAGTCTGTACTAATACAAATTATTCATTTAAAATATTTGAAACATCTTTCTTTTCTTGTTGTACTTTTTTTAGATCGTTTTGATATTCAGTTACTATTTTTTCAGTCTTTTTATTAACTTCTTCTAATTTTTTCGAACGTTTATTAGTTCCTTCTTGAGTAGCATTATCTTCTGTTAAATAGCTAAATAATTGATGCTCAGTATCCAACACGTCTTTATAGCCTTTGATTACTTTATCATGTGCTTTATATTTGTCGTCCAAAGCTTTCTTCAAATCATTAGCTGCTTTCAATTGCTCCTCATCTTCTATATTTTTGTAGTCATCTTTAGAAGTCTCGTAAATCTTTTTTGATTTATCCATAGCTGATTTTTCATTGTCTATAATTTCTTCTCTATTTTTTATACCTTCAGTTAATTCTTTTGCTTTTGATTTAAACTTTTCATCTTTTGCATTATTTAGTTCTTCAATTTTCTTCACTTTTTCTTTTTCAGCTTTAGTCATTTTTTCATTCAAATCCACAATAACTTTTTCTTCTTGGTTTGCTTTTTCTACCTTATTATAAAAAGATTCAAGTGATTCTTTAGATTGACCACATGCTGTTAAAATCACTGTACTAGCCAGTGTTAATGTTAAAAATTTCTTGCCAATCATTATATTGCCTCCTTACATATCTATAAACATGTTACTCTGTTTTTTTTATTTATACAATCAATAATAGATGTAAAACTGAGTAGATTTTGATATATTTTATATGAGGAAGGTGTATGTAAATGATTACGATGGAAAATATTATTCGTGACGGCCACGAAACACTTAGAAAAAAAGCCGATGAAGTAGAATTGCCTATTTCAAGTGAAGATAAAGAAACTTTAAATGAAATGTTAGAGTTCCTAAAAAATTCACAAAATGAAGACTTAGCTAAAAAATATGGATTACGTTCAGGAGTTGGCTTAGCTGCGCCACAAATAAACGTTTCAAAAAAAATGTTAGCTGTGTATATCCAAGATGATGGCAAAGGTAATTCAATTGAACTACAACTTATCAACCCTAAAATTGTTAGCCATAGTGTACAAAAAGCATATTTAAATGGTGGAGAAGGTTGTTTAAGTGTAGATGAATCTAAACCTGGTCTAGTACACCGCAACTTTAAAATAACAATTCAAGCATTTGATATAGAAGGAAATCCATTTAAAAAAAGATTTAAAGGATATCCAGCAATCGTATTGCAGCATGAAATTGACCATTTAAATGGTGTGATGTTCTACGATCACATAAATCAAGAAGATCCATTTATGCCTTTAGAAGATGCAGTTGAAATCAACTAAATAGTTACAAAATTAAAGATGCTGAGACAATTTAATTGTCTCAGCATCTTTTTGCAGTTTAATTTAGTCAAATCGCACGAAGACTTTCGAGATATCGTGCGATTCAGCTATTAATTTAGTTGTTGTATCTTCATTTAATCAAAACACTATCTACATAAATTCGTCTCTGCGTTCTATAAAATGAATATCTTTTTCTTTTAAAGCTTTTTGAATTACAGCTAGCTCGTCTAAACTTAACCATTCTGGGTCTTTATTATGTCGAATATAGTGAGGGTCTTGTTGTACGTTATTAACCACTTCATCATAATTATAAATCATAACAACTTCATTTCTACGTATATTAAATTCAATACCTTTGAATTGTTTGTCAGTTCTGCCCTTTTCATTTTCGACTGTTTTGATAATACGTTCGACTTTATCCATTCATCTCACATCCTATTCGTCTATCAAACCTAATTCTTTACATGCATAGTATATTCCATCTTCATCAACTGATTTAGTTTCATAATCACAAACAGTTTTTAATGCATCAACTGCATTTCCCATTGCGACGCCTTGACCTACTTCTGAAATCATTTCAATATCATTTGGACCATCTCCAAAAGCAACTACTTCACTGAGTGGAAAACCTAATTTTTCACTTAGTTCTTTTATTCCTTCTGCTTTCGATCGATTATTCGGTACAACATCTCTACTTAATGTATGCCATCTATAAAATTTCAATGAATTAAATTTATCATCATATTTATCATCTTCATCCTCAGTATGGAAAATAAGTGCTTGGTAAACTGGATGTTCGAGATAATATGTATTGTGATATTCAGGATAATCCATTTTTAGTGATCCTAAGCTTTCTGATATGTGATTATCACTTTCAATATTTGCATATACTGCTGTTTCACCAAAAAATACTAGTGGATGATTATTTGTATGTGCTTTTTCTACTATATTAGTTAATTCCTCTTTATCTAACGGGTGTTTCCCTATAATTTCTCCATTATAAACAACAATTTGTCCATTTAGTGAAACAAAAGTTTCTATTCCTGTTTCTTTAATGACTTCTTTAAACATGTAAGGCGCTCTTCCAGTTGCAATTGCAACTATATGCCCTTTTTCTTTTAATTGTTTTATGGCAGTGATTGTAGATTTCGGTATATTTTTATCTTCATCATAGATTGTTCCGTCTATGTCGAAAAATATTAATTTCTTATTCAACTTTGATCGCCTCCTTATATCTATTTTAGTCCATAATCAATATATATGAAAGATTTAGTTAAATATCTTTATTTATCTCTAATTATCATGTAAAATGAACTTATTAAAAGGGTATCTATATTTATTTATATAGCTACTTTTCAAATTGAACGGGAATCAAATTTCAAAATTGACTAACCCTAGACTTAAAACTAGGGCTTTATTTATGTTAATTAACCTAGGAGGATTTATATATGGCAGTATTTAAAGTATTTTTTCAAGAAGATAAAAGTGAAGTAATTGTACGTGAAAGTACACAAACAAAGTATTTTGAAGGACAAACTGAAGAACAAGTTAGAAGATATTTAACAGACCGTAATTACAATATCGAATTTGTCCAAAAATTAGAGGGCGCTCATTTAGATTATGAAAAACAATCAGATCATTTTAACGTGGAGACTATCTAAATGAAACCTCTACAAAAAAATGAAGTAGGCGTATACGCACTGGGTGGTCTCGGTGAAATTGGTAAAAACACGTACGCCCTCGAATATCAAGATGAAATTATCGTTATAGACGCGGGTATAAAATTCCCAGACGATGATCTTCTTGGTATCGATTACGTGATACCAGATTATACGTACTTAATTCAAAATAAACATAAAGTGAAAGCTTTATTTATCACTCATGGACACGAAGATCATATTGGTGGTGTTCCATTCTTATTAAAACAAATGAATGTTCCGATTTATAGTGGTCCATTAGCATTAGGACTTATTAGAAATAAACTGGAAGAGCATCATCTACTTAAAACAGCTCAATTAAATGAAATTGACGAAGATTCTGTTTATGAATTTAAGCACTTCAAAATTTCATTCTATTTAACAACGCATAGTATCCCTGAAGCTTACGGTATTATTGCAGATACACCAGAAGGAAAAATCGTCCATACAGGAGATTTCAAATTTGATTTCACGCCTGTAGGTAAGCCTGCGAATATTGCCAAAATGGCTCAACTTGGAGAAGAAGGCGTTCTTTGTTTATTATCAGACTCTACTAACTCAGAGGTGCCTAACTTTACTTTAAGTGAAAAAGAAGTTGGACAAAATGTAGATGAAATATTCCGTAAATGTTCAGGTAGAATTATCTTCGCAACATTTGCATCTAATATTTACAGAGTGCAACAAGCCGTTGAAGCAGCTGTGAAGTACAATCGTAAAATTGTTGTCTTCGGTCGTTCAATGGAAAACAACATTAAGATTGGTACTGAATTAGGCTACATTAAAGTACCACCAGAAACATTTATTGAACCTAATAAAATCAATTCAGTTCCTAAACATGAAATTCTTATTTTATGTACTGGATCACAAGGTGAACCTATGGCAGCACTTTCTAGAATTGCCAACGGTACACATAGACAAATAAGTATTATTCCAGATGACACTGTTGTATTTAGTTCTTCACCTATTCCAGGTAACACTAAGAGTGTTAATAGAACTATCAATTCATTGTATAAAGCTGGTGCTGATGTTATTCATGGTAAATTATCTAACATTCATACATCAGGGCACGGTTCACAAGATGAACAAAAATTAATGCTACGTTTAATTAAGCCAAAATATTTCATGCCAATACATGGTGAATATAGAATGCTTAAAAAACATAGCGAAACAGGTATTAACTGTGGTGTAGATCCTGACAATATCTTTGTTTATGAAATTGGAGATGTACTAGCACTTACTAAAGATTCAGCTAGATATGCTGGACGTATACCTTCAGGCAATGTATTTGTTGATGGTAACGGTATCGGAGATATCGGCAATGTCGTTATTAAAGACCGTAAAGTTCTATCAGAAGAAGGTCTTGTCATTGTTGTAGTAAGTATTGATTTCAAAACAAAACAATTACTTTCAGGTCCAGATATCATCTCAAGAGGCTTTGTTTATATGAGAGAATCAGGACATTTAATTTACGACGCACAACGATTAATCAAAAAATCAGTAATTGAAAAGTTAAATAATAACGAAAAAGTAGAATGGCATCATGTTAAAGCTACGATTACTGAAGCATTACAACCATATTTATATGAAAAAACAGCTCGTAAACCAATGATTTTACCAATAATCATGAAAATAAAATAATAATGTTTAAAAGCACCGACGATGTCAATTGACATTGTCGGTGCTTTTTTACTACATCTTATTCATTTACAAGTTTTTTCTCAAATCTATTTAAATCATTATCGTGACCTATCACAATTAATATATCATGATATTCTATATTTTCATTTGGATCTGGCGCAACGATAATATCTTTCCCTCTTTTTACAGCAATAATATTGATGCCAAAGTTCGCACGAACATCTAATTCTAATATCGAATTTCCAGCAAGTCTTTCCCCTGCTTTTATTTCAACAATAGAATATTCATCTGATAGTTCTAAGTAGTCTAATACAGATGCACTTGCTACATTATGTGCAATGCGTCGACCCATGTCTCTTTCTGGATGAACAACTGTATCTGCACCAATTTTATTTAAAATTTTAGCATGGTAATCATTTTGAGCTTTAGCAGTAACTTTCTTAACACCTAATTCTTTAAGAATTAAAGTAGTCAGTGTACTTGCTTGAATATTTTCACCAATTGCTACAATGACATGATCAAAGTTTCTTATACCTAAACTCTTCATCACTGCTTCATCTGTAGTGTCCGCAATAACCGCATGTGTGGCGATATCGCTATATTCATTTACTCTCGCTTCATCAGCATCAATGGCCATAACATCCATATCTAAGGCATTTAGTTCTCTAACAATACTTCCACCAAATCGACCTAAGCCTATAACTACATATTCCTTACTCATGATATGCCTCCATACTTTTGATTGTTATTATTTTTTACCTTTAACGTAATCTGCATCAAAGATAAATAATCTTAATAATAATATTAGCGATGGAACAAGTAAAAGTAAACCTAAAATAAATACGATAATAAGCATTAATGCCATTTGATCATTTACAACTGATTTATTAATATTTATAAACGGATATAGAATATACGGTAATTTACTAATACCGTATCCGAAAAATGCAGTTCCAAATTGTAATAATATCATGATAAATGCAACACCATGCGCTTTTTTTAAGTAAATAAGTACAACTGCTATAATGAAGAATACGATACTTAAACCAAATAACCACCAGAAACTACCTAAAGCGTTATTAAAGTGGTCTTCATTATGTTGTCTTAATGATAAGAATACAAATTGACAAATAACAATCATTGGGACTGCCCAAATAAGGAACCACTGTCTCAATAAGTGATATGCTTCAGAATCTTTTGCTTTATTTGCATAAAATGTTAAGAATCCTGAAGAAATGTACAATACAGAGATAATCGCTAAAAAGACAACCGCCCAAGCATAAGGACTTAGCAATAATTCAACCCATTGCAAGCTGACTCCTTTATCTGTTTCTTTAATATATCCACCTTCAGCTATCGTCAATATTGTTGAAAATGATGCAGGAATAAGTAAACCTGTAGCACCATATAAGAATAACCAAGACAACTTGCTATCTTGTCCATAGTTTTCAAATGCATAGAAACTACCACGTATTGTTAATAGTATTAAAGCTATACTACCTGGTATCAATAATGTTGACCCAAAGTAATATGCTGAGTCTGGAAAGAATCCAACTATTCCAACAAAGAAGAATACGAAGAATACATTAGTCACTTCCCAAACTGGGTTTAAATATCTAGATATTAAATTATTAATAATATGATCTTGTTTTGTTAATTTTGCATGAAAAGCAAAGAACCCAGCTCCAAAATCTATCGCACCGATAATGATATAACCATACAAAAAGAGCCAAAGTACAGTGATTCCTATATGTTGATAATCCATTATACTTCACCCTTTCTGTCTATTATTTTATTCACATCATCCGTAGCTTTACTATGACTGAACATTCTAATTAGAACATAACTTGATGAAATACCTAGTATTAAATAAAGAATTGCAAAAGCTATAAATACTAGACTTAAACCATCAGCATGTGTAGCTGCATCTGCAACTTTTAAATAGCCTCGTAATATCCAAGGTTGTCTACCCATTTCTGCTAAGAACCAACCAAATTCTATAGCTAGCATTGCTAATGGACCTGTCAAAACAGCTAAATACAATATAGGTTTACTATATTGAGACCATTTCTTGAACCATTTTAATACGATGAACAATGCTGAAACTGCAAAACAATAAACACCGAAGAACACCATTAAATCAAAGAAATAATGAATAATAAGCGGTGGTGTTTCATCACTTTTGAATTCATTTAGCCCTTTTACTTCAGTATTGAAATTATTATCTGATAAGAAGCTTAGCGCCCCAGGAATTTTAATAGCACCTTTAACTTCTTGTTTATCTTCATCTACTAATCCAAATAATACAAGGTCAGCTTTTGATTCACTTTCAAAATGCCACTCCATAGCTGCTAGCTTTTCTGGTTGTTCTTCATGTAAAAATTTTGCAGATAAATCACCTGCAAGCATAGCGAATAAACTCGCAATAAGACCTACTGTCATAGTAAGTTTAAGTGCTTTTTTATGATATTCTTTATCATCAATGAATTTATTCTTGATTAAACGATATGCTGCAATACTTGCCAAAATAAATGCAGCTGTCATAAAAGCAGTCGCAATTACATGGAATGATCTTACCCCAAATGATGCATTAAACATTGCTGCTAATGGATCAATATTCATTAATTTCCCGTTAATAAAATCAAAACCACTAGGCGTATTCATGAAAGAATTCACAGATGTAATGAAAAACGCTGAGAATGTTCCACCAATAATAACTGGTAAATTAATTAAAAAGTGTGTCCATTTTCCTTTAAATCTATCCCAAGTATATAGATAAATACTTAAGAAAATCGCCTCAAAGAAAAAGGCAAATGTTTCCATAAATAATGGTAGCGCAATAACTTGACCACCTAATTGCATAAATGACGGCCACAATAATGATAATTGTAAGCCAATAATCGTCCCTGTAACAACACCAACTGCTACAGTAATTGTGTAACCTTTAGACCAACGCTTTGCCATAGCAATATACATAGGATTGTCTTTCTTAATACCTATGAATTCAGCAATAGCAAACATTAATGGGATACCTACACCAATTGTTGCAAATATGATATGGAATCCCAAGGTCATAGCAGTCAGTAAACGACTAATAACTACTGCATCCATAATATTCCTCCATTCAACGTTTGTGATTTACATCACAATTTAAACTCATTATACATCATTTTAAACATTAATAAAATGTTTAACATTTACAAAGTAATGACAAATTAGTGGCATTATTAAACATAATCGTTGAACACAATTAGAAATCGTTATAATATGACTATATAAAGTCGAGGTGAAAGCAATGAATAAAGTTACGATTTATACACAAGATCAGTGTCCCCCTTGCCAATTTGTTAAACAATATTTCAAGGAAAAGGAAATTGATTACACTGAAAAAAATATTAAAAATAAACAGTTCAAAAATGAATTAATAGATTTAGATAGCTTTTCAACGCCTACTGTTCTTATAAATGATAAAGTATTTTACCAAGTTGATATAAATTCTTTCAATGAAGCTTTAGGTAAAAACTGATGAAATTTCATTTTCCAAATTCTAAAATAAAGTTAGTAACGCATTCACTTCAAAGTAATTTATCTACTAATTTAAAGATAGTCCATATTTCAGATTTACACTTAGGCTATTATTCTACTTTAGAAGACTTACATCAACTTGTTCTTTTAATAAACAAACAAGAGGCTGATATAGTTTGTTTTACTGGTGATTGTTTTGACAATATCAAATATGCTTCATTTGATCCTTATCTTGTTATACCTTTATTTAGAACGATTCAATCAAAATATGGTAAGTTTTTCGTTCCTGGCAATCATGATTACGGGTCAAACGGTATACAAATCGTATTAAACATCATAAAAAAGTCTGGTTTTCAATTACTACTAAATGATTATTATAAAATTGTGACTCCAGCTGGTAATATTTTAATACATGGAATAGACGATATATGTTTTGGCCAACCAAATTTTAATAGTTCCTTCCAATTAGCAGATGGTCCTATCGCATATAGAATAGGTTTGATGCATGAACCTGATAAAGTTAAATTGTTGGACCCTAACATCGACTTAGTATTATCTGGCCATACGCATGGAGGCCAAGTACGCGTGCCTAAAATTGGTGCATTATATATACCTACTTTTGGCAAAAAATATATTCAAGGTTTATATCATATTAGAAGACAGCAACATCTATTTGTAAACAAAGGTATAGGCATGACGAGATTACCTATTAGAATATTTTGTTCACCTGAAATTGGCATATTTAATATTAAAGCTAAAAAAAGTAGGACGTGAGTAAATCACGCCCTACTTTTTATTTACCATTTATGATAATTCATTAACAAGTTCTACAACTTCTTCTTCAGTTGCACAGTTAATAGCACGACTTGCTAATTCTTGCATTTCTTTTTGATCTAATTGTTTGATTTGTTTTCTTGCTTTAAGAATACTTGTCGCACTCATAGAAAATTCATCTAAGCCTAATCCAAGTAATAATGGAATTGCCGTGTTATCTCCAGCCATTTCTCCACACATACCTGTCCATTTACCTTCTTTATGTGAAGCTTCAATTACTTGCTTAACTAAGCGAAGAATTGCTGGGTTATATGGTTGGTATAAATATGAAACACGCTCAGACATACGATCAGCTGCCATAGTGTATTGGATTAAATCGTTTGTACCGATACTGAAGAAATCAACTTCTTTAGCAAAGATATCAGCAAGTGCTGCAGTTGATGGAATCTCTACCATAATACCGATTTCGATATCATCATCAACTTTAACACCTTCAGAAACTAATTTCTCTTTTTCTTCTAGTAAGATTGCTTTAGCGTCTCTGAATTCTTTAATTGTAGCTATCATTGGAAACATGATATTTAATTTACCGAACTCAGATGCACGTAATAATGCTCTTAATTGTGTTCTAAAGATGTCAGTTTGGTCTAGACATAAGCGAATAGCTCTATATCCTAAGAATGGGTTCATTTCTTTAGGTAAGTTTAAGTAAGATAATTCTTTATCTCCACCAATATCTAAAGTACGAACAACTACACGTTTACCGTCCATTTCTTTTAATACTTTACTATAAGCTTCGAATTGTTCCTCTTCTGAAGGCATATTGTCTCTACCCATGTATAAAAACTCAGTACGGTATAAACCGATACCTTCTGCACCATTATTTTTAACACCCGTTAAATCTTTAGGTGTTCCAATATTAGCTGCAAGTTCTACATGAACTCCGTCTTTAGAAACAGATTCATCATTAACAAGTTTCGCTAGTTCTTCTTTTTCAGCTAAGAAGTTAGTATGTTTTTGTTCGTAAGCTTGAACTTCATCCTCTGTAGGGTCAATAATTACATCACCAGATAGACCATCAATGATAAGACTATCTCCATGTTTCACTCGGCTAGTAATATCTTTTGTACCTACTACAGCAGGAATTTCTAATGAACGACTCATTATTGCTGAGTGTGAAGTTCTTCCACCGATGTTTGTAGCAAAACCTTTAACAAATTCTTTGTTAAGTTGTGCTGTATCAGATGGTGTTAAATCTTCACCAACAATAATAACGCTTTCATTAATCATACTAGGATTTGGCAACTCTACTCCCAATATATGAGCCAAAATACGTTTCGAAACGTCACGGATATCTGCCGCACGTTCTTTCATGTATTCATTATCCATATTTTCAAAAATCGTAATGAAATTTGAAGATACTTCTTCTAATGCTGTTGGCGCATTAACTTTATTATTGCGAATATTTTCTTCAATTGGATTGAGTAATTCTGGATCTTCTAACACTAATAAATGTGCATCAAAAATCGCAGCTTTATCAGCTCCAAGTTGTTTCTCAGCATTATTTCGAATCTGAGTTAATTCAACTTTAGATTGGTTAACAGCTGCTTTGAACTTTTCAACTTCGCCATCTACATCGCTGATATTTTCGCTAGAAAATGATAAGTCAGGTTCAACTAATAAATATGCTTTACTAATAGCCACACCATCAGATGCAGCTATCCCTTTTAAAATTTCAGACATTATTTAGTTAATCCTTCTTTTGATAATACTTCAGTAATTGCTTCGATTGCTTCTTTCTCGTCACTACCCTCAGCGTAGATAGTGATTTCAGCATCTTTACCAACACCTAGGCTCATTACACCCATAATAGATTTTAAGTTTACTTTTTTAGCGTTATATTCTAATTGTACATCTGAATCAAATTTAGATGCAGTTTGTACTAACATAGTTGCTGGTCTTGCATGAATACCCGTTTCGTCAATTATTACGTAAGAATTTTGTTCCATATTATTGTCTCCTTCTAATTCCTATATTTAATTTGTATAAAATCAAATTTTATCTATACGATTAAAGAATATCAAAAAAACACTTACAATTCAATCAAATTACATAACTATGCAGTTATTTGATTCAATTCTCCTTTATTTTGATAGGTTCGAATATTCAACTGCTATTTGTGTTCCAATTTTGGCATTATGTTCAACAAGTTTAATATTTGTTTCTAATGATTTTCCATCAGATTGTTTAACAATTTCACCTAATAGGAATGGTGTTGAATCTTTACCATGAACGCCTTCTTTTTCAGCTTTTGCAACTGCTTTATCTATAATTCCGTTAATAAAACTTGAGTCTAATTGATCTTCTTCAGGAACTGGGTTCGCAATTACGATACCTGAATCTAATCCTAAATCCCATTGTACTTCTGCTAATTGTGCAATTGTTTTTACATCATCGATTCTCGTATTTAATTTCAAACCACTTTCTCTTGTAAAGAATGCAGGAAGTTCATCTGTTTGATAGCCAACCACTGGTACACCTTTAGTTTCTAAATATTCTAAAGTTTTGTCTAAATCAAGGATTGATTTTGCGCCAGCACAAATTACTGCTACTTTAGTTTTTGAAAGTTCATCTAAATCAGCTGAGATATCCATTGTATGTTCTGCGCCTTTATGAACACCACCGATTCCACCTGTTACGAAGAATTTAATATCAGCTAATTGAGCACAAATCATAGTTGATGCTACAGTAGTTGCACCGATTTTTTTTGTAGCTAATATTTCTGCAATGTCTCTTCTTGAAACTTTGGCAACATCTTCTGCACTTGCTAATAATTCTAGTTCTTCATCATTTAAACCGATTTTTATTTCTCCATTAATAATTGCTATAGTTGCTGGAACTCCACCATTGTCTCTTACAATTTGCTCCACTTTTTTAGCCATTTCTACGTTTTGTGGGTATGGCATACCGTGTGAAATAATTGTAGATTCTAATGCAACGATTGCTTTATCTTCCTGTTTAGCTTTTTCTACCTCTTTTGAAAATTGAATATAGTTTTTCATTTTATTTCCTCCATGTCTTTTATTAGTTGTTTTCTATCTAAATCTTGTCTAACTGTATAAGATGTTTTAATAGTCTTTGAAGCATTTGCTCTAGCTAAATTAACAATTTGTTCTATATCATATGATTTCAGCCATCCGTAAATTAATGCTGATGTAAAAGCATCTCCAGCTCCTGTTACATCTACAACACGGTCTACTGCGTTAACCTGAAACTCATGTTGTCCCTCTGCACCTACATAAAATATCTTTTCTTTACCAGATGTAACAATTAAATTGCTAACACCTAATGACTTAATCTCACTCATATAACTTTGTAATTCTAATTCTGAATGTGCTTCTTTACCAACATATGATTCAACCTCATCTTTATTTAAAATCAACCAATCTACTGCATGTAAATTGTTTGGAAGTCTATTCATTTTTGGTCCTGAGACAGCGATCAGAACAAGTTTAATTTGTTTTTTCTCCGCATATGAGCATAAGAACTCAAGTGTTTCTTTAGGACAGTTTAAGTCAGCAATGATACATTTCGACTTATTTAATAAATAAGTATTTTTAATCATAAACTCTGGCGTAATTTTGTCATATACTGACATATCCGCGAGCCCCATCGTCATATTTCCATCTTGATCTAACAATGCTGTATAACTACCTGTAGCTTCACTAGAAATTTTCTCAACATAATCTACATTCATAAATGGTGACGATAAATCAGCAATATGTTGCCACTCTGCATCATTTCCTGAAGTTGTTAATAGAAGAACATCTTCACCTATACGTCCTAAGTTTTCTGCAACATTTCTTGCAACTCCACCAATAGATGATTCAGATGTAACAGGATTCGAAGTACCTTGTACTAATTTGTCTGTAACATGAAACTTCCTATCAATGTTCGCACCACCTATACAAACAATAGGATTTTGTTCATTTAATACATAAGCTTTTCCTTGCACATATTCTTTCTTTACTAATCCTGATATTATATTTGCAACAGCTGGTCTTGATAAACCAACTTTATCTGATAATTCTTGTTGTGAAATAAAAGGGTTCTCTTTAATTAAATTAAGTATTAACTTTTCATTTTCATTCAAGTAACTCACCTCACAAACAAATGTTTATTTTTAAAACTTATGTTTACAAATTCATTATAAAGCGTTTTCATTTAAAATGCAAATTTAAAAATAATAGGAGTAGTACAAAGTTCTAATTTTATAAAAATAGATTTCGTCATCCTACTCCCGAGAAAAATTATTTTATTTAAAAAAGATTGATATAAGTGCATAATCAATCCAATCAAACACCGCCTATATAATGATGAAATGCTGAAACATAAATAAGTTTATTAAAAAAATGAGATGAGTCGTAGATAAATTAGACAATTAAGCGAAGAGTTCGACCAAGTTGTAGATTAAGTCAGAAGTTAAACTAAGAGTTTGGCTAAGTTGTAGATTAAGTTAGGAGTTAATCTAAGAGTTTGGCTAAGTTGTAGATTAAGTTAGAAGTTAATCGAAGAGTTCAGCCAAGTTGTAGATTAAGTCAGAAGTTAATCGAAGAGTTCAGCCAAGTTGTAGATTAAGTCGGTAGTTAATCTAAGAGTTTGGCTAAGTTGTAGATTAAGTTAGAAGTTAATCGAAGAGTTCAGCTAAGTTGTAGATTAAGTCGGTAGTTAATCGAAGAGATTGGCCAAGTTGTAGATTAAGTCGGAAGTTAATCGAAGAGTTCAGCTAAGTTATAGATTAAGTCAGTAGTTAATCTAAGAGTTTGGCTAAGTTGTAGATTAAGTTAGAAGTTAATCGAAGAGTTCAGCCAAGTTGTAGATTAAGTCAGAAGTTAATCG